>DAOUUU010000031.1 GCA_030667985.1 Candidatus Krumholzibacteriota bacterium
ATAGTCTTCCTTAGAGACAAAACCTTCAATCTTTGCAAGATAATCATCAGTTGATTTCAGTTTGTTTACCATGCGAGAGCAGATTTTAAAAACCCAATACTATCTGCTTTAGTAATGGGATGTAATTTGAGAGCCAATAATAAGAATTTACAGGAGATTCTAATGGGTGAATTACGATCTCTTCCTTATCATTCCTCCTGCTCGGATCATATGGATTTACGCTCGTCAGACAATTCGCTCCCCAAGGGCTACTTCCTGGTTCAGCGTAATCGATGTTTAGTTCGGGGAAGATTGTTGGAAGATCCTTGACTTTAACGAGAGTTCGGGAAGATTGGGCGAAAACGATGCTGGATGAGAAAACAACAAGAATCACTGCCATTAGGCAAACGGGTATCAATGGGCGAATGGTCCGGCGCTTTCTTGCCCACCTCATGGCTTCCTCCAATGCATTAAACAAATATTGAGAGTCGAAACAAGTTTATCATGGATTTTTAGCCTGTCAAGTGGAATCAGCAAGAAATTAATCTAGCAAAAGCCAAAGATCTCGACTTTTTGCTGGACCAGTTTTTGGGTAGGGCTCAGCCCGTGGAGTTCTTTCACTTTTTCCGGCTCAAGGTGTTGGGTGAAATAAGGTGTAGGAAGATGGTGCTGCTGCAATGATAATAGACTGCATATTTAACGATAATTATTCCTGGTTGCTCATATCTTAAAAGTAGTAATATCATTCATCGATGCCAGTGGCTTATTCTAGGGAAAACTTTTCAACAAAGGTAAGGAGGGGGCTATGCCCATGTCACAAGCAAAGGTATTTTTCGCTGTTTTTACTATCTGCGCGCTATTGTTCGCCGGGTGCGGCAAGGAACCGGAAGGAACGAAGTTTCCCGAGGAGGTCAGAGATGCCGTGTTCGACAGCGTCTTTGCGCTGCTAGGGCAAGGCAAGATCTCTTCAAGGTACGACTACGAGGATGCGAGAAACAGGATCGCTGTCGGGCTCTTCAGCACTATGAGATCCGACAGCCTCTCCCGGGCGGACAGCCTCTATTATGGAAGGCTACTCTTCTGGTCTGGCCGCAGCAAGAAGGCCCGCAATGTTTTCGAGGACCTCAAGGCCAAAGGAGGCAAAGAGTCAAGGAAAGCATTCCTGGAATTGATCAACATGGAAATTGAGGCGGGGGATGCGTCAGTAGCGGAAAGGATGATGACCGATTACAGGAATCTCTATCCACCCGGATCGGAAAACCGTTGGGGACTGTGTGATCAATGCGAAAATCTCGGCGGGCGCTACAACGACAGGAATCACCTCGATGATGCCATCAGGGTGTATGTGGATGAGCTGAATTCACTCTCATACGGCCCATCGAGTTGCTCCTTTTCGCTGATGTCAGATTTGACCAATACATGCCAGGAGGCGGACAAGCTCGATGTCTGCAGAACGCAGGTGCTTCGTTGCCGGGAAGGATTCGAGAAAGGTTACGCCGAGTACGTAGATACTGTGACCTACGCTGATTCGAACGAACAAAAGGAAGACACTACTCCCAAAAGATATGAGGGATATATAAAGGCATGCCATCGGCTGCTGGAACGTATCGACTTGATTGGAAAGCCTGCTCCAGAACTCACATTTATCCATGTATACAACGGCGACTCGTCCCTCACCATCAGCTCGTTCAAAGGGAAAGTCGTAATGCTGGACTTCTGGGCGACGTGGTGCGAGCCCTGCATAATAGGATACTCCGAGCTGAGGATACTGTTGGAAGAGTACGGGGCCCGAGGGCTCGAGATCATCGGTGTAACGAGTTTGCAGGGCCAATTCACCGATATCGAAACGGGGAAGGTCCAGGAGAATCTAGCACTCGAGCGTGAGATCGAGATCACCGGAGAGTATATCAAGAGCCAGAATCTCATTTGGCCCTGTGTGATCTTGGAAAAGAGCATATTCAATAATGAATACATGGTGGGTTCGATTCCCACATTTGTCGTTATCGACCGGGAAGGGCACGTTCGGTTCATAAAGGCGTCCGCAGGCGGGATCGAACAGAAGCGGCGCATGATAGAGCGATTTCTGTAATAGCGTAATTATTACCTTTGTTTTCGAAATGAAAAAAAAAGAACCACCCTAACTGCGGTTCGGTTGCGCGATGGGGGGACGTTGCGAAGCTGACCACAGCATTTGGATGGTTCTTTACGCTTGAACAGTCGTTTAAGGGTGGGCAAACGACATATCAAACTCGTCGAGTAACCAACGGTAACAATTACTAATACATCATTCGTGCCAGGGGGATTTCCGAAGGGACAATCAGGATCTAATAATCATTCTAAATTGCATCCTATGAATATATCCTAGCTTAGAGGAGCATATATATTTCAAAAAGGATACTAACACAGGCAGCGAAACGAAGTGATCGCTGCCCGTTCTGTGCAATGTGTTTACGCAATGGCATGGCTGGTTAGCATAAGAATATTAGTGGTCTGCAGTTGGCCGGAGTGTCTACAGAATGTACATAGTGAACACGAGCATTACGATTAACACCTCAATCGGGGGATCAATACAAAAAATATTTATCGCTGATAGTGCAGGTTTGTCGATAGGGAGCTATTGCGGTAACGGCCGCTCGCGGATAATGTCATGCAGGCCCACGAGCCGGAGCTCCTTGTAGAGTGTGCCGCGTGAGATTCCGAGCCATCGGGCGGCTGCGCTCTTGTTGCCATTACAGAGGGAGAGCGCCTTGCGTATGCGTCCCTCCCGGTCCCCCATGGAACCTGACCCGGCTGCGGCAGAGAGGCGGTGCGCCTTGCCATTCACAAGACGCTCGGGCAGCATTCCAAGGCCGATCGGACCGCCGTTGCCCATATCGGCAGCTCTCTCGAGAATCGTAAAGAGCTCCCTCACATTCCCCGGCCACCTGTAGCCCTGCAGGCACTTGAGCGCCTCCTCCTCTATCAGGACAAATCTCTTATCAGACTCGTTCCGTCCGCAGAGAAAGTATGTGATAAGGGGAATTATGTCCTCGGGCCGTTGTCTCAAGGACGGCAAGTGGATCTGCTCGGCGTTTATGCGGTAGTAGAAATCTTCCCTGAAGGATGCGCCCTCTACCTTCTTCTCGATATCACGGTTGGTGGCGGAGAGGACCCGTATGTCGACGGGCCGCTCGATGTTCTCGCCTATCCTGCGTATCTTCTTCTCCTGTAGGACCCTGAGGAGCTTTACCTGCTGAAGCGTCGTCAGCTCGCCGATCTCGTCGAGAAAGAGCGTCCCGCCGTTCGCCTCTTCGAATATCCCCGCCCGGTCGGTCACAGCGCCCGTGAAACATCCCTTCTTGTGCCCGAAGAATTCGCTCTCGAAAAGATGGTCCGGTATGGCTGCACAGTTAACAGCGACAAAGGGCTTACCTGCGCGGTCGCTCATCTGATGGATGAGCCGGGCCACGATCTCCTTGCCCGTGCCCGTCTCCCCGGTGATCAGGACCGGCCTCTGGTTCCCCGCGGCAAAGTTGACCCGGTCCCAGACCATCTGCATCGGCTCGGATACACAGACGAAGTGTTCGCTCAAAAGGTAATCGTCGTTATGCTTGAGGCTCACTACAGAACCCGCCATATCACCGGTCCAGTCCCGGCCCGTAAAAGTGCGCCTCAATCTGCCAAAGCTCTCGAGAAGCTTGCCCGATCTCTCTTTCCAGTAGGAGACACCTGTTTCAGCAAATAGATGATCAGCCTCGACGAGATCGCGCCAGATACTCTTCACATCATCCTGTGAAAGACCCTTCTTCGGGCGGAGCGACCCATTTATGCCCTCCACCGCAAGAGACTCGACCGCGAAAAGATGGGTTTTTGCGATCTCAAAACGGGCACCGATCCTTCTTAAGACCTCAAGGGCTTCACAGAACCGGGCCTCCGCCCGGTCAAGGTTACCGAGGGCCGCGTGCGCGGTACCCATCGTTCTAAGGATAGCCCCCTCCTCGAGACGCTCCTTGATTCTACGGGACAGCCCGAGGCCTTCTTCGAGAACCTCGAGCCCCCGGTCGGCATCGCCCCGAGCTACGTAGAGTTCTCCCAGGCGCCTCTGGATCTCGACCGTGATGTCGCTCTCCGGGCCTATACGGCCTGCCAGCTCGAGACCCCGCTCGAAGTGCTCCCCGGCCAGCTCATACTCCCCTCGAGCGGTGCATACCTCTCCTATAAACTCCTCCGCTAGCGCCTGCTCGCGTATAAAATCGTGTGCAGCGGCTATTCTTCCCGCTTTACGGTAATGCCGAACCGCTTTGCCCAGTTCTCTCGCATACTTTTCGACATTACCGTGGGCGAGGATCGCTCTGCACACGCCAATAGTCCATCCTACTTGCCGAAATACCGACCGCGACCGCTCGATGCTCTCCCGGGCTTCAGAGAACCTGCCCAGGCGGTACTGGACGATACCCAGATTGAGCGCGGCAGCCGCCTCTCCGTAATGATCCGTGCCGGCCCTGCACAACTCCCAGGCTCTCAGAAGATACTCCTCGGCTGACCGCAGGAACCCTATACGCTGCTGGAGCAGCCCGTTCATCGTCAGTACGCGCGCACGGAGCATATCGTTCTTCATATAGGATGAAAGCCCGAGTGACGATTCGAGCTTCTCTTGAGCAATTGGAAATTCACTCTGGTAGTAGAGACAGGCACCCTCTATCAGCAGCCGCTCCGCCTCAAGGGCAGTCGGCCATGGAACATCCCCATCATCCAGCAAACTGAGTGCCTCACTGTACTCCCCCAGGCGTCTCAACACATTGGCTCTTATGAGCCTCGCTTCCATCTCGATCTTGAGGGCGGATTCCGGATCGAGCGATTGTAAGAGCTCCCGTATCCGCTCGAGCGAAGAGATGCACTCATCGAACCGGCTCGCATAGTAGGCAAACCTGGCCGCCTCTACGAGGGCTCGGCACCGCATACTCTCATCCAGGTGATCGGAAGCCGCTATCTCGATGAAACGCCGCGAGCAGTCGTATCCGCGTTTGTACTCGCCCTTTCGGCGGTACAGATCACAGCGATCGATCAGCTCTACTATGGTGGGGTCGATTTCGCGCATAGCTTTAAATTCTGGAAACGTCACCTCGGCATTGTGTCGAACATCATCCTCAAGAGGATCCACCAACCGGTGAGCAGACGGGATTCCCCGCCGAGAACTTCGTCTCCATACGGATCGATGGGACTCGGTCCACCCCTGCCATCAGAGAGCGTCACCGTCGAATAATCCTCCTGGATCTGGATGAAATCCTTTACACGCAGGTGGGGATCCTCACCCGGCTCGCTTCTGACCCTATACCCGTACTCGTCGACATATACGGGTAACCTTTCGCCGGCGAGGACCGTACCGCTGAATAGACAGATTGCGATGAGAGCGGAGAGAAGAAGCAACCATCCAGACGATCGTATCCTGCGTGAACCATTCATAGATTTCCCTTTTTTGGTGCACGCGGGTCGAGCCCTGGATAAAACATTTGACTCGATTTGCTCGGAAAAACCCCACATCAGCCGCTTACAAAACCCTAGATACCTAATTGTATCAGATACGAGATTCCGAGTCAAGTGACCCGCGCCTCCCCCGGCACCCCTACTGCCGTTTAATGACATCATCGAATGTTTACAGTTGTCAAATATCATTTACATATATATAATTACATATACAGGGGGCGTTTATTACACCCTACACCTGTAACTGTAAAAATTAGTAGACAGAATGCAAAATACAAATCCGATCCAGACGGCGGAAGCATGCACTTTAACCTCTTCATATTTAATGAGATGCAGAATGGTTCGCCAGAAACATAATATCGGCACAGCACTTGCGAGATGAAGATTGGTGAGCCAGTAACTTTCATAGCTGTAAAGAGTTAAACATTGTTTCGAACTGTATCGACATTGGTAACCTCGATTGTTATATAGGATACTCAATGTTTATGCCAACGGCGTACAAGGGCGATGAAAAACACTTTATGTTGAATAATTACAATATGTTACATCAAGTGCAGGGACGGCCACCAGGACACGCCGGCACCCATCGCACTGTTCAAATGAACAATATGTCCATGAACACCTGTCTACACATGTTCTTTCATAACTGAAAGGAAGCGATGAGATGGACGAGACACAAACGGAGCAAAACGATATGAACAAGAAGACACCAAAGGATCCACTGCCCGGCCCTGATACCAAGAGCTCGGACGACTTCTTCGACGAGGCGGAGAGCGATCTCAAGGAGCTCGAATCCACCAGCTCTGTCCGCATGGGCGAGGAGCTCTCGGTACGGTTCGAACTAGTCCAGCACAAGCTCGAAAAGCTAGAGACCCTGCTCGATATCACGCGCTCGATCAACTCGACCCTCAACCTCAACGAGCTGCTCGAGATGATCATCGACTCGATCACACAGCTCGCCGACACCGACAGGGGGTTTCTCATGCTGACCGACAAGCGGGGCGAGCTGCAGTTCAGAATCGCTCGCGACCGGGACCGAACAAGCCTCGACAAGGACGATTTCGAGATCAGCAGCTCGATCGTGAACGACGTATCGAAGAAGGGCGAGCCTCTCTTCATCTCCGATCTGCTCGAGAATGACCGGTTCAAGAACCAGGAGAGCGTGATCGATCTGAAACTGCGCACCGCTATCTGCGTCCCCCTCGTACTGGATCAGAAGGTAATGGGAGTGATCTACACCGACAGCAACCGTATCACTCACAATTTCACGATGGCGGATATGCCGATCGTGAGCGCCTTCGCAGCACAGGCGGCAATCGCCGTCGAGAACGCCAAGCTCCACGGCGAGCTCATCCTCTCTAGGGAAAATCTCGCGGCGGAGAACATCGAGCTGAAGGAGCGCCTCGGCGAGCAGTACCAGTTCGACGGCATGATCGGCAAGAGCAAGGAGATGCAGGAGATATTCAGCACGATCCGAAAGGTCGCGCCGCTCGATACGACGGTCCTGATACACGGCGAGACGGGCACCGGCAAGGAGCTCATAGCCCGCGCGCTCCATCATAACGGCCCCCGCAAGAACAAGAAGCTCGTTACGATCAACTGCGGCGCCATGCCTCAGGAGCTTCTCGAGAGCGAGCTCTTCGGGCACAAGCGGGGCGCCTTCACCGGCGCGACAGGCGACAAGGCGGGCCTTTTCGAGACGGCGAACGGAGGCACGATATTCCTCGACGAGATAGGCGACATGCCGCAGCCTCTTCAGGTCAAGCTCCTACGCGCGCTACAGGAGGGAGAAATACGCCGTGTTGGAGAGAACGCGCCGCGCAATGTCGACGTCCGCGTGATCGCCGCCACAAACCGCGACCTTACGGCCGATATACGCGACAACCGCTTCCGTCAGGATCTCTTCTACAGGCTCAATGTTGTGCCTGTCACGCTCCCTCCACTCCGCGAACGCACGGTGGATATCCTCCCCCTGACCGAGCACTTTCTCGAAAAATACACACGCAAGATGAAAAAGGACGATCTCCGCATAGCGCCTCCCGCTGTGAAGCTGCTCCTGAACCATCCCTGGAACGGCAACGTCCGCGAGCTCGAGAACACGATCGAACGGGCAGTCGCGCTCTGCGGCGACTCGAAGATCCTCTCGGCCGAGCATTTCCCCCAGCTCGAGTCGGAGACAGCGATCTTCGACCAGCTCGATCGTCACAAGAGCCTCAAGCAGAAGCTCCGGTCGGTGGAAAAGCAGATCGTTATCGATACCCTGGAGAAAACGGGCGGGAACGTGACTAAAGCGGCGGAAATCCTTGAAGTGACCCGGCAACACCTCCATAATAAGATTAAACAGTACGAGATCTCGCAGAGTTGACCCCGATAGGCAGCGGTGAAGCATTCAGGCTGCAGGCCCGGCATGGGCGCTCTGCGTAATACCCGGTGCCGGCTGTCAGGTCCGACAGGAAGCTGCCGACTGGAGATACATTGACCGTACCCTTCTTCTATCATCCCGACTTCTCAGGATATGACTTCGGCGCCACGCATCCATTCAGAGGCGAGCGTTTCGCCTCCTTCATGACAGAACTCGAGGATCGTTTCCCCGAAGTCTACTCGACACTCGATATCAAAAAGCCGAAGGCAGCCTCCGAGCAGACACTCGAACTCGCCCACGATCACGCCTACGTGCATCGGGTCAAGGCTCTCGAGAAACGGCGCGGATTCCTCTCGCTCGACACGCAGCTCCTGCCCGGCTCGGTAGATGCGGCACGGCTCATAACAGGCGCCTCGGTAGATGCGGCGCGAGAGGCGCTCGGGAGAGGCATCGCTGTCGGATTCGGGGGGCTCCATCATGCCGGGCCCGATTACGGCGAGGGCTTCTGCATCTTCAACGACGTCGCCGTTGCGGCCCGCACCCTTCTCGACGAGGGCCTCGAGCGCGTGCTCATACTGGACACCGACGCCCATCAGGGGAACGGCACGATGGATATATTCTACGGGGAAAGGCGCGTGCTTTTTATCTCCCTGCACCAGGATCCACGCACCCTCTACCCCGGCCGCGGCTATGTCGACGAGATAGGCAGCGGCGACGGGTTGGGATATACGGTGAATATCCCGATGCCGACGCTTTCGACCGGCCCCCTCTACACTAGGGCGATGAGGGAGATCGTCATGCCGCTCTGGGACGAATTCGAACCGGAGATCGTGATACGAAACGGCGGGAGCGATCCGCTCTATACGGACGTCCTGACGAACCTTGGGCTCGATCTGGAGAGCCTTTCGGAGCTCATCGGCCTGATCCGGGCGAAGGCGGCCGAATCGCAAGTCCCGCTCCTGGACCTTTTCCTTAGCGGCTACGGGCCCTATGTCACCGAAGGGTGGCTCGCCATCGTGCGCGGGATACTGGGCGCCGAGATGGATCTCGAGATACCGGAGAACAGGATAATGATATCGGATGCGAAGATGGAACAGATGACGGTCGAGCTGGAGAGAAAGCTCGAAAAGATCGAGAATAACCTCAGTCCATACTGGGAGGTGTTTTGACGGATGGATATCAAAACGGTAAAAATCGATAAACCGGCCGACATAAACTTCATACTGGGACAGTCACATTTCATAAAGACGGTCGAGGACCTGCACGAGGCGGCGGTCTCGTCGGCACCTGGCATCAAATTCGGTATCGCCTTCTGCGAGGCGAGCGGAGATTGCCTCGTTCGCTGGTCAGGCAACGACGATGAGATGACAGAGCTCGCCAAGAGGAACGCGAGTGCGATCGGCGCGGGTCATTCATTCATCATCTTCATGAAGGACGCTTTCCCGATCAATATCCTCTGCGCCGTGAGGAACGTGCCCGAGGTCTGCACTATTTTCTGCGCCACGTCTAATCCTGTAGAGGTCGTCATCGCAGAGAACGACCAGGGCCGCGGCATAATGGGTGTGATCGACGGTGAAAAGCCGAATGGCGTCGAGGACGACGAAGGCAAGGCCTGGCGGCACGACATCCTCAGGAAATTCGGGTACAAGCTGTAGGATCCTACCCCCATCCCCATCCTCTGGGCTCTGAACGGCAGACCGAGCAATGGAATGTCAGTGCAGTCTCGGGCGGCACATCCTCGCCGACACGGACCATCAGCATATTCTCACCGGCATAGCCGATCTCCTCGTCATCGGTCTCGCAGTAGCGGAATCCGACCGACTCGAAGAGGTTGTGGAGCATACTCCGATATTTATAGACGGTGAGACCGCTCGACTTGAGGTCCCAGTGCCAGGAAAGCTCTCGTGAAAATACGACCTTGTCCCTGAATCCGCCATGCATGAACATGAACTCGAGAAGCTGGCGCCCGAGCCCAAGCGATCGCCAGGGTTTGCTGATCTCTATCGAGCCAAGCTCCATGAGTATGGGATCCGACAGGCCGTCCGCCGTTTTCAGAAGCGAATCGTTGATGCCCCTCCACCTGCTCCCCTCGGCTGTGCAGACTACCGTCACGTAGCCGACCAGCTCTTCGCCGTTGACCGCGCAGGCGAGCCTCTGGCATTCACTCCCGCAGAGTGTGGACAGAACCTCTTTTGTCTTGTGAGCATCCTCGTAGCGGTAGTGGAAAAAGACACCGAGCCCCTCCCCCATACTAAGGCCCTTGACCGATCCGGGTTCGAGATCCCTGATCAATCTGACAGTTCCCTTTTCCGTGATGATCTCTTTTTCCACCATTAGCTCCATCATAAACCGAGCCGCCGTCGACAGTCAATATGCGACAGAGTTATAAATGCCACTCTTCTATCCTTCGGACGGTGTGATGCCGAGACGCTTTATCCTGTAAAGAAGCGTTGTCCTCTTGATCCCGAGTATACGGGCGGCCTCGGCCTTGTTTCCGCCGGATGATTTCAGGGCGCGCACGATCTCGGTCCGCATCAATTCATCGACCCGGCCGTCGAGGCCCCCTGAACCGGGCTGCAGGTCCGCGTGTGAAACAGAATACTCCTTCCCATCCTCCCTGACAGCCGTAGAGAGCTGCACGCGCCGGGACAGATGCTGAACGCCGATCGGGCCGCCCCGGGCGCGGACAGCGGCCCTCAGCAGCTCGCTCTCGAGCTCCCGGACATTTCCCGGCCAGTGGTAGGATCCAAGGAACGAGAGCGCCTCTCCGGTCACATGATGGGAACAAGCTTTGTGGGATTCTCGATTGAACCCTGCCCTGTGAGACTTTTCCGTCGAGAAGAGTATATGCTCAATGAGCGGCTCGATGTCGCACCGCCTTCTCCTGAGGGGAGGAATGGTAAAGACAAGCACGGCGAGCCGGTAGAGAAGATCCTCGCGAAAGAGGCCCTTTTCGCAGAGAGATTCGAGGTCGCGGTTCGTTGCGGCTATTACCCGGGCATTGCTGGCCAGTCTCTTTGTGCTGCCGACAGGCGTGTATTCACCCCGGTCTAACACACGCAGGATCTTGGCCTGCAGGCCCAACTCGAGCTCGGCGATCTCATCGAGGAATATCGTCCCGCTACGCGCCGATTCGAACAGCCCCGGTCGGGAGACCGCAGCCCCAGTGAACGCTCCCCTCACATGCCCGAAAAGCGAGCTCTCGAAAAGTTCTCTCGGCAGCGCCGCCGCATTGACGGCGACAAAGGGCTCATCTTGCCGCCCGCTCGCCTGGTGAACCATCTCGGCGACCAGATCCTTGCCGACGCCCGTCTCACCGCGGAGCAGTACCGGGACGGGCAGCGGAGCGGCACGCCGCGCTTCCTCGAGCAGTTCGAGTGTCGCCGGATCCCTCGTTATGAAAGGGCGGTGGACCTTCCTGCTCCCCGCACGCTCGCGCTGCGAGGGGGTAACATCCAGGCCGCCAGATACCGGTTTCGACGGTCGTACAGGTGTGGTTTCATGCTTTAACAAGCGCAGTGCCTCCTTGGATTCAAGGCACGCGCACCGACCGCCGTTTCCCACCATATACAGAAATAGGGAGACAGCGGCGTCCCCCTTGCCTTAAGCAACGGTAGTATACTATAAATAGGGAGGCAATTTCAACCAATTCCAGCGCAATGGCAATCTAAACATATATTAAACAAGTAGTTTCATCTGTATTTAATGCGACCAAAATCGCCTATAACTGCCAATTGCACCCTTATTTCCATTGACATATTGTCAGAATTACGGTACAATTGGTCTTGTACTTGTTGAGTAGCTAAAGGTTTGACGTCTCCTGATGCGTTGGGCCTCGGAGTAAGCCAGGCAGGGTTTTGTACGTTGTAGTTTTTCTATCCTTGCCTTGATGTAACGGGCAAGGGAAGGAGGTACGCTACGGCAGAATAAGCTAAAGGTTTATTCCAGCAAGTTAAGTAAAACCGGGGTGCGGAACGTGGGTCAAGGCCCATACGTTCCGCATCAGCGGTTTTAGGCCTAAAAAAATATATGATCCCTCTTGAAAGGGCTTAGACGCCTACTACAGGGACCTTTCCGGCAGCTCCCATCTGCCGGACAATAGGCAGGGACCTTTTTCGAGAGGGATCTTTTTATATGCGATTCATTCCTCGATAAGCTCCTCGGGCAATCCCCTCCCCCTCCTCCAGCGCTGCCTCAGGAAAAAGAGGACGAAGATCACACCGAAGCAGAGGTAACCGAACGCGAACATCCCGCCCGTGTTCCAGCCGAAGACACTGATCGTATCGTTGCCATAGAAGGCGTATGTGTGGATCACGCCGAAGAAGCTGAGCGCCATCGCGGCGAACGACCAGAGGGACGCCCTAAGGAAATCCCGGTCTATGAGAAAAACGCTGACCGCCGCGAGTATCATCGACGTGAAGATGAACCCCTGATTTAGCGCAACGAGACCAAGGAATCCGTTTATCGGTACTCCCGCCGCTGCCTGCTCGCTGAGCGTCGTACCGATGCCCATATAGCCCTGCTTGAGGATGTTTATCCCCCATGCGGCGAAGGCCGGGAAGAGCCCGACCACGACCGCAGGCGCGTGTTCCCTGGGGGTCGCCTGGTAGGCTTGCGCGCTTATTATGATCCCGATCCATAGGACGATAGCAATCCCCGCCTCCATGGGTATAATCGTGTTGATCAACCTGATGCAGCCGAAAAATGTGATAATGACAAAGAAGATGCCGTTGAGCATAGAGTATCCGGTCCTCGCCCCAAGCCCCTTCCACCCGGGATGACCGATGTAGATCGTCGTCGGGAAGCAGGAGCCGAAGAACGAGGCGATCATAGTACCGATCCCGTTGATCGCGAGAGAGGGCTTTGTCTCGTACCGGTCGCCCGCCGCCTCCGCGCTCTCGAGGTTCTGCAGGGAACCGATCACATTGAACAGTCCCATCGGAATAATGATGGAAAAATATCGAAACAAGTATGGGCTTCTTATCACCTCGAAGAGACTGGCACCGGAGAACCGGGGCGGATTGAATCCCACCTCGCCCGCCGCCGCACCTACGGCGCCGGTATCCATAATCCCGAAGGCCCAGGCGAGAATGGAGCCCGCCGCGAGCGCGACCATGCCTCCCGGTAATCCGAACGGAAAACGCACCTTCGAAAAATACTGCACGAGGATGATGGCAAGGGGCAACATCGCTATAATCGGCTTCTCGAATGTCTGGAAAGCGAAATCCATCGAGATGAATGTGATCGCTATGCCAGCCAGGGTCGACAGAAGCGCCGCTCTAGGCGTGATCCGGCGCAGAATATCGAATATGAATGAACCGCCGAACTCTATCACTCCGCTGAAGAAACATGCTAACATGCCCACTTTCCAGGCCATCTCGTAGCTTCCCGTCTCGCGATAGACCGGTCCCATGATAAATATCAGGTAGGCGAAAAGGCTGACCGTGTTGATGCCGTACGGGAGAGCGGTCACTGTTCGCCGGTTCTCCTTTATCGCCAGCTTGCGAGCCTGCCAGGAATAGAATATGTTCCCGAACACGACTGATAAGGCCGCACCGGGAAGGATGCGGGTGAAAACGAAACTCGACGGAATGCCGGCTACCAACGGGCACATCGTAGCGATCAGGAGAAATTGTATGAGGTTGTCGATTGCGAGCCCGAAGAAACCGTCGATATCGCGTTTGACGATCCAGGGGTACCGAACGCCTTCGTTCACGGTGAATCCTCCCTGTTTCGAAAGCGGATGGGATCGTGACTCATCAGTCTCGAACATTATCAAAAATGGGGATGTATGACCAGAGCGATTCGAAAAGGGTTTAGTTCGTTGACTACTCTCCGACTTTCGCCTAGAGTATTGGACAATTAGAATCGCTGGAAAATTCAAAGGAGATGACATGCTGCAGAAAAGAATGACGCTGTCGGCTTTGGCCGCGCTCGCGGCTGCGTTCGTGTTCATATCCTTTTTTGTCACATCCTGTGACGACGATCCGACGGAAATCGACGCCACGACCCTTCGCATAACCAAGATCTCCGGTGACGGCCAGGTCGAACGCGTTCAGGCGATGCTTCCCGAGCCTCTCGTCGTCAGGGTCACGAACATCGCCGGTAACAGACGGCCCGGGGTAGCGGTGACCTTCTCCACTCAGAATCCAGGCGCGGAGGTGGTTCCACCGACCGCGGTCACCGATTCCGAGGGCGACGCCTACTGTAACTTTATACTGGGAACCGCGGCCGGTGCGCAACAGGTCAAGGCCGCGGTCACAACCGACAGCACCACCTTCTCTGTCTCGGCCGTAGTACCAGCGTGCACGGAGATGAGTCTGGAACCTGCCTCGGAATGGACGTCGGGTCACATCTTCATCGTGACAACGAGCTCGGCGATGCTGACGACAGGCTCCTCGGTCGTGATAGATTACGATCCAGTAGCTCGCTCCTGGGAAAAGGTCCTCGAAAGCAACTATCGCCTGACTGATATAGCCTTCTCACCCCGCGGGGAGCTCTATGTAGCTATTTCGGACTATATTTACAAGGTCGATCCGCAGACGAAGAACCTCGAGGAATTCACCACATTGAGCGAAGTCGGACATGTCGAGCTCGAACCCAATTCCGGCGGCATACTGATGGGGATGTCGGACAACGGCCGTATGTTTACGGTGAAATGCTCACCGGATATGGCATACCTCTACGATTTCGCCTTTGTCCCGACACACACAGAGAACCTGGCGACAGACCCCCTGACAAGGGATATCTATTTTATGACCGGCACTTCCCCCAACTTCCAGCTGCAGAAAGCTTCGTGGGACGGCCGCTCGGACGATGGCGGCGATATTGATCACTTCACATTTATCCTGGCCGGCACCGGCAAGCCGAATGGTATGTGCTGCGACTCGACCGGTACGCTCTATGTCACGATTGACGGAAACCAGAACGACAGGCGGATCGTCGAAGTCGATGCGAACGGAACAGCGGACAACGCATTCTTCGATTTTGTCAATTATTTCGGAGGTACCGAAGCGGGCAGATGGGGTGATCTGACAATCCTCGACGACGAGCTCTACATCATCGACAAAGACAACGGACGGCTGGTAGTCATCTCGACCGACGGAACGTTTATGCGCGAAGATGTCAGCGATGACTTCTTCGTCCAGGGATCATCGATCCTGGAGAGCTACGGTATCGCAGCGTCGCCATGATCACCGGCTCGTACCGGCAATGGGCTCACCAAAACAATGGTCTCCCGAGGGCCGCGATCGGCCCCGCGCCGATAACGCCAAGCCCCTACTCCTTCAAATAGCTGTCCATCCAGCCTATAAACTGCTCGTAGTAGAACCGGTTGTTCAGGGGCTTTAGTATCCAGTGTCCCTCGTCCGGAAAGTAGACGAGCTTCGATGGGACTCCCTGCCGCTGCAGCGCCGTGAACATCTGCAGGCCCTCGCCTACCGGAACCCGGTAATCGTTCTCTCCGTGAACGACCATGCAGGGCGTCTTGAAGTTGCTCGCGTAGCGGTGCGGGCTCCACTTATCGTATCCCTCGAGATTGTCGTAGGGCGTTCCGCCCAGATCCCACTCGGGGAACCAGAGTTCCTCGGTGACCCCATACTTGCTCACCAGATTGAACGCTCCGGCCATCGAGACGAGGCAGGCAAAGCGGTCCGTGTGGCCTTCGATCCAGTTGACCATGTAACCGCCGTACGACGCGCCTGCGGCCCCGATGCGAGAGCCGTCGACGTAGGGCAGAGCAGCCAGATAGTCGAAGCCCTTCAGGATATCCTCATAGCACTTGCCGCCCCAGTCCTCGCTGATGGAGTTGACAAACTCCTGGCCGAATCCGTCGCTCCCGTGAAAATTGGGGATAAAGAGGACATAGCCCGCTGCGGCGAAGGTCTGCATGTTCCAATTCGTGTACCAGGCGTCTATGAAGGCCGATTGGGGGCCTCCGTGGATTATCATGATCGCAGGATATACCCTGTCCGGATCGAACCCGGGCGGTTTGATGAGAAACGCCTGTATGGTCGCGGCGTCGGCGCCCTCGTACCTTACGTCCTCCGCGGTGTTCATCTCGATCTCCCTGTCGGCCTCCCGATTAAAGAAGGTCAGTCGCTCGAGATCGTCTCCGTTGGTCCTGACCCGCCAGATCGAGTGTGGAAAATCGAAGCCGCGGCGTGCGATAACCAGATGCTTGCCGTCCGGCGTGACGGCGGCTGAACCGTTATTCCCCCGGACAACGAGCTTCTTGATCTTGCCGTTGGCTGTATCGAGCGCGAATAACGCCTTGTGACCGTTATCGACCGCACTGAAGTAGATCTTCCTCGAATCAGCGGACCAGCAGTACTCGCCGACCCCGCGGTCAAACGAATCGGTCAACACACGGGTCTTCCCGCTCGCCCTGTCCAGGATCACGAGCCGCCACCTATCCGCCTCGAATCCCGGGATCTCCTGAGCCCGGTAGGAGATATACCTGCCGTCCGGACTGTACGCGGGCGATTCGTCAGCCGCCTCGTTATCAGTCACCTTCCGCATATCACCCGTTTCGAGATCGATCACGAATATGTCCGTATTGGTGCTCACCGCTTCCATCTCTGCGTTCTTCGAGACACAGCAGATCTCCTTGCCGTCGGGCGAGAAAGCGAATTCGTGAGAGCCGCCCCAGGGAAATGGGGGATAATCGAAATCGATGCCGCTAACGAGGTCCTTCGCCTCTCCTCCGGCCGCATCTACGATGAACAGATGGTTGCGTTTGCCCTCCTTCCATCTGTCCCAGTGGCGGTAGAGCAGATGATCTATCACCCTGGCCTTGATCGGTTTATCCTCTAGCTCCTCTTTCCGAGCCGTATTACATGAATCATCCTTACATTCGGGATAGACGAAGGAGTAGAATGCGATCCTGCTGCCGTCCGGCGACCAGACCGGACCGTGAGCGCCTGTCGATATCTCTGTAATCTGGACCGCCTCGCCGCCGTGAACCGGGATCCTCCAGACCTGGGGAGATCCACTCCTGGTAGAGATAAATGCGATCGACCGTCCATCGGGGGACCAGCGGGGATGAAAATCGGCGCCTTCGCTCGCGGTGAGCCGCTTCGGCTCTCCCCCCTTGACCGTCAAGAGCCAGATGTCGGTATCGTTCTTGTTATTCTCCAGATCCGGCGTCGAGACGACGAACGCGACCCAGACTCCGTCGGGCGAGATCTGCGGATCGGTGCATCGCACCATGCTCACGAACGCGTCGATAGTGAGAACCCCCGCCTCCGCAGTCACGACCGTTATCAAGAGACACAACCCCGCTAAAACAAATCGTTTCAACATCCGTATGGCCCCCCTTCAGAGAGTAATCGTAAACTTGATCCGTCCGTGTAACCTACCAGCACAGGCGCCAGAAGCGATCATACGGTGGCGATCACTATATCACAATAAGTTATAAGATTGTATTTGGAGAATCGATAGATCGACTCTAGTACGCGTAGTGAGAATTGAATCGCCTATTTCGTAAAGCTTTCCAGCGCTTCCTTCTCTGAATCAAAAACATCGAAGATGAGATTGAGCCTGGTCACCTGAAGAATGCCCAACACTCGGTCGTTCGGCTGCAGGAGCTTTATGACTCCGCCGTCCTTTGCATATCTCGACCTCGCGGAGACCATGATCCCGAGGCCGGTACTCGATATCCATTTCACCTTGTGGAGATTCAATAACAGATCGAGCTTCTTTTCTTCGACAAGCTCAGAGACCATCTCTACGAGCTTCATGTTGTCGGCTCCACCGTACATCTCGCCCGAGAGATCGAGAATCGTTACATCCCCAGCTTCCCTTCTCTTCATTTTCATGCTTTTTCCCTTTGCTATTCCTGTTTTGTTTTACAGTGAGTACGCTAGAAACTATTGAGAGCTTCCTGTTCGTTGTCGTATACCTCAAACACTTCCGGGATCAAACCACTCGTTTTCAGAACAATACCCACGCGATCGGACACACTGTTCAGTTTCAGAACAGCCTCTTCTCTTTTTGTGGAAGCATAAGCAGCGATAAGGATTCCGGCTCCGAGCGAGTTGAGCCATCTCACATCCTGCATATTGAGGATGAATTTCTTCAGGCCCTTCTCCAGGTTCTCCTTGATCATGTCATGGAGCTTCTTGGATTCAGGGCCGCCGTCAATCTGACCTTCGAGGTCAAAAATCATGACACCGCTCTCTTCACGGTCTTTGACGGTCAGCATATTGACTCCTCTCTCTTGCCTTGATAATCGCCTATTGTACCGGCACCAATACTGTATAATAAAGATTGCCCTACATTTGCACAATCTAAAACATCAGCTGGCGTATCCTAGCACGCCCCCCTTAAAGGTGTCAAGGGATGTCGACAGCATCATGCAGGACCCGCCGCTTGTTCATTTCCATCATAAAATCATGCGTCTCAACGAATTAATCACTTCCAGCTCTCCATCTTATAGATGTAATCATCGATATCCTTCCTGCTCCCCTCCTCCCCGGTCTCCCGGCGTAGCGCTCTGGAAATGATTTTTTCAAGAAAATGCTTCCTGATGCTGAGATCGTCGAGGTGCTCCTCATTCTCGATCGGCAGTTCCGGAAACCGCTCTCTCACCGCCCGCCCGAAAAATCCCGCTACCTTGCCGACGACGTCCGGCTTGTCTGCGGAGGCATACAGCTTGGTCTCCTCTAGGCCGCAGGATGGGGAACGGCTCTTGAGGATGAAGCCGTCGATCTCGGGCAAGGATTCGAGAAAACGCTCGACAAAGCTGGACATATCATCTGTCAGATCCCGCTCCGCCGCAGGCTGGACGAGCCGGTGACCGCCCTCGGCAACGACTATTCGAATCGGATTGCGCGGCACCCCGAGGCCGATCTCGACCTCGGGGCAAAAGGGCAGAAACTCAATATGCTCTTTGAGCTTTCGAACAATTTCGGATGAGACCCCGAGGCCGTCCCAGCGGCAGTTCTCGAACTCGATACACTTGCTCACGACGACACGAGGTTTCATTGGAGTTCCATTCATCACAAATGGCGATCAGGTCTCGAGAATGACCTTTCGATCGCCCTCGACGACCCTGCCTATAGGGAAGGGCTCCCACCGGCACTTCGACTCCGCGACAGAGACCTCGCTGCCCTGGTTCGTGATGAAGATCATGCCCACACCCATGTTGAAGACCCGGTACATCTCTGTCCGCTCGACACCGCCTCTCTCCTCGAAGAGTTTGAAGACCGGCGGCGGATCCCAGGCCGAAACGTCGATCTCGACCGAGCAGCCCGGCGGCAGTATGCGTGGGATGTTCTCTATCAGACCGCCTCCCGTTATGTGGGCGAGCCCCTTGACCTCTATCCGCTTTTTTAACTCTCTGTACTCGGGCAGGTAGCTCCGGTGCACCTGCAGCAGCTCGTCCGCGACGGTCCGCCCGGTTCCGGGCAGCTCGTCCCCCACACCTAGTCCCATCTCATCGAAGACGATCCTGCGGGCGAGTGAATAGCCGTTTGTATGGAGACCGCTCGAGGGGATCGCCCAGACAACATCTCCCGGCGCGATGGCACTGCCGTCGATCAATCCGTCGCGATCGACGGCTCCGACTATGCAGCCGGCCAGGTCATACTCCCCGCCGGCGTAGAAACCGGGCATCTCGGCCGTCTCGCCCCCTATCAAAGCGCATCCGTTTTCACCGCAAGCGGCAGCCAAACCCTTCACGACGTCTGCCACGACCTCCGGATCAAGTGTGCCGCACGCAAAATAATCGAGAAAGAAGAGGGGCTCTGCTCCCTGGACAAGTATATCGTTCGTGCAGTGATTGACCAGATCCTGACCGACCGTATCGTGTCGTCCGGATAGGAAAGCGACCTTGAGCTTCGTCCCGACACCGTCGGCGCTCGATACGAGTATGGGATTGCTGAAACGCTTCGGCAGCTCGAAAAGGCCGCCGAAGTTGCCGACCTCGCTCAAGACCTCCTTGCCCCATGTCGCCTTGACATGTTCACCGATCCGCTTCATCGCCCTGTTGGCGGCGTCGATATCGACACCCGATTCCCTGTACTTCGAGCTCAAGGATCCCTCCTTCTGTCAGTTTCAAGATATGGGAACAAACTGTTCACAAACGGCAGTATATAGCATCACGCCATCGAATTGAATGGAAATATCAGGGAGATATCACACCTGGCAATGTTCGACGAGCGAGTTGTATATCTCGGTCGTGGCATCGGTCTCGACTATGAGGGGGAAATCCTCGTTCTCGTACATCTCGAGAAGGATGTCGGTGACCCGGGTATCGAACTGTGTGCCCTTGTACGTCCTGAGCTCCTCTATGACCCGGTCTATCGGCAGTGCCTTGCGGTAGGGACGGTCGGAGGTCATCGCGTCGAACGCGTCGACGACATTGAGTATCCTCGCGCCGAGGGGAACCTCCTTGCCCTTCAGCCCGCGCGGGTACCCGGAACCGTCGGGGCGCTCATGATGGCAGCGGATGATATGGGCCGCCTCGTCGAGAAACTTGAGCTGGCTGACGATATCGGCGCCGATGTTGGGATGAGACCTGAGGGACTGCCACTCCTCGTCGGTGAGCGGTCCGACCTTGAGCAGCACGTCGTTCTGGATGGCGATCTTGCCGATATCGTGCAGGAGCGCGGCGTACTCGAGCATCTCCAGATCCCTCGCCGACATCTCCATGACACTTGCGATGATCAACGCATAACGTGAGACCCGGAATGAGTGACCGTGTGTGAATGGATCCGAAGCATCGATCGCCGAGGTGAGGGCCGCGACCGTGTTGATATGCGCTTCCCGCATATCTATGTAGAGCTGAAAGGAATGACGCGCGAGAAAGAGCGGTATGATAAAGAGGGCGATAGTCCATACGCCAGACTTGGCGTAGAGCAGCGCGATGATGGCACCGACCGGCAGAAACGCAAGTATGTGGAAGAAATTCCACATGTAGTTCTGTTTCCAGACGTGCAGGGGATTTCGGTGGTCGCTGAGAGCTATGACAAAGCTCACCGACCAGGTATTGAAGAGGTAATAGGTGAATCCCGCGGCGAATAGCGGCACCAGAAAGAGCGGCGAATCGAGAGCCGTCATGTTGCCGAAGGACCGGAAGACGAGTCCGGAGACACCCACCGTCATGACGAGAAGCGGCACGTTGAAGACGACCTTGAACAATGGCCTTCGCTGCAGGAGTCCCTCCGTCAGGATTGTCGAGACCGTCTCGACGACCGCCATGACAGCCGGGCCGAAGAGCACGATACCGGCGAGATCGATAGGAGACGATGCATAAATCGAGGCGCCGCCTCTTGGGAGTGAGATCTGCACCGAATCGGCCACGACGATGAGCGCGATAAATAGAAAGATGTCGCGCCAGTGACCGGAGGGGAAATCCATCAGCAGATACGCCAGAACTGCCATACCTGCAACTAGATACAGGACATAGTATACCCTGAAACCCCACCTGCTGCGTTCGGGCTCTTGCTTCGAAGCTCTATCTTTGAAATCTTTTAACATAGCGTCAATTACACAATACTCTAGTCGAATCTTACAAAAAAAGCACTATTTATGCCAAGAAAAGAACCATACGCAGAATGGTCTATTCCACCTACACCGGTTTAATGGCTTAACATATCAGCGAAGCGCCCAGGGAAGTTATTTATAAAGATTCTTGATCCCGCCCCATGATTGTTCGTGCACGGCGAGTGTGTCTCCCGCCGCACCCCCATCAATCCTGGTGAGGAGCCACCACACTGCCCGGCCCTTCTGCTCGCAGCTCTCGAAGGTCGTGTGCCCTTCTTCATCACCATTAAACTGAGTGTGCTCCACAGGAACTATGTGTCCATCATATTCATAAGTGGCTTGTTCCCACTCTTCTGTAGACGGATTGTACCACCAACTGTCGAGATCTGCAAAGTCATATAGAACTCTATTATTATCAATGCAGTACTGACGGATCATCTCGTTGTTCGTGTACCGTATATATCCCAGGCTTCCTGTTTCCTGTGCATTGCATGTCATGTACACAAATGTCACGTTGGGTAATTCTGCCTCAAGTTGAGATATGCTATCCAAGTATGCTTGAACTTCCCCGACGGTATAATAATCGAGTTGAGTACACCATGACCACATCGAGACATTGATTGTGGGATTGGTATTAAGAACGCTGCTCGTTAAACTCATG
>DAOUUU010000103.1 GCA_030667985.1 Candidatus Krumholzibacteriota bacterium
CCCTACAGGAGTTACCACCTGATGCCTGAGCAGCTAGTTAAGGCAGCGGTTAAGGCAGAGGAAGGACCCTAAATATCGAGGCTTCCTCCTAATCATATCCACGCACAAGTGGAAGGATAGTGTAGCGCAGATCGAGAAATTTTTCAATGGATTTCTTACCTCCCCCGTGGGGGAAAATGTAACTGTATATTAATCAGCGGAAAAGAGCAGAGGAAGTCTGTCGGAGAGTAGAAATCCCAGCAGAGTGGGAACCACCCTGTTTTCTTCTATGCGGACGAGTGATGCCAACTCCAACTCGGCAAGCGTCTTGCCGCCATCCGGCAGCGAATCGAAGAAATCGAGCGGAAGGCCATCGGCCGTGCGGAATCCGAAGTAGAGCCGTTCGAGCAGAATCTGACTCTCGGATAACGATTCGCTCCCCTCAACCGGCACATCTCCCTCGTTCAGCTTACTGCAATACGAGTCGACATCATCCAGATTCCACCAGCGTACGCCCGCGGCGAAGGAGTGCGCGGAGGGACCCAGACCGAGATAGGGACCGTGATCCCAGTATCCCGAGTTGTGCCTCGAACGGAGCCCCTCGTCTCTCGCGAAATTGGAGACCTCGTAATGGATGTAGCCCAACCCTCCGAGCACATCCGATATCGTCATGAATAGGTTTTTTCCTGCATCATCATCGATCTTTCCGGCTTCTCCCCTCTCTATCGCGCGGGCGAGCGGTGCCTCCGGCTCGAGTGTGAGCTCGTAGCAGGAAACATGCTCCGGCTCGAATGAGAGCGCCCGTTCGAGTGTCGCGCGCAGCGATCGCTCCGTCTGTCCGGGGATCGCGTAAATTAGATCGATGCCGATGTTCCCGAATCCGGCCCGGCGGGCGGCCTCGACAGCTTTCCCGGCCGATTCCGCATCGTGTCTCCGGCCGAGAAGCCGCAGCTCTGAATCGTCGAACGACTGAACACCAATACTGAGGCGGTTCACACCGAGGGCTTCGAAAACCCTGAGCTTTTCAGTTGTGAGATCGTCCGGGTTCGCCTCGAGCGTGAATTCGAATCCTTCTTCAAATGTGAATGTCTCGTGAATATTTTTTATTAGCCGCTCGAGATCCGGCCCATCCAGCAGCGAGGGAGTGCCGCCGCCCATGTAGAACGTACCGAACGGCGGAAACATGTCCTTGTAGATCTTCGACTCCAGAGAGACCGCATCGAGCCAGCGGGATACGGCCCCGGGGCGGACCACCGAGTAGAAATCGCAGTAGCCGCATTTTGAAGCGCAGAAGGGAACATGAAGGTAGAGGCCCGGAGGTCGCTCCTGCATCATTCGTCCTTCGTCTTGAGGACCGAAACGAACGCGCTCTGCGGTATCATCACCTGACCGACCATCTTCATCCGCCTCTTTCCCTTGGCCTGTTTCTCTAGAAGCTTGCGTTTCCTTGTTATATCGCCCCCGTAGCACTTGGCCGTCACATCCTTGCGCATCGCAGAGACGTTGGTCCTGGCAATGATCTTGCCTCCTATCGCTCCCTGGATCGCGACCTTGAAGAGATGCCGGGGTATCTCCTCCTTCAGCCTCTCGCAGATCTCGACCGAGCGGGAACGGGCGCGCTCCTCGTGAACGATGACACTGAGGGCATCCACCTTGTCTCCGTTGACGAGGATGTCGAGCTTGACGAGCCGCGACGGCCGGTAGTCGATCATCTCGTAATCGAAGGAACCGTACCCCTGCGTGATGTTCTTGAGCTTGTCGTAGAAGTCGTAGACCACCTCGGCGAGCGGCATATCGAAGAGAAGTTCGATACGCCCGGAAACCGGATAGCTGAAACGGGAATTCTCCCCGCGCCTAGCGAGGCAGAGCTTCATCACAGCGCCCAAGTACCGCTCGGGAAAGATTATGATCGCCCTTATATATGGTTCCCGGGCCTCCTTGATATGCGACGGATCCGGGTAATACTCGGGATTGTCTATCACGACCGTCTCTCCGCTCTCGAGCTCGAAGCGGTACCGTACGCTCGGAGCGGTCATGACGATCGCCTGGCCGAACTCCCGCTCGAGCCGCTCCTGGAAGATCTCCATGTGCAACAGTCCCAGAAAACCGCAACGGTATCCCTGCCCGAGCGCAACACTCGAATCGCGCTGGTATACGAGCGCAGCATCATTCAGCTCGTACCGCTCCAGAGCATCGCTGAGCGCCGTATTGTCGTCGGCGTCAATAGGGTAGATCGAGGAAAAAACGACCGGTTTGACATCCTTGAAACCGGGAAGCTGTTCGGAGGCAGGGCGTATATCGTTTGTGACGGTATCCCCGATCCGTGTATCGCTCACCGTCTTGATCCCTGCGATGATATATCCTACCTCACCGGCCCGGAGAGCATCGCTCTCTGTCCGCTCGAGGTGGAAGATCCCCACCTCCTCGACCTTGTAGACAGTCCCCATCGACATAAAACGGATCGGATCTCCCGCCTTCACACTCCCGTCGAATAGGCGGCAGCTGATGATAGCCCCCCTGAATGGATCGTATTGCGCGTCGAAGACCAGCGCACTCAATGGATTATGCGAATCCCCCGAAGGCGGTGGAATGCGTTCGACGATCGCATCGAGAACGCCCTCGATGCCGGTCCCCTCCTTCGCCGAACAGAGGACCGCACCGTCCGAGTCGAGACCAAGCTCGATCTCGATCTCTTCCTTGACCCGGTCGATGTCGGCCGAGGGCAGATCTATCTTGTTGATAACGGGAATAATCTCGAGATCGTGCTCCATCGCCGCGTACATATTGGCCAGTGTCTGCGCCTCGACTCCCTGACTCGCGTCGACGAGCAGCAGGACGCCTTCGCAGCTGGCGAGCGCGCGGGAGACCTCGTAGGAAAAATCGACGTGCCCCGGCGTATCGATCAGGTTCAGGACATACTTCTCCCCTGATTTCGACACGTAGGGCAAACGGATAGCCTGCGTCTTGATCGTGATCCCGCGTTCCCTCTCCAGGTCCATACTGTCGAGGAGTTGGTCGCGGAACTCACGATCACTCACGAGGCCGGTATGCTGGATCAGGCGATCCGCCAGCGTCGACTTGCCGTGATCGATGTGAGCTATTATGCTAAAGTTTCTTATACGTTCCATCTGATGCAATGTAGCTGTTTCGGTCCTCTAAGTAAAGTATTGCGCTCGAAAACATTCTTGGTGCTTGCCAGCTGCCGAGTATTCATGATTGAATGGCGTTAGATGAAACGACAGCTCCTCATATGCCTCTTTCTCGTTCTTATAGCCGGCGCCGTTATGGGTGCGGCCCCGAATGCCCCGGCGTGGCTGACTCTCGACATACGCGCCTTCCGGTACCTGAACGGTTCCCTGAAAAATACGTTCTTCGACCTGCTGATGCCGGTCATAACCGATCTATCACGCTGGCGCGTGGTGCTGCTGCTCGTCTGGGCCGGACTCGTTATCATCGGCGGCTCGAAGGGCCGGTGGGCGGCCCTGATGCTGATCCCGATCATCGCGGCCAGCGACCAGCTCTCCAGCCAGGTCATGAAACCGATATTCGAACGAATGCGTCCCTGCGAGGTGCTGGGCGGCATCCACCTCTGGTATGGACCCGAAGGATGGATAGTGACACCTGCCGAGGTTGTAGGCGGCTACAAGACATCCTTTTCTTTTCCTTCGAGCCACGCGGCGAACATAACATCCTCGATGCTCTTTCTCGCGCTCGCTTACCGCCGCTGGATGGCGCTCCCTCTCACCGTTATGGTGCTGGTCTCCTTCTCGAGGATCTACGTCGGCGTGCATTGGCCGATAGATGTCGCCGTGGGAATGGTGCTCGGCACGTTGATCGCGCTCCTCGCATACGTGATCTTCAGACGCATTTACAGGGAAAAGAGGCAGGATACGTAGGAGGTCGTGCCGGATACCCCACCCCAGCAGCCTGATCCCACTAGACGATGAAAACCGGACAGACCGCCTTCTGTATGACACGGGCCGCCGTGCTGCCGAAGAGAAAATCTCCGATGCTGTGTGAACCGGCAGCGCCCATGATGATGACATCGATCTTATGCTCCGAGGCATATTCCTTGATCCTGTCGACCGCCCGTCCCTCCTTCACCTCGTACTTGACCTCGATCCCCTCGAGCTTCGAGCCCACCTGATCCTTCATCCTTTTCACCACCCGCTCGTTGAGATTGGGATCGAGTTGGAGTATCGAATCGATGCCCGACGCGTAGTATATGGGCGGCACCTCGACATCGACCGAGTGAATGACGGTGACCTCGGCTCCGCTTACACCGGCGATAAATTTTAGGAATTTAACCGGACGGAGTGATTCCTCCGAGAAATCGTAAGGAAACAGGATCTTCCTGATGTGCACTTCGCCCGTACCGGGATCTATGAATTCGTGTTCGGGGTGCTTCGTCACGAGAATCGGACATTTGGCGTACCGTATCACGTTTTCCGTCACGCTGCCGAGCAGGACATGCGAGAGCCCGCTCCGGCCGTGCGTCGACATCACGACAAGACCGATATCCCCCTCGTCCTTGATGTATTCGAGAATGGCGGCGTGGGGCGAGATGCCCTGGACTATCGCCTTTTTGATCTTCACGCCCACCTCGCCCAGCGTGTCGATGCAGAGCTGGAAACCGCTCTCGGCCTTCTCGCTGACCTCGGCGCAGTAGGTCTGAAGCGATGGGAAATGATGCTCCGGATCGTTCGGATCGTGCTCGTAGAGAGTGACCGCGTGCAGCATGATCAACTCGGCGTCGAAGAGCTTTGCCATCTTTATCGCGTAGGGAAGCGATTGGGTGGCTATTTCGGAGAAATCTGTAGGAAAGAGCACCTTTTTGATATTGGGCATTCCAGCAACCCCCTCGTACGAAGCGCCCGGACATTAACGGCAGACTGCAACACGAATATGTCGAAAGCCTTTCGATGCTATCGGCACCGCGTTTGAGTGTCAAGGCGATTCAGCATAGTCGGATACCGACCGCCTCAGAGGACAAACTTGAGACCTCCAAAAACAGTCCGCCCCGGCATTTCGTACAAACCTGCTTCGCCGCCGGGAAGGTCCACGAAGAGCGCATACCGTTCATCAAACAGGTTCTCTACACCGGCGAAGAGTATTAACCCCTTGATGCGCTTGGTCTCTGCGTAGAAATCGATCGTATTGTACGAATCTATCGGATCGAGGTGATCGTTCGAGGCGTAGTAATCATCGACCCGTTTACCGGTGAGCCTGAACGATCCATTATCAGTCGTGACAATCACGGTCAGATCGATAGCGCCTCCGGGGCGACCCTTTGTCCATTCTCCGGGATTGAGATAGGTATAGGACAGCCGCCCCTTTAGACAATCATGGATATCCAGATTCAAGACGGCCTCTCCACCCATGAACTCGAACGAGCCCGCGTTCTCGAAATAGAATAGAGGCGGAGGTGTGCTATTGGGCACCGTTTCGATCAGATCTTCACCCTTCATGACGAAACCAGCGAGATCGATCGACGATCCGCCCCAGAACCGCTGCCGGAGACCGAGCTCGTAGCTCCAGGCTGTTTCCGCGTTGAGGTTTTCGTTCGACGATGGAAACATGAAGAGCTCGTTCAACTGGGGTGTACGGAAGGCGCGTGCCGCATTGGCCCGAATAGTGGTACCGTCGCGCGGAACAACTATGAGACCGAATGCAGGACATAGCTCGCCGTCCGCGTATTTGTCGTGATTGTACCGCGCTCCCCCGGAGAAAATGAAACGATCCGCAGCAGAATATTCCATGGTGCAATAGACGCCACCCTCCCACTTGTCCCACTTTTCCTGTTCCCCTTCGAGCTGTTCGCCCCGCTGCAGACGTCCATCGGCTCCTCCGGCGATCTCTAACCTGGGGATCGGCTGCCCCGTCACATGAAGAATCGCGCCATCCGTCGCGTCCTTCGAATGCCAGCCGTCGGAGAATTCATGCTCCCCGAAACTCCGGTAGTAGCGGATCTGATAGCCCGCCCCCCGTGTCTCACCGGCGGCGAGCAGATCAAGCGATCCTCGCCTGTAGTTGTTCCAGGTATCGGATATCTCGTCCGGCGAATCGGTGAACCGGATCGGTTCCTCCTTGTAGCCGTCAAAGTACTTCGCCGCAAAGCGCAGCTCCATGCCGCCAGTAGTGGTGAACCCGGCTCTCGCCGCCGCATCGAAGCCCTCGAAGGCCGAGTTGGCAAGATGCCCATCACTCGTCCGGTAATCGAGACTCAAAGCTCCTTCGATCGGGCCGCTTCCGGCCTCTGCGCGTCCTGTAGCGTTGACTGTCCCATAAGAGCCATAACTCGTTCTGAGCGAGAGCCCGTTACCTTGATATTGCCGCGGAATAACATTCAGGACACCTCCCATAGCGCCCGATCCGTAGAGTACAGACGCCGGACCCCGCACGACTTCGATTCGCTCGACGTCGTGCAGCTGAAAGGTATGTGTAACGGTGCAGTCGAACAGAGCCATCCTCTCGGGCCTGCCGTCAATGAGCACCACGGCTCTACGTCCCCTCGATCCGAGACCTCGTATGCTGACGTCGCTACGGCCGAAGGAGCCGGTCTTCTGGACAAAAACACCGGGCAGGGTTCCAGCGAGGTCGGTCGGTGAATTGGAAAGTGCAAGGTCTATCTCGCTGCGGTCGATAACGCTGACCGAGAAGGCGAGTTGCTCGAGTTTCGAGGGAACTCTCTTCGCCGTGACAACGATCTCCTGGCAAGTGTACCAGGGGAGACTATCCGCCGGTGCCGGCGTTGCCTCGTTTGCCGATATAGTCAACAATGCGCAGTAGAATATGGCCTGTAACATTGCGTACCTCTTTCATTGTTCGTAACAGAGAGCTTTTTCGATGTCTCGCCGTTCCTGTACCGGTCCCGCAAAAGAACCGGGTGACAGGAATCTACACTGCTAGAGTATTACTTTTTACAAAATAGTAGCATGCATGGCTACTAAAAAGTAGCACTAATCAAAATTTCGTGTTACATTTATCCATCATATTTTTCCTGGAAAAGGAGGCGACATTGCGTAATCCTTTTAATATCAAGCTCTTTGCATTCTTATTCATTGCGAATCTGGTGATTCTCCAGTCGTTTGCGTATTCGAGTGACACTGAACACGTTACCATCGTCGATACCGATATGGGACTGGATGACGTGCGGGCTATCTTAGCGCTGCTTGCAGATTCGGAGATCGCTCCACGGGCGATCATCACGGTCGAGGGATCCGCCTCGATTGGAAAAGGCACCGATAACCTCATCGGGCTCCTCGAGGAATTCGGAGCAGGTGAAGTGCACGTCTACCGCGGCGCCGGTTACCCGGATATCGAGCCTCCCCCCTGGCGCGGAACGGCCAATTCACTCGCAGGTAATCCCTTTCCTCCTCCCCGCGCCATGACAGCGGCCGAAGGCGGACCGGACAGGCTCCATGCCCTGGTCGCAGACTCACACGAGGAGGTCACCTACCTCGCCCTCGGCCCTTTGAGAAACCTGGCCCTTCTCGAAAAACGGCACCCCGGATCGGTTTCGAGCCTGGACGCTGTCTGGATGCCGGTTTCCATCAAGAATGGAAAGATCGACGCATGGAATCTCTCGTTCGATATACAATCGGCCGCTGTGGTGATAGAAAACGCCAGATCGGTCGTCCTCGTCGACATAACGGCCGCCAGAACTACGATCGATGCAGCAACTACTCTGGACTCGGTGCACGGGTCTTCTGTCGCGGCACGATGGATCTCCGGCCACGCGGGCAGCCTGGGCCCGCACTTGATGATATATGACGAGCTCGCCGTGTTGGCATTGATGAGACCCGGCATGCTTCAGACCGATCCCGAGCGTTACTCGCTGGCCGTGCCCGAGAACGGCGAGTTGCACCTGGAACAGGCGCCGGACGGCAACATCCGCGTGGCCCGTTTCTTCGATCACGCAGCAGCGGCAGAAGAGCTCGTACATCTATGGGAAAGAGAGCACGAGACGCGACACGACCACCTTCACCTGGAGACCGTGGAACCGTCCGCCTTCATCAAGGCCTTTCACGGACACCTCGGCCCGTATCTCGTTCTGGGCTACAGGATGGGGAAAATGGCTCTCTCCGAGCTCGACTCGCCTGGACACTTCGGCCTGTCGGTCGTCGTCCACTCGGTGCTCGAGCCGCCCAAGTCCTGCCTTATAGACGGCATCCAGCTAGGGAGCGGATGTACGCTCGGAAAGAGAAACATCGAGGTGACCGGAATGGACGGACCAGCCTACGCGGTCTTCACGAACGATCACGGACTCGAGGTGACGATAAGGCTGCGGGAAGATGTGCCCGGGCTGATCGGCCGCCTGATCGAGGAATCCGGCGTCGAGCAGGCGGGGACCGAGATCATGGATATGAGCTCGGACGACCTGTTCGAGATCACTCGGCCGGCTTCCCCACCGGTACCATGAGAAAAACATCCCACTCTTTCGACAGGGAGAGGATGCTCGAGACCTCTTTGTCATCGTAAGCGCCGACCGCGACGCTGCCGAGACCGAGTGCGGCCGCCTGGAGCATCAGGTTCTCGCTGGCACATCCGATCTCGATATGGACATACCTGTCCGCCCGCGCTCCGTATCGCCCCGAGGTCCTCTAGACGTCGGCGGCGAAGATGAATACTGCGGGCGCTTTCCACACACAGGCCTGCCCGTGCGATGCGGCCGCGAGCTTTGCTCTGAGATCCCCCTCTGTCGTGACAACGAGGCTGTGCTCATGCGGCAGATAGCGGGCGAGATGCTTACTCGTAGCGACGAGGATCTCGAGCGGATAGGTCGCCGCCGCCGAAGGGGCCGTCCTCAAACCGTACTTCTTCCCTGTAATCCCCTGAGCGGACCAGAGAAGCCGCGAGATCGTTTCTAGATCGAGCTCCTCATCGGTGAACTCC
>DAOUUU010000002.1 GCA_030667985.1 Candidatus Krumholzibacteriota bacterium
ACTTGTTCTAATATAGAAAGACGGAAATTCTGGTGGGATTACGAAGTCAATTCCGACAGTCCATCCCGTAATTATCGCCATTTTGACGTCTCGTATATATGTGAGGCGGAAAGCGTGTGCCGTCGAAACAGCAGTGAAGGAGGATGCCTCGATATGTGGAAAACCGGCAGATATATGGTCCATGTTTTTCAGGAGAAGGGCGATTGGTACGTATACGATGTGAACTCGAACGAGGTCTATGGCGCTCGAGAGATCGGTGCCCGCGCGCTGCAGAGCACTGCCAGGGACCGGGACAGCCTCGTTTCCGAACTGTCAGGGGATTACACGCCAGAAGAGGTCGATTCTGCATTGGCGGAGATCGATGAAGCCAAGGAACAGCAGGGGATCTTCAAGGAATGGAGCATAGAGTGGCGTGGACGCTGTCCTATCTGTTCGGATCCGGAAAAGTACGAGAACAAGATGGAGCAACTTGTCATAGAGACAACGACCGATTGCAACCTGAGGTGCGTTTATTGCCCCTTTACTTACCAGGAGGGGGAGAACATACGGCAGCACAACAATGAACATGTTATCACAAAAGCTGTTAACTATTTTATCGACCACTCAGAAGAGAGTCGTCTTCGAGCCATCTCGCTCTACGGGGGGGAACCGTTCTTGAATCTCGATGCAATCAGGACTGTATCGAGGATAGTCGAAGAAAGGGGGTTGAAAGAAAAAATCAGAATTGTTATCGACACTAATGCGACACTGCTGACCGATGAGAATATCGAATTCGTTGCGGAATACGGAGCAAACCTTCAGGTAAGCCTTGATGGCCCTGAGTACATACATGATGAAAACAGGGTTTTTGCTGGAGGAAAAGGAACGCACCGTGCAGTAATAAATAATGTAAATAAACTTGCCGAGCGACTCCCTGATTTCAGACACAAGGTTTCATTTGCGGTTACGATAGCCCCGCCGTTTATGATCTCGGAAGTGGACAGCTATTTCCGATCACTCTTTAAAAATCTGGGAGTCGAGGGGTATCTAACTATGTCTGTGAATTTTGCTGAAATAAACCACGTGAACGAACTGTACACCGAGAAATATGGGGATTACAAAGCTATCTATCGTGATGAGTATCGCAGGGCCACAGAACACTATATATCCATGTGTGAGAAAGGTCGCCATGACGATCTCGGCCCTATCTACAGAAGCCTTTTCGACAAGAGGCTACATGCAATCTATATAAGATCCAGCGCGCCGATTCCACGAGAAATGGGCATGAACGCGTGCTGTGCTCCGGGAGTCAGGAAGTTGTATGTCACGGCGAATGGTAAATACATGCCCTGCGAAAGGATGTCGTATGATTATTTTATCGGGGATGTCGGCACTGGGATCTCTCATGGTATGATTGATGACTTGTACAAAGATTTTGGAGAGGCTATACGAGAACGGTGCTTGAGCTGTTGGGCTATCAGGCTGTGTAATTTGTGTTTTACGTCATTGTACGAGAAATCGGATGGAAAGGGACTATATGTTCCTGAAGCTTTGTGCGAATACACGAGGAATAGCAAAGAGGAAGAATTGAAATTCTTTCTTGGGCTTCACCAGGCAAGCCCGGGATCCCTCGATTTTTTAAAGGATGTTCATTTCGGATGACGCGGGAAAAAACACTGCGAAAGGCAACTTGTTGAGCTGCCTCTCGCAGTGTTGCCAACAAGAAATGCTAATTAGAACTGACCAGCAGTCTCAAAATTGGATCCCCCGTCAGCGCTCCAATTCGATGAATTGAATAGGCAAGCGCAGATGCAGCTATTGTGACATCTATCCATCGGAGTGTATATTGGTCTTTTAGTGTCATCGTTGACGCGATCATCGCTATCAAGACCAAATATCTCATCCAGTATCGGCATTCTGATTTTGAAAAACATGCTTCCCTCCTTTCAAATCATTGATAGATTCAAGCCTAACGATTCTTGCTCTGTTAGTGAGAGACGGAGATTCTGTCGGGATTACCAGGGCCGTTTTGGGGTTTTTTAGGTTTTTAGAACAGCCGGTGGATACCGACGGTCCAGCGGAAGTCCCAGCGGTCCTTTTCGCCCGAGATCTCGGGGTTGCTGAGGTAGAGGGGGAACTGGGCGGTCAGCTTCCAGATGTTGATTCCTACACCGAAGTCGTAGATGAAGCCGTCGAAGGTTGTCGGATCGAGTTCGGCCCGCACATCTTCCGGTATGAACTCCATCCTCCGCTTGCTTAAGGCCTGTCCCCAGTCGAAGAAGAGGAACAGGCGCTGGTCGAGCGTGCGCTTCGTCTTCCTGCCGACCGGCAGCGGGAAGGGGAGCTCGAGCTCCGTGTTGACCGCGAATATCTTCTTGAAACTGAAGTCCCCGTCGAAGTATCCGCGCAGGTTCGCACCGCCGGGCACATGGAAGTTGTTGTAGTAGTCCTTGGGCCAGGCGCCGACGCTCCGGAGCCAGAAGTGGCGCTCCTTCTCCAGGGGCCCCGCGCCGGCAAGCCTGTACATCTCCTGCATTGGCGGGTCGACCGCGCTGTGGCCGTAGAAGAGCCTTATGTAGGGTTTTATAGGGATCGGATAGCGGCGCGCGGGCGTGATGCGGGCGTCGAGTATGAATTTCTGGTAATCGAAGTCGTTCCACCAGAGGTTGGCCTCGCCGGTCATGTCGATGCTTGTAGCGAAGAGATCGGTCGTGGGCGAGACGCCGAACGACATCCCCACCTTGTAGTTGTAGCCTTCCTCGTACGTTCCGGGGAGGACGTACTCGTCGTCTGTCATCTCATGGTAGGAGGCGTAGAAGGAGAGGTGCTTGGGGAGGGGATCGTAGAGCGATTCTCTCATGATCTTGTCTATGGCGAGAAGGCCTCCCTGGCGGCCCTCGCGGTAGAAGCCTTCCAGGCGGATCTTCGCGTCCTGGCCGAAGTAACCGAGCCGCTGCTCGTACGAGCCGTAGCCGTCTATCTTCCCGCTCTCGAAGCCGTACAGGCCCTGGAGCGTGAACTCCTTGAAGTAGTTGTCGTAACCGCCCCTGATGCGCAGGCCCGCCTTGCCGCCGTCTATATCATTGTAGTACCCGATCGGTAGTACGCGGAACTGGTATGCATCGGGCGGCCGGTAGTCGTCGAAGACATTGTCGATCGCCAATGAACGGCGCCTCGGAGAGAAGTTGTCGGCAAGGAATATGTCGAGGATCTCGTTGTTCGGATTGATCGCGACCGACTTGGGCTTGGAGCCGAATAGAAAGCTCTCCTCGATCGTGCGCAGCTTGCCGCCCACGCGCTTGGGCTCGGTGTTACCGTTCTCGAGGCGGAAGGCGAGTGTCAGCGGCATCCTCAGCTCGCCCTTCCTGCCGATTCTGACTTTTGCCCTGTACTGTTCCCCCTCGCTCTCCACCTTGAATTCTTCGAGTATGTAGTCGCAGTCCTTCGTCGTGTGGAGCCACTGCTTGAAGGTCTCGCTCATCTCGACGCCGGAGACCTCCTCACAGATCTCGAGGAAGACTCCCTCGTCGACATGCCTGTACTTCCAGCGGTCGACGTATGTCTTTAAGATCTCCCTCATCACCTCGTCGCCGACAGTGTATCTGATCGCATTTATAAAGAGGGGCGCCTTGACGTAGATCATCGTGTGGTAGCCGTTCTGGAACTCGTGGACGGGAGTTGCGATCCGCTCGGCGTATCCTGTCCGGTGAAGGCCGATGACAGGAACGCTGAGCCCCTCCCAGATCGTCTGCCTCTCGTCCCCTTCGTCCGGTTTTCCGTACGGGCCGTACTTGGTCTCGAAGTACCAGAAGGTCTGGAACTGTGTGATTCCCTCGTCCAACCAGGCCTCGGTGCGTTCGTTGTTCCCCAGGGCGCCATAGAAGTAGGTGTGTCCCACCTCATGGAGGATCAACCCCTCGTCCGCGCTTCCGTTCATCACGAGCATCGGGTATTCCATGCCCCCGTGCAGAGGGCAGTCGACGACCGTGATCTGCGGGTAGGGATAGGGCCCAGCGATGTACTCGAGCCACTCGAGCGAGCTTACGGTGCGGGCGAGCACCGAGTCGGCCCAGGACCTGTTCCACGGTCTGAAGATACTCATTACCTGTACGCCATTATATGTCGTCTCCTGTGTGACGAAGGTGGGGTCGGCCGCCCATGCGAAATCGTGTATCTTCTCGGCGCGGAAACGAACTGTCTTTGTCGGTTTCGTCCGCTCCCTGTCCATGCCGTCCTTTTTATGTATTCCGCCGGGGTGTCCCCCGGGATGCCCGCTCTTCTTCCGGCCGCCGGGCTCTGCCGCCGTGAATGGATTCTTTGTCCATCCCGGGTCTCCTTCGACCGGCATGCCGGTCGCCGCTACGACGAAATCCTCCGGCAGGGTGATCGCGACCTCGAAGTCTCCGAACTCGCCGTAGAACTCTCCCATCCTGAGCTGGTCGGGGTGCCATCCTTCGCGGTCGTAGACGACCATCTTCGGATACCATTGAGCTATCGAGTGGTGGTCGCCCATGTATCCGGAGCGCCCCAGGACAGGGCGTATCTTCTCGGTGAAGGCGACATCGATCGAGACCTCGCCCCCCGGAGGCAAAAGCCTGGGGAGGTCGGCGCTAAGGATCGTTCCCTTGACGGTAAAGTCGATATCGTTTCCGCCTATCGTCAGGGCCGTGACATCGATCCATCCCCTCCAGGACTCCGGGAGGCCCACGAAGAAGTGGAGGGTCCCCTGCATGTAGTCTCTTATCAGCTGGGAGGTCTTGTCCCGGTAGGCGTTGGCGTAGAGATGCAGATAGAACCTGTCCAGTGTGTCGGGGGAGTTGTTCCGGTACCGGATCGTCTCGGTGCCCGTCAGCATGTGAAGGGCCGGATCGAGCTCGACCTTTATATCGTAGTCGACCTTCTGCTGCCAGTACTCCTCGACCGGGGAATAGACCTGCGCCGTGCCCCCCCCCGCCCATAGTAACAGGCAAAATGTGGCCGAGGTTGCCCGCACAGCGGTCCGCTTGAATAGTTTTCCTCTTGTCATCGGCGCCTCTCCCTCGTTGCCGAGTTATTATAGATATCTGAATAATATAGACTAACAAAGTTAACCGGGTAAAGTTCCCAGAGTGCGGAGAGGGTATCACAGCGCCCCCCTTTTATCAACATATCAAAGGGGTTGATTCGCTCCGGGCAAGCTGATAGGATTGCAGCCCCTGGCGGTAATCAACGATATACTTAACCCCAGCAAACTTCCGGAGGGAGGAAGCATGCGAACAAGGTTCAGAGCGCTATCGGTCTCGATGCTTCTCGCGGCCGCCCTGTTCCTGGCTGTTCAGGGCATTGCGGTTGCCGAGACGCTGAAGGAGAAGGTGCGCGAGTTTCAGCTCGACAATGGGATGACCTTTCTCGTCGTCGAACGGCACGAGGCGCCGGTAGCGATAATGGCTGTCGTATTCAGCGTAGGCTCGGCGAACGAGCGTCCCAACATAACCGGCATGTCACATCTGCTCGAGCATATGATGTTCAAGGGCACCGAGATGATGGGGACCGAGGACTACAAGAAGGACCGTAAGTATGTCGAGAAGACAGATGTGCTAGGAGAGCGCACGATCGAGCTTCGCAAGGAGATCGGCGAATGGCGCTTCGAGAAGTTCAAGAGTCTCTCGGCACAGGTCATCGCCAGCTTCACGGACGAGGAGAACGAGAGGATCGGCACCAATGTCTACGAGCAGAACAAGCTCGTTGCCGAGAAGATAGGGACGATGGATCCGCTTCCAGACTCTCTCACGTCCGTGCCCCGCCTGATTGCGGATATGGGCACCGATTACATGAAGCTCTACATCGAGTACGAGCTCGCCTGGGGCGAGATCAATAAGCTGCTCGCCGAGCAGCGCGAGTTCATGAAAAAGGAGGAGCTCTGGGAGATCTACATGAACAATGGGACGAGGTTTCTCAACGCGGGCACATCGAACGACTTCACGATATATTTCGTCTACCTGCCATCGAACAGGCTCGAGCTCTTCATGGTGATGGAGTCGGACCGCATGGAATATCCCGTATTCAGGGAGTTCTGGTCCGAGAGGGATGTTGTGATGGAAGAGCGGCGCCTCGCCGAGAACGATCCAAACGACGTTCTAGACGAGGCCTTCAACTCGGTCGCCTTTACCGCCAGTTCCTACAGCTGGCCGGTGCTCGGCTGGATGAGCGATCTGCAGACGATCGACCGGAAGGAGCTCGAGGCGTATCACAGGATCTACTACGCTCCGAACAACGCGACGGCGGTCATAGTGGGCGATGTTGATGTAAAAGAGGTCAAGAAGCTGGCCAAGAAATACTTCGGGCCGATCTCGGCCCAGGCGCCGTCTCCGGCGGTAGAGACGCGCGAGCCGGAGCAGAGGGGCGAGCGACGCATCATCGTAGAGCATACTGCCAATCCGAAGCTACAGGTCGGTTGGCACAAGCCGACATACGGACACCCCGACATGCCCGTCTTCACTGTGATGCAGCAGGTCTTGGGCGGCGGCAGGACCGCGAGGCTCTACAAGTCGGTCTACGAGAAGAAAGAGCTGACGATGGAGGCTCCGCAGGTTTCCACCGGACCCGGCGATCTCTATGACAATCTTTTTATTATCGCCGCAATGCCACAGCAGCCCCATACGTTGGAAGATGTCGAGGGAGCGATCTACGAGGAGATAGAGAAGCTGAAAAAGGAGCCGGTCACTGACCGCGAACTCCAGAGGGTCAAGAACATGATCGACGCTCAGCAGATACGCCAGATGGGCTCTAACCTCGGCATAGCATTCACTCTGGGCATGGGCAATCTTTATTTCGGAGATTACAATGAGATATTCAGGTTCTACGATCAGGTCAAAGAGGTAACAAAGGATGACATCATGCGGGTCGCCGACACCTATCTGACAGAGCGGAACCGCACCGTCGGCCACCGGGTGAAGGTCGAGGAGAAAGGGAAAGAGGGCGAGGCGGAGGAGCAGATAGACCAAATGGTCCTCAGGGCCTACATCATGGCTCTGCCACAGGAGGAGCAGATGGCGGTCGTGCAGAAGTTTCAGGGCATGAGGTCGGAGGCGGAGGGAATGGCCTACGCCAAGGAGCTCTGGGAGCAGGCCAAGGCGGCCGGTTTCGTAAAGGAGAAGCCGGAAGAGAAAAAGACCGAAGAATAACAAAGGAGCGTTACGATGAAGAGGAAGTTCTGTATTGCGATGCTCGCGATGGTGCTGGCGGTCTCGCTGTCATCGCCGCTCTTTGCCGGCAAGACGAAGCGGCCGCATCCTAGCAAGCTGAAGTACGATCCGCTGGAGCTTACTACGCCCTCGTACGAGGATATCGAGCTCGCCAACGGGATGGCCGGTTTTTTCGTCGAGGATCATGAGATCCCGGTCGTCAATATCACATTAATAGTTAAGACCTACTTCCCTGATCGATCCAAGTATGGACTGAATGAGATCGCCTGGTGGGTGATGCGCAATGGAGGATCTGAGAGCTGGCCGAGCGACAAACTCAATGAAGAGCTGGAATTTCTGGCCGCCTATATCGAGATAGGCAGCGGCGGCCGGAGCATAGGGACGGTGAGGACGGACGAAGGGAACCTGGGCATGAGTATCTCGCTCAACTGTCTCAAGAAGGACCTCCCCCGCGTTCTCGAGATCTACGCGGACCTCATCATGAACCCGGTCTTCCCCGAGGAGAAGGTCGAGATGAAGCGTAAGACGATGCTCGAGGAGCTGCGCCGCAAGAACGACGAACCGGGAGAGATCGTACGCCGGGAATTCTACAAGGTCATCTACGAGGGTCATCCCTACCAGTGGGAGGGCACAGTGGAGGGGTACGAATCGATCGTGCGGGATGATCTCGTCGCCTTCCATAAAGCCTATTTTCATCCGAACAACGCGATCATCGGCGTGAGCGGCGATGTCACGAAGAACGAGATCGTCGAAGCGCTGGAGAAAGCCTTCGCGGGCTGGGAACCGGCCGATGTAGCGATACCCGGTGTGCCGCCGCTCCCCGAGAAGGTCGAGCCGTCCTGGAACTACGCCTACAAGGAGATAAATCAAGCCTACATCAGAATCGGTCACGTCGGTATCAACGCAAACAATCCGGACCGGTGCGCGATCACGATCATGAACCACATACTGGGCGGTGGGAGCTTCACTTCCTGGATCACCGAGCGGGTTCGGAATGACGAGGGGCTCGCCTACTCGACCGGTTCGCGCTACAACGCTGACCCCTGGGTCGAGGGAGCCTTCTTTGCCTACGCTCAGACAAAGCTCGAAGCTTGCAGCAGGGCCATGCAACTTATCTTCGAGCAGTTCGAACAGATGCGGACCGAGGGACCGACCGAGGAGGAGTTCAGGAAAGCTGTCGATTCCTACCTCAACAGCCAGGTCTTCGACTATGAGTCAAAATCCGACGTGATGGAGCGGCTCGTACAGCTCCGCTTCCAGGACCGTCCGCTCGATACCCCGGAGAAGGATATGGAGACATACGCTACGCTCACAGTCGAAGATATCAAACGGGCGGCGGAGCAGTATCTCCATCCGGACAGGATGACCGTCATCGTTATAGGCGACGCGGAGAAGTTCGACCGTCCGCTGAGCGACTTCGGCACGGTCAACGAGATCAAGCTGGAAGAGTAGTGACTGTCGTAAGCTCCGGCGCGGTCGGAGTAGGGGAAGGTAGCGAAAGATGAGCTTTGTATTTCCAGGAATCAAGGCCTTCATGATCATGGGAATCGTCGAGATAGTTGCGGGCGCGCTCATACTCCTGGGGCTGCTGAGAACGAACAGGGGATTTGTCGCGCGCCTCTTGGGCGGCATCACGCTGGTCGCCTTCGGCATCTTCTTCGTCACGATGCGGAGCGTCGGGGGATACATATCGATGAGAGGCGTATGCACCTCGAGGCTCCCATGATGAAGGACAAGGTGATAACATCGGGTGATATCCGGAGCATAAGGGAGATCGATATCTTCGAAACCCCGGGGATGCGGCCGGCCCGCAAGATATCGGGCGGGAACGTCGGCGATGTGAGGACCGGGTGGTTCAAGCTCTCGAATGGGCAGAAGGCTTACTTCATGCTCGAGGGTCGCAGGGCTATCTATATCGAGACGAGCCTCGGATTCGACGCTATCGTCGGCACCTACGACTTCGAAGCCTTCGAGGCGGCGTTCCGGGCTCACGTGTATATACCGTAAGGAGCTGATGAAACGATGCAGGATGTGACAGCAGTCGTTCTCGGGGGAGGACGGGGAACACGGCTCTTTCCCCTGACCAAACTGCGCTCGAAACCGGCCGTTCCGCTCGCAGGCAAGTACCGGCTGATAGATGTGACGGTGAGCAACTGTATCAATTCGAAGATAGAGCGGATCTATGTTCTCACCCAGTTCAACTCCGCCTCGCTTAATCAGCACATCTCCCGCACATACAGGTTTGACAGCTTCAGCGACGGCTTCGTCGAGATCCTCGCCGCCGAGCAGACCCACGCGAGCAGCGACTGGTTTCAGGGGACGGCGGACGCGGTGAGGCAGGCGCTTCCCCATCTCGAAAACCACCCGTGCAGGGACGTGCTCGTCCTGAGCGGAGATCACCTCTATCGCATGGACTATCGCCGGTTCATCCTCGAGCACCGCAGGACGAAGGCGGATATAACCATCGCCGTCAAGCCGGTACCTGCGGCCAAAGGGCACGAGTTCGGTATACTGAGGGCGAATGCCCGCGGGCGCATCACCGAGTTCAGGGAAAAACCGCGTGGCCAGTACCTGACCGAGATGAAGACCGATACGAGCAGGCTCGGGCTCTCCGCCCAGGAGGCCCGCCGCCGCCCCTATCTAGGCTCTATGGGTATTTACCTCTTCAAGCACAAGGCGCTCAAGGAGACGCTGGGCGCGGAGGCGCACGTTGTCGACTTCGCCAGGGAACTGATACCGGGGGCGTTGAAGGGGCTCAAAGTTCAGGCGTATCTCTACGACGGTTACTGGGAGGATATCGGGACGATAGGCGCTTTCTACAGGGCGCATCGCGATCTCATCACGGCCGTGCCCAGATTCAACCTCTTCGACGGCAACTTTCCCATCTATACGCACACCCGTTTCCTGCCGGGCATCAAGGTGAACAGGGGCGAGATCGAGCGGTCGATCCTGAACGACGGAGGGATCATTGAGCGCTCGGTGATCAAGCGCTCGGTCATAGGTGTACGCTCGCGTATAGGCGCGCGGACCTCGATAGAGGACTCGCTCGTCATGGGGGCCGATTACTTCGATGAAACGGAGGTCTGCGGGCAGAGGATGCCGCCGGTCGGGATCGGGAAAGGCTGCAGGATAAGAAAGGCGATCATCGACAAGAACGTCCGCATCGGGGACAAGGTGGTCCTGGAGAACAGAAAGAAGCTCCGGAGCTACGACGATCCTGAGGAGCGGTTCTATATACGGAACGGAATCATAGTGGTGGTCAAGGGCGCCGTCATAGAGGACGGGTTCGTAGTTTGAAGAAGCGCTCGACGCTCGTCGGATTCATCGGATCGATCGCCCGCGTCTCTTCGCTCGCCTCGAAGCCGTGCTTTGAGTATAGATGATGGGCGTTCTCGAAGAGGACGTCGGACCAGAGGACGACACCGGGGTAGCCCTTGTCCCGCGCCCAGGATATCACCGTCTTGATCAGTGTGCTTCCGAGCCCTCTCCCCCGCTTTCCCTTGTCGACATAGAGGCGTTTCAGTTCGCAGGTCTCGCCGTCGAGGGGAAGGACACCGATCGCCCCCGAGACCTCGCCTCCGTCATCGACAACCCAGAACTCGCCTCCCGCATCCTGGTAGGTTTCCTCGATATCGGCCAGGTCATGATCGAACTGCTCGAAATCCATCGTATAATTGTAATCGTCATAGATCGATTTGATGATGTTGACGATGGCGGGGCGGTCCTCCGGGCGGTAGCGTCGCACAAAAGGAGTATGTTCATCTTTTCTGGATCTGTCCATCTAGAGTCCGTTTCAGCGACGGCTCTTCGAGCCCGTCCCCCGGTAGCGGTTCGTGATCGGGAGCCTCCGGTCGCGCCCGAATGCCTTGGGCGTGATCTTTATTCCCGGAGGAGCCTGGCGGCGTTTGTACTCGTTCATGTCGATCATGCGGACCATCCGCTGCACCGTCTTCCTGTCCAGCCCGCGCGAGACGATCTCGTCTATCGAGAGATCCCGCTCGACGTAGAGCTCGATGATCGTATCGAGTATCCGGTAGGGCGGTAGTGTGTCCTGATCCGTCTGATCCGGCTTGAGCTCGGCGCTGGGTTTGCGGGTTATCGTCGAACGGGGGATAAGGGCCCTGTGCGCCTTGCGGTTGCGGTAGCGGCAGAGTGTGTAGACGAGAGTCTTGGGGACATCCTTCAGCACGGCGAAGCCGCCGGCCGTATCGCCGTATAGGGTGCAGTAACCGACGGCGATCTCGCTCTTGTTGCCTGTCGTGAGTACCAGCCAACCGAATTTGTTCGAGAGGGCCATGAGCAGGTTGCCCCTTATGCGCGCCTGTATGTTTTCCTCGGTCACATCCTCCCGCTTCCCCCTGAACGACTCTTCCAGTACCGAGAGGTATGAATCGAAGATGGGATCTATTCCCATCTCGAGCAGATCTATGCCGAGGTTTTTTGCGAGCATCCTCGCGTCGGCGAGGGTGGCGGCCGATGTGTAGGGTGAAGGCATCGTGAGAGCGTGTACCCGTTTGCGGCCGAGAGCATCGACAGCGACGGCCGCTGTGAGCGCTGAGTCGATCCCGCCGCTCAACCCTAGAACTACGCCGTCGAAACCGTTCTTATCGACATAGTCGCGTGTGCCCAGAACGAGGGCGCGGTAGATTTCCTCGTCCGGTTTTGGATGCAAGGGGGTGCGTCTTTTTGCCTGCGGCCGCGTCCGAGGGGTGGTGAGCGGCCTGAGATTGCGGGTGACGAGCCGAACGCCAGGATCGGCCTTGCGCCTTCTCGCGTCTCGAGGCCCTCTCTCCGGATCTATATCGGCGATGACCAGGTCCTCCTCGAAGGGCCTGCACCGTGCTATGGTCTTTCCGTCCGGGCCCGCGAGGACGCTGCTGCCGTCGAAGACGAGCTCGTCCTGGCCGCCGATGAGGTTCACGTAGGCGAGGTAGCAGCGGTTTTCCCTCGCCCTCCTCCGCATCAGCCTCTCCCGCGCGGGGCCCTTCCGGCGGTGGTAGGGCGAGGCGGAGATATTAAAGACGATCCGCGCTTCGCCCGGCCCGGTCTGCAGCGGTGTCGGGCCGTCGTCGGCCCATATGTCCTCGCAGATGCTGATGCCGACTGCGAGCGTGCCGAAGCGGCAGACGAGCGCTTCCTCTCCGGCCTGGAAGTAGCGCTTCTCGTCGAAGACGCCGTAGTTGGGCAGGTGTATCTTGCGGTACCGCGCCGCGATCTTCCCGCCCGCCAGAACCGCGCATGTGTTGTAGGGTTTTTGACCGTTCCGTTCGGGGGCTTCTGGAGCGCCGACCAGGAGCACGATTCCGCGTGCGCTCGTAGCGAGGCGCATGAGAGCCGCTTCGCAATCCTTCAGGAAACGGGGTTTCAGCAATAGGTCCTCAGGCGGATATCCGCAGAGCGTGAACTCGGGAAACGCGAGGATCTGGACCCCGGCCTGTTTTGCCTCGCGGGTCATCTCCCTGATCCCGGCGGCATTGCCCTCCAGATCCCCGACGGCGGGGTTGATCTGGGCCAGGCCGATCCGCACTGTCCGATTCTTGCTTGTCATAAACCGTCCGCCTCAAAGGCCTTATCATGTTTGTATCATTGATCGCGCCCCTTATCGGGACGTACACATTGTGTATTGTATCACCGAACCGCCCGCCGTAAAAGCGCATATTGACGGGCGCCCCTTCCCATGCAACAAAAAGGTTTCGCGGCCGTATGAGAGGTATTAGCGGGAGAAAAAAGCTTTTATCGAAAGGATGGAATCATGAGGAGATCAGTGATATCCCTGACCGCGGTGTTTCTGGTTGTCTTTGCGTCCTCGCTCATCGTATTCGCCGGAGAGGCGGAGAAGACGATCGAGAACCAGTTCGGGATCGAGGCGGGAAAGAGACTCGTGCTCGATATAGAGACGGGCGGCGAGATAATCGTAACTGGATGGGACAAGGATCTCGTGAAGGTCGTCGTCGATCTGGACGGCAAAGATTGCGAATACTTCGAGATCGACTTCGACGAATCGTCGAAGGGGCTCGAGATAGAGACCGAGTATTCGAAGAACAAGATCCGTCACTGCGGCGTCGATATCCAGATCATGGTGCCGGCCGTGTTCGATATCAAGATCGAGTCGATGGGCGGCGATCTGAAGATCGAGAAGGTCGACGGCGAGTTCAAGGGAAGGACGATGGGCGGCGATATCGAGCTGCTCGAACTCAAGGGCGAGGTGGCGCTCACCACCTATGGCGGCGATATAGATGTGAAAAACTCGAAGCTCGACGGCAAGGTCAAGACGATGGGTGGAGATATCATTATCAGCGAGGTCGAGGGTGATATCAAGGGGTCGAGCATGGGTGGCGATGTCACCTATCACAAGGTCACCGGCGGCAAGGAGAGCGAGGAGGTCTCCGTTACGACGATGGGCGGAGACATAAACCTCGATTACGCAGGCAAGTACGTCAAGGCGAAGACCTTCGGCGGCGATGTCAATGTCGTCCACGGAGAAGAAGTCAATGTGATGACCCTGGGCGGCGACATCGAGGTCGATGACGCTCCCCTCGGAGCCAAGGTCAAAACGATGGGCGGCGACATTCATGTAGGCAAGGTCGGCGTCTACGCGAAGGCTTCGACGATGGGCGGCGACATCAAGGTCGACGCGGTTGACGGATGGGTGGAAGCCTCGACTATGGGCGGCGACGTGACCGTAACGATGGTCGGAGATCCCGGCACGGGCGAGCGTCACGTCGAGCTCAAGTCCATGGGCGGCACCCTGGAAGTGATCTTGCCCGATGGCCTCTCGATGGATTTTGATATCGAGCTCGCCTATACGAAGAATGCCAAGCGCAAGTACAAGATCATCTGCGATTTTGATATCGAGCTCGAAGAGACGGACAAGTGGGAGAACAGCTGGGGATCGAAGAGAAAATATATATACGGAACAGGCACCGTCGGGGGCGGCGAGCACAAGATCACGCTCAAGACGGTCAACGGGGATATCATTATAAAGAAGGGCAAGTAGACATATCGCCGGCATTGCGCTCCGGCTGAAAGAAAAGGGGGAGGCCGCTATTGCCCGGTTTCCCCCTTTCTTTGTCTTGAGGCCATCCGGACAGCCGAATATGACCCTGCCCCTCGTAAAACGGGGGCGTTTCCGTATTTTTTCCGGATGTAAGTACATAAATTAAAATATATTGCAGCTTATTGTGGAATTAGCAGGATAATTGTTGACAAAAACGGGGTTTTGCCTGATAATGTTCGAGGCAATTAAGCCAGATACCAATCGTGAAGCCGGGAGTCACTATGGCGGCCGAGAACAGCGGGTTACACCCCGCCGATAAGCGGATTCTGGAGGTGCTCCAGAACAAGGGGCGCATACCCAATGTTCAGCTCGCAGGCGAGGTGGGCCTCAGCCCCTCCGCCGTCCTCGATCGTGTTCGCAAGCTCGAGGAGCGGGGCATCATCAAGAAGTATGTGGCCCTGGTCGACAACAAGCTCGTCGGTCTCGGGACCGTCGCCTACGTCGCCGTTTCGCTCAACTTGCATCAGAAGGATTCGATAGAGAATTTCCACCGGTTCGTCGAGGGGTGCGCGAAGGTGCTCGAGTGCCACCACGTTGCGGGCACGGAGGATTATCTTCTCAAGGTCTACTGCCACGACATAGATGACTATGAGCATTTTCTGCTTACCGCGCTAACGAGGATCGAAGGCGTCGACCGGGTGAAGACGATGTTCGTCCTCTCGACGCTGAAGCGTGAAACGGCCATACCGCTCGAATTTGGAGACGAAAGCAGGGCGTGCATGGAGATGAAGGAGAATTTAAGCAGGAATAACACCGAGTGACGGGAGGCGCCGCAGGACATCGGGCGGAGGATTTCCCGCGAGCCGGAAAAACAGGAAAGCAAGAACCCCGGCTTTGAGGCCGGACGAAAGGAGGCAGCAGCATGAGTAAGCACAAATTCGACACGATCGCTGTGAAGGGGGGCTTTGGGTGGGACGAACAACTCCGGTACCGAACCATGGCGCCGCCCCTCATCCAGAGCGCCGTGTTCCCGTACGAGTCGGCCGAATGGGCGGCCGACCTCTACAGCTACAAGATCGAAGGATTCGCTTACGGGCGGATCAACAATCCGACCAATGATATCTTCGAGAAACGGATGGCGTTGCTCGAAGGAGGCGAGGCGTCGCTGGCGACGTCGAGCGGCATGGCCGCCGTTTTCATGGTGGCTCACCATCTCGTCGAGGCGGGGGAAGAGATCACATCGTCGGTGCGTGTCTATGGCGGCACACAGCAGCTCTTCGAGACCTCATGCCCGCGTATGGGTATCAAGACCAACTGGGTGCTCGAACCGGACAAGATAGAGAGCTGGGAAAAGGCGATCACGCCCAAGACGAAGCTCCTGCATGTCGAATCGCCTAGCAACCCGAATCTTTTCGTCGCTGACCTGCCGGCGATCATTGAACTCGCGAAGAAGAGGGGAATCCCGCTGATGGTCGACAACACGATCTGCACGCCTGCGCTGATGCGGCCGATCGAGATGGGTGCCGATATCGTCATCCATTCGGCGACCAAGTATATCAGCGGCAACGCGACGAGCCTCTCCGGCGTCATCGTTGCCAAGAAAGAATTCATCGACCATATTCGCCACACAGGATACAGGAACATAGGGCCCTCTATATCGCCCTTCAACTCCTGGCTCTGCCTTCTCGGTCTCGAGAGTCTCTCTCTCAGGATGAAAAAGCACTCGGACAACGCGATGGCGATCGCGAAGTTTCTTGAGAAGCATCCCAAGATCGAAGCGGTCAGCTATCCGGGCCTTCCCTCCCACCCTCAGCACGAGGCTGCGAAGAAGACGATGAGTGCCTTCAGCTCGATGATGAGCTTCAATGTGAAAGGTGGTCTCGATGCAACGCGCAAGGTTATCGATAATCTCTCGATCGCCGTTCACACGACACACCTCGGCTCTTCACAGACTGTGGCGATCCAGCCCGCCGCAACGACTCACTTCCAGCTCGGACCGGAGGATCGCGCAAAGGCGGGCGTTCCCGACAACATGATCCGATACTCGGCCGGGCTCGAGGATGAGAACGACCTCATGGAGGATCTCGATAACGCGCTGAATGCTGTATGACCGAAAGTGAATGGATGCAAAGGAGGAAGCGATGCATAAGCTGGCCTTGATAGGATTCGGAGTAGTCGGGCAGGGGCTTGCGAGGATCCTGCACGAAAAGCACGAGGAACTGAAAAAGAAATACGGATTCGAGTGCTCCATCGTGGCGGTAAGCGATCTCAACAAGGGCTCCGCCTTCAAGGCGGAAGGCCTTGACATCGAGAAACTGCTGGAGCTTGCCGAAAACGAATCGATCTCGCAGTACCCGGGCGCCGAGACGGGCTGGGACGCCATCAAGACGATCAAGGAGTCGGGTGCCGAGACAATCGTCGAGGTGAGCTATACGGACATCGAGACGGGCGAACCCGCCTACTCCCACTTCAATGCGGCGCTCGAGGCGGGCAAGCATCTCGTCACGACCAATAAGGGCCCGACCGCCCTGTTTTTCAAGGAGCTGAGCGAACTGGCCGCATCCAGGGGAGTCGAATTCCGTTTCGAGGGCACTGTCCTCGCCGGAACGCCCGCGCTGAACCTTGCCGAACTTTGCCTCGCAGGCAACGAGATCAGGGAGATACGCGGGATCATGAACGGAACGACCAATTTTATACTGACCAACATGGAACTGGGTAAGAGCTACGAGGATGCCCTGAAAGAGGCGCAGGAGCTCGGGTATGCCGAAGCGGTCCCCGATGCCGACGTCGAGGGATGGGACGCGCTCGCGAAAGTCGTGATCCTTTCAAAGAGCGTTATGGGTGCCGATATCGGCGTGAGTGATGTCGACCGGACCGGTATCACCGGTATCAGTATCGATGACGTGGAGAAGGCGAAGAAGGACGGAAAACGCTGGAAGCTGATCGGCAAGGTCACTCGCGATGGGGACAAGGTCACAGCGTCCGTCGCGCCGACGATGATCGATATCACGGATCCACTCGCCGCTGTCGGCGGCGCCACCAACGCGCTCACCTTCGTGACCGATCTGATGGGCGAAGTGACGATAGTCGGAGCGGGTGCGGGGAAGATAGAAACCGGCTTTTCCCTTCTCGTGGATCTTCTGGAGATCGATAGAAGAGAAAAGTAACCGAGCGAAGGGTGATTTAGTGGTGCCCGCTCTCCGTCGTAGAGCAGTGCGCCGCGCGCAGAACATCGAAAGGAATGATGGCCTATGAAGATGCTGATCGCAGGCAAGTGGGTCGACAAGAAGGAGAAGATCGACGTAAAGAATCCATATGATGGTTCGATCATCGACACGGTGCCGGACGGCGACGCCAAGGATGTGGACAGGGCGATAGCATCGGCGGAAGAGGGCTATCGGATAAACCGGAACCTCCCGGTGCACGAGCGGATCAGGATACTGCTCGGAGCGGCGCGCATCGTAGAGGAGAAAGCGGAGGATTTCGCCAGGACGATTGCGACCGAGGGAAGCAAAACGATCCGGGAAGCCAGAAAAGAGGTCGCGCGAGCCGTCCATACGATGACGATCTCCGCCGAGGAGGCCCGCCGTATAGCCGGCGAGACGATCCCGTTCGATTCGATGCCGGGATCGGAGAATCGCGTCGGGTATTACTTCCGGTTTCCTATCGGTATCATAGCGGCGATCACGCCCTTCAACGATCCGCTGAACCTCGTTGCACACAAGCTAGGCCCCGCGATAGCGGCCGGGAACTCGGTCGTTCTAAAACCCGCGACCGTAACACCTCTCTCCGCGATCAAGCTCGGGGAGGCGCTGATGGAGGCTGGGCTGCCCGCGAACGTGCTCAACATCGTGACCGGCTACGGGGTCAAGATCGGCGATCCACTCGTCTCAGATCCGCGTATCCGCATGATCAGTTTCACCGGCGGTGTGGAAGCGGGCGAGCGCATAGTCAAGATGGCGGGACTGAAGAAGATCGGCATGGAGCTAGGCTCCAATACGCCGGTCATCGTCTGCGAGGACTGCGATCTCGACAAGGCAGTCGAGCTCAGCGTCTCGGGCGCCTTCTGGGCGGTCGGCCAGAACTGCATCGGCGTACAGCGCATCTACATCGAACAGGGGATCTACAAGCGCTTCGAGACCCTCTTCGTCGCCCGTACCCGGCAGATGAAGGTCGGCCCGCAGCTCGAAGAGGACACAGATATGGGTCCAATGATCACAGAGGGAGAGGCGGAACGGATCGAGAGATGGGTCGAGGACGCGGTGAAGAAGGGCGCTAAGGTGCTGACGGGCGGAAAGCGGAAGGGTTCGGCCTACGATCCAACCGTTCTGGCCGACGTGCCGGCCGGTTGCACGCTGGACAAGGAGGAGGTCTTCGCCCCCACGGTCAATCTCTATCCGGTCAAGGATCTCGACGAGGCGATCGCGAAGGCGAACGATGTGAAATTCGGTCTGCACGCGGGCATCTTCACGCAGGATATAAACAAGGCCTTCAAGGCGATCCGGGAGCTCGACGTCGGCGGTGTCATAGTGAACGATTCCTCCGACTACCGGATCGATATGATGCCGTTCGGCGGAGTGAAAAGGAGCGGGCTTGGCCGTGAAGGGATCAAGTTCGCCCTTCAGGAGATGACCGAGCCGCGGGTTGTCTGCTTCAATCTGTAGGGATGGACCGCCTGCGGCGGTAGAGCTCGTATGCGGCCAGGATGATAGTAAGGGCGACGGCCGAGCCGCCGCTCGAGAGGATCGTCCAGCCTCTGCTCGGAAGCGGGTAGCGCGCGACGAGGTAGTGCAGGCTCGACAGGAACCCGCCCGTCATGATGGCCCAGAAGAGCAGTTGGTTTCGCCCGATACTTTTTTTCATGATATATGCTATGAGCGGGTAGAAGACGATGAAGGCTGGATTGAGCAGCCTCTCGTTGTTCGAGCCGAAGAGAGCGGCGAAGAATACCAGCGCAAGATAGAGAAGCAGATACTTCCGGCCCCGGAAGAAGCGGGCCGTCGCGCCTGCGAAGATCAGGGGCAGTGTGGTAAGGGGTACGAACGGGTTAACGAAGAGGTAGTAGAGCCCGTATGCCCTCGTCACCTTCTCCGAGTAAAGGATGAAGGCGCCGATCAGGGTCGGTCCGCCATCAGCGTAAAAGAATCCCCGGAAGATGGCAAAGATCGCGATTCCCGGAAATATGGCAAGTGATGCGCGCGTGTACTCCTTTCCCGGCTCCCTCCGCTCGCGTAGATAGAGGAACACCGTCGGGATCATGACGAGAAATGTCTCACGCGTCAAGCTCGCGAGTGCCATCGCCAGGGCGAAAGCGAGCCATCGTCTCTCCAGCATCGACCAGAACATCCAGATGATGAAGATATTCATGAGGACATCGTTCGTGTGGAAGTAGTTCCAGGATGTAAAACCGAAGAAGTGCTTGTTGAAGGTATAGAGCACGGTCGCGGCCGCAGCGAGTGGCGGGTCGAACCCTATGTGCCGGATGAACCGGAACAACAGGGCCGCGAGGGCTAGCGAGCAGAAACTGTTCAGCATGTAAAAAGAGGTGTCTATGTCAAAGGGCATGACTCCCGCGATGCAGGGCCCCAGTACTCTGTATATGAACGGCCTCGGAACGAGCGGGTCGATTGAAGGGGAGGCGATTCCGATTGCCCTGTATTTATGGAGATCCCAGGCCGAGAAAAGCTCCCGTGTGTAGTCTATACGGCCGTAGAGACAGATCATAACCGCGGCGACGATGAGTGTCACCGCGAGAAGGAGGGTCTCCTGTCGACGACCGGTGGAGAGCGCGCTGTTCTGCTCGAAGATCGTGTTCATAAGGATATGGCGGAATCTTAAACCGTTCACTCGAGGCCGAGAACGTCGTTCATCGTGTAGCGGCCTGCCGGTTTGCCCATGATGAACCTGATGGCCCGGATCGTGCCTCTCGCGAAGGTTCTTCTCGAGTGGGCGCGATGCGTGATCTCGAAGCGCTCCCCCTCGCCCGCGAAAACTACAGTATGCTCGCCTGTCACGTCACCGCCCCGCAGGCTGTGGATCCCCAATTCATTCCCGGGCCGGGCCCCCAGCATGCCCGCACGGCCGTGAATCCGTTCGGTGCCGGGACGCGCCAGCTCGATAGCCTCTGCGATACGGGCCGCGGTTCCGCTCGGAGAATCCTTTTTCCTGTTGTGGTGTATCTCGATGATCTCGGCGTCGAAATCACTAAGGGCGGCCGCCACATCGCCCACTATCCGGAACATCAGATTGACGCCGGCCGACATGTTCGGGCTGATCAGGAGCGGTATATGCTTCTCCGCTTTTTGAGCCTGCTCGAGCTGTGCGGGCGTAAATCCGGTCGTGCCGACGACGATCGGCTTGCCCGCCGCCGCGCTCGCCTCGATATGCGAGAGGGCAGCCTCGGGATTTGTGAAGTCGACAACGACATTGCCGTCGGGCAGGAGCTCCTCAAGGTTGGAGGTGACCCGCACTCCCGAAACCGATCCATCGAGCCCCGGAACTTCGATTGCTCCCCCCAGTTCGAGGTCATCCTCGGCGGCTATTTCAGCGGCGACCGAACCGCCCATCCTGCCGAGGGAGCCGCAGAGAATGATTCTGGTCATCTGATTTCACCCCTTGTGTGGATGCACGCGCCTGCTTCCGGGCGCTTCACGCCCGAAGGTCCGAGTGCAACTTATAGATCATGAAAGGATACCGTAGTTGGCGAGCGCCGCGCGAAGCCGCTCCAGGTTTTCGGGAAGCATCCTGACAAGCGGCAGCCTTACATTCCCCACGCCCATACCGAGGATGTTCATCGCTTCCTTGACCGGCATCGGATTCGTCTCTATGAACATAGACTGGCTCAGCGGCAGGAGTTTGTAGTGCCAGGAGCGGGTGTCGTCGAGCTTCTTCTTGTCGAAGGCGCGGAGCATCGACAGGACATCCTTCGGCACGATATTACCGACCACGCTGACAACGCCCTTGCCCCCGATCGCGAGGACCGGGAATGTCAGGGTGTCGTCTCCCGAAAGCAGATCGATGCTTTCGCCGCAGCGCAATATGATTTCCGCCATCTGCTCGATGTTGCCGCTCGCTTCCTTGACCGCCACGATCTGCCCGTGCTTCGAGAGCTTCTCCACCGTCTTGGGAAGCATATTGAGGCCGGTCCGCCCGGGGACGTTGTAGAGCATCAGGGGCAAGCCTCCCTCGTCTGCGAGCTTGATGAAGTGGGCGAAGAGGCCTTCTTGCGTCGGCTTGTTGTAGTAGGGGGTCACGACCATGGCCCCGTTCGCTCCGATATCGGCCGCCTTCTTGAGGTTCTCGATCGATTTGGTCGTCGAGTTCGTGCCGCAGCCCGCGATGACCTCGATCTTCCCCGCAGCCTCTTCGACGACGATCTCGATAATGCGGAAGTGCTCTTCCCATGTGTAAGTCGGGTTTTCGCTGGTGGTTGCGCATGGGACGAGACCGTTCGTCCCGGCATCGATGTGGAAATGCACCAATTCGCGGAGTTTTTCCTCGTTAAGGCTTCCATCATCTTTAAATGGCGTAACGAGAGCTATATAGAGACCTTTCATGTCGACCCCCCAGCTTCCTTGTGTCTCGATCGGTTCAAGAGCTCAATTCAGCATTGAGACTACGTTTTTTCCTTCTGCAGTGTCAAGCCCTATAGCCCGCATTGACATAACATATTATTATATAACTATTTATACGTTCAAGCCGGCCGATCTCCAGAGCAGCGAAAAATTATGAAAAACAACCTTGACTTATTTGAATATTATAATATTATTATGTTACTATGCGAGAGAAACAAAAGAGCAACAAGGATGAAGAAAAGTCGTGGGAGCCCCTTCTCGAGAACGACATCGAGCGTTTCACCGAGATCCTCAAGGCGCTGGCAAACCCGGCACGCCTGAGGCTCGTCAACATACTTTCCGGCGGAGAGTATACGGTCAACGAGCTGTGCGAACTGGCGGGCCTTAAGCAATCGCTTGTCTCCCAGCAGCTGAAGATCCTGAGGTTGAACAATATCGTTCAGTACAGGAAGCAGGTGCCCCACACCTACTACAGTCTAAAGGATCGAAATGTCGTTAGTATGCTGCACTGTCTAAGCCGGTGCGGCGATTTGAAGTGAACACGCAAGGAGGAACGATGAGCGAGAATATCATTCATGTGACCGACGGCGATTTCCAGGGCCAGGTGCTCGATTCCGAGGTCCCCGTCGTAGTCGATTTCTGGGCGCCATGGTGCGGTCCCTGCCTGATAATCGCTCCTGCCCTCGAGGAGCTGGCCACCGAGTACGAGGGCAAGGTAAGATTCACCAAGCTTAATACAGAGGATAACCATGATACGGCCGTCAAGTACGGCATCATGAGCATCCCGACGATCAAGATCTTCAAGGGCGGCGATGAGGTCGGCTCGATGTCGGGAGCGGCCCCTAAGGATTACATGAAGGAATTCATAGATAATTCGATTGGTTGACGGCGGAGCGGCCGTAATAGCAATCGCTGAAGTGCCCGGACCAGCCAGGACCGGGCACTTTGCTTGTCCTCTCGGTAGAAGAGCGCACTTGGCAAGCGCCCTCTCTCTCGTATATACTCGTTCCTGAAGAATTTCGCATGGATAGCGTTCGCCGGGCACTGCCGGCTGGCGGCGCGGACGGTGGACGGACCGGGCTCAGCAAGGGGGAGACTTGAAGGAATTACCCTTTCTCACCGGAGCTCAGGGCAAGGGCCCATTGCTTGTCTTGCTCTTCTTCATCTCCGCGACGGTCGTGACTGTCTGGGGGACCTGGGAAGGGACTCTGCCCGCATCGGGAGAATCTGTTCTGGCCGAGATGGGCAGGGAGATACTCGTAACGGGTGACGGCTGGACCATGCACTTCGACTTCGAGCCGGTTGGCGATGTCTCGCCCCTGCCGCTCTGGTTCATGGCGGCCTGCTACAGGATCATAGGAGTGAATGAATTCTCGGCCCGGCTTCCGTTCGTCCTGTTTGCCGTTCTTGCCCTCTTTCTCACATATCTGATGGGGATGGAAGGAGCTGATTCCGGCAGGCGGAGCGAAGAATGGATAAACCGTAGCCGGGCGATCGGGCTTCTATCGGCCATCATACTGGCATCGAGCCCGTTTTTCGGAAGGTATGCGCCGCATATCTTCCCGGCCGTGCCGCACGCGTTCTTCTCTGCGCTCGCTCTGCTGGGCCTGCTCTCGCTGCCCGGCGGGCGATCGGGATATATTCTGTGGGCGATCGGTCTCGCCGGTTCGATCTTTATATCCGGAGCGTCCGGCGCAGCAATTGTCGCCGGCGCTCTTGTAGTTTGTGTCGCCGATAGGGACCGGCGGTGCGTAGTGCGGAACGGCTGGTTCCTGCTCGCCACCGTCGTGGCTCTCGCGGCCGGCGGCGTCTGGCTGGTCTTGAACGCTCCGACTGGCGGAGGTGGCTTCTACGATAACCAGCTATGGGCCGGGTTCGCCGGATTCGCTCGCCCCCAGCAGGGGATATTAAAAGCGATCTACGGTCAGATAAAGAATGTCTGGCTGCTCAATCTTCCCTGGTCGGTAGTTGCAACGCTCGCATTTTTACAGGCCATCTTGATTTATGGAAAGGAGGCCGCCAACCGGGGGATCGAGTCGATTGACCGCGCACTTGCTCTCTTCATCGCCGTCGTATTCGCGATTCTCGCCTTCACAAGCCCGGGAAAGACCGAGCAGCTTATTATTCTCATGCCGGCCGTTGCGGTGCTCTCGGCGCGCGAGATTACGAGATGGATAAATGGCAAGTCTCCCGAAAGGACCCTTTCGAGGCTCTGGTCATTCAACCAGGCGATGGTGTCGATCTTTTGCCTTCTCATGCTTCTGCTGCTCGCCACGCCGCTTCGTCTTCACAGGGTCGATGTCGATCCCATCAAGGAGGTCGCCATGATGGCGAACCAGCAAGCGGGAGAGGGAGAGAGCATTGGCAATTACAACCAGCCATACAGGACTCAGGGAGCGAGGATGCTCTTCTACGGTGGCAGGTCTCTAGACAGGCCCTTCAGCGAGCCGGGCCCTGTTGCCGGAACATTCGAGCGAGATCCGGGAAAGATCTTCCTCTCCACGTTCGAAGACTTCAAGTCTCTCCGCGAATCTGAAGAAATAGATGTCGGGCTTCATATGATCTACCGCGCCGGATCGCTCGTGTTGTTCAGCGCGAGCAGCGGTCCCGAAGAGGTTCCACGGTAGCCGCCCTCGAGCAGAAAGAATCAATCAACAACGGAGGATCCAAGATGGCAAAGAAGATGACTATTCTCCTGTCCCTGATCCTTGTGCTATGCATCGGCGGGTGTGGTGGGAAGGTCGATCTCGACAGGACGGGCCTCGTGAAACTGACAGATCACGTTTACGCTTTCATCGCCCCGGGGCCGGAGGCCGAAGACGGGCTCGGCGCCAACAGCGGTTTCGTCGTGGGCAATGAGGCGGTCCTCATCATAGACTCGAGATATACACCCGGGCTTGCCCGGGAGCTGCTCGAAGCTATCCGCGGTGTGACCGGCCTGCCGGTCAAATACCTCGTTAATACGCACTACCATCCCGACCATACATGGGGCAACTCCGTGTTCAAGGAGGAGGGCGCCCGTATTCTCTCCTGCCTCAAGACCGACAAACTTATCCAAAGATATTCTCCAGCCTATCTCGATCATTACAAGAGGCGCGCCCCCGGTATATACGAACTATTGAAGGATGTCGAGATCGTGCTTCCCGACAGTATTCTTGCCGAGGACATCTCTATAGATCTCGGCGGCGTCCTGGTTCGGCTCGAGTGCGTGGGGGCCGCGCACACGGCTAGCGACTGTATAGTCTCCGTGCCGGACGAGGGCGTTCTCTTTGCCGGCGGCCTTGTCAGTAACGGATACCACCCCAACCTTGGAGATCCAGGTATAGACCTGGAACACTGGCTGTCGACTCTCGAACGTCTGGAGACCGTAGGGTTCAAGTACATCGTGCCGGGCCAGGGGAAGGCGGGAACGGCGGATCTCCTCGGCGAACAGAAGGTGTATATAACGAAGCTCAAAGAGCGTTGCAGGAAGGCGATAGGAGAAGGGGTTTCGCTCGACAGGGCCACTGAAGAGATAATGGTTCCCGGGGCCGAGCTCTACGAGCAGCAGAACCTGCTCGCATTCAACATACAGGCTATCTACCGGAGTGAAGCGCTGGACGTTGTGCGGCCTCCATTCCGGTTTCTCGCTCCGCAGAGGTACATCCTCTCGGACGGAGCAGGCGACACACTGTCCGGATTTATCCGCTGGATCCGGGAATCGAGCAATGGCCGGTATGAGATCGAGGTGAAGTGGCAGCCGACCATCCGTAGCGAGATCATAGCTCAGGATCTGAGGGATCTGTTGGCAGAGCACCTTGTGAGCAACAAGGATCTCAAGATGGAGATCGAGGGCTCCAAGAGGATCTGGATCGAAGATATGAATGCTCACGCCCTGTACGGTGAATGGAGGTACGCGGGCGGCCTCGGCTCACCCTCGGGATCCTGGGAATGGATCATGGGCAAGAAGGAGGAATCGCTCTTCACCATGAGGCTCTCGGTGAGCGGGGGGAGAAGCAAAGAGGAGAATCTCGGGGGGATCGAGGTGCTCGAGCGCCTGATCACGACCATCAAATTCGGTTCGGAGTAGCGGAGCCGATCACGCGCCGTGCTTCTTGAGCTTGCCGGCGTTGGCGAGTGCGAGCTCCATGATCTTCGTTGCGGGAAAGACCCCCAGCGCCCCGCGGTCGCATCCGCTCTCACTGAACTCTTCCGTATCATCGCGTCCGCAGACCGTCGAGTTTATAACAAACGGCACAGGGTGCCACGAATGGCTCTTCATGGCGCAGGGTGTCGAGTGGTCTCCTGTGATGATCAGGACATCCGGTTCGAGATCGAGGATCATGGACAGCCTGGCATCTACCTCCTCGATTATCCGCGCCTTGCCGCCCAGGTTTCCGTCTTCGCCGTACGAGTCGGTCTTCTTGATGTGGATGAAGAAGAAGTCGTGCCCGCTGTAGGCCGATCTCAGTGTCTCGAACTCCTCCTCGACACTGGACCCAGTTTCGATGACTTTCATTCCACAGAGTCCAGCGATGCCGCGGTAGAGGGGGTAGGATGCTATTGCCGCCGCCTCCAGGCCGTATCTCTCGCCGAACGGTTCGAGAGCCGGCATGCGGGAGATGCCCCGCAGGAGAAGGGCATTCGCCTTCGGTTCGTTCGCAAGAGCTTTTTCCGCCCTCTTGATGAATTCGATTATGATGTCCCGTGTGCGCTCCGAGGCCTTGTCCAGCGCCACAGGCTGGAGCGGCTTCTTGCCGGTAAGCTGGGGATCGGTCTCCTCGACAGCGGGAGAGAGGCCCTTGCCCCTCAGCACGACACCGAAGCGGTACTCCATGACGGGCATAACGATGACCTCGACGCCGTCGATATCGCCGATATTCTCCTGGAGCAAGGCGCAAACGCGAACGCTTTCCTCGTGGGGCAGCCTTCCCGCCCGACGGTCGGTCAGCACGCCCTTCCCGTCCACCGTCGCGAAGTTGCCCCTGATGGCGATATCATTATCCTTTAAACGGAAGCCGGCACCCGTAACCTCGATCACTCCCCTGCCGATGTCGTGTTCGGGAGCGAGAGGATCGTACCCGAAGAGGGCTAGATGAGCGGGCCCGCTTCCGGGCGTGATCCCGTGCGAGATCGGCAGGCTTCTGCCGCACAGGCCGGCTGCCGCGACGCTGTCCATGTTCGGCGTGCGCGCCTGTTCGAGCGCGGTCCTGGGAAATTCAGCGCTGCGGATACCTCCGAGACCATCAAGTACGAGCATGACTATCTTCGCGTCGTTCGGCCGTAACAGATGTCGCAACATGGGCAACTACCTCCTCTACGAGTGCAGGGTCAAGGGTATAGGTAAACAGAGCGGTGTGTCAAGAGAGCAGCGCGGCGGCCCGCTGGCAGGGCCTTGTGTCCGCTCCATGCCAGGCGCGAATCTTTTCCCCGGCCGGGTTGACACGGGATGGGGCTCTCACGTAAAATAATACCGATACGTATTGCTCATTGTTCACTATTAACGAGAGGGCTGATATGAGATTGAACGGATTGCTGTTAAGCAGGGTGGGCGCCCTACGGAGGTTTCGGATTGTTTCACTGGTGTGTGTTCTACTGCTCTTTGGGTGCGGCGCAGAGGAGGAGCCCCGGATCGCGTGTGTGGATCCGTTACCGCGCGTGATCCAGGTGGAGAACGAACTGGAAGCGATCAAGGCCTGGGTAACGAGCGGGCAGAAGGCCGATCTGCTCCTCAGGTTTGATTCGAGCGATGATATCGAGATAGTGCATCCCACCCTCGCCCAGAGCATGAAGAACGCGGCCGACCACCTGAAAAAGGGAAACACGGATGTTCTGGACCAGGTAGCGCCGCTACTCGAGACGAGCGGCGTCGTTGCACTGGGCCGTGCCGCCGGCCTCTACAAGCGTGTAGTGTGGGTCCTGCCAGTGTTCACCTCGATCGGCAATCTGCCCCTCGACGGGTTCAAGTCGTTTCTGGTCACGAAGAGGGGATACAGCCCGCAGGAACTGACCGATCTCACTCGGGACGGCAAGTATATCACCGGCACGCTCGGCGGCGTGCCCCTGACCGTCACGAACCTCGAGGATCTGAGCCTTGAGGGCGAAACGGCACTCATAGATATAGATCTTTCCTTCTTCACGGGAATTCCGGGGGCCGCGATCGGTTACGGGCCCGGCACGGCGCTGGCGCTCGAATTTCTAAGAGCGCTGAGTATGAAGCAGGTCTCGACACGCCTGGTGACCGTCACTCTCTCGAATACGACACGTGTCGTACCTTTAGAGTTTCGTTATATGGGCACAGTTTTATCGGAGGCCCTCGAGGATCCGACGGCCCTGGGCCAATCGCCGCCGGTTAAGCTGTCGATCTCAGCTGAAGCGGAGAGGGCGATGTTCGAGGAAAGGACGGCGGCGGCCGACAGCATATACCGCGTACTGGTCGAGGCGAATCCTCTCGTGTCCGGTTTTCATTATTCCCTCGCCATGACGAGTGGCCTGCTCCGGAATGCGGAGGATTGCGCCGCCCACCTTGACGAAGCCTGCCGTCTCGATCCTGTGTATGCGCAGGGGCTGTTCCAGATCGCCAATAAGCTCGCCGCGAACGGCAGCCTATCCACGGCGGAAGATCTTTTGAGCCGGTCCGCGGTGCGGGGGGCCTACAAGGATAACGAGTTGAGCTACGGCACGGGCGTCATGTATGTGATGGCCGCCGCTCCGGACAGGGCGCTTCCCTTCCTGCAGGACGCGGCCCGGTTCGATCAGGACGACTTCAGGCTCCAGAACCTCATCTACAGGACGAGCCGCGACGCCGGTGATGACGAGGGGATGATCGGGGCGCTGGAGATGCTCTGCGAGATCGATTCCGAGACGGTGAATCAGCATATGCCATGGGTCTACCGTGAGTTGGGTATCCTCTATGAGAAACGGGGAACCAGACAACAGGCGGGAAGGATGTACCGGCAATATCTCGAAGCCGTCCCGTCCGATTCTACAGCTGTGGAACTCAGGGCGAAGATACGGGAATACATGAAAATGTAAGTGCCTGTTCCGCCGCCGCTTGACTGTTTACACGTCCAGGCTCATATTTATCACCGACGCGGTAACAATTTGCGTCCACGCGACGTACTATATACTGTCATTTGGCTATCAAAAGAGGTTTCCCTCTAAGGAGTTTCAATGAGCAAAGGCAAGAGAAAGAGATCGAAGCGGCTCGGCTGGATCATAGTTGCCGTAGCCGTCATCGCGGCGGCCGTTATCGTCTGGAGGGTCAAGGGCGGAAACGGCAGCGCGAATGATATGGGGCCGACCGTCGAGGTCGAACGGGGCGATGTTGTCGAGAAGGCGCTCGCCGTCGGATCGATCGTGCCGAGAAACGAGGTCGGCGTCAAATCGAAAGTCTCCGGTGTTGTAAAGACCATCTTCAAGGAACCGGGAGAACGTGTGCGGGCGGGAGAGTCGCTCCTCGAGATCCGGCCCGATCCGACGCCCCTCGAGCTGGCTCAGGCCAAGCGCGAGGTCGAGATGAACGATATAAACCTCAAGGACTCCGAGCGGAGGCTCGAGCGGAGCCGAGGACTCCTGGAGAAGAACCTGATATCGGACACCGAGTTCGAGGCGGTGGAGAAGGAATACGAACAGATAGCGCTAACATTCAAGATGAGCACGGAGCGCCTCGCTCTGATAGAAACGGGGCGCGTCGATATAGCCGGAAGCAGGATAGAGGGAGTCATCAAGTCCCCGATCAACGGGTATATACTGGAAAAGAACATCAACATAGGCGATCCGGTGGTCCCGCTGACCTCATACCAGGCGGGGACTGTACTCATGACGATCGCCGACATGGACAGCCTCGTCTTCAAGGGCACGATCGACGAGATCGATGTTGGAAAGCTTTTTGTGGGGATGGCGGCGGAGATCAAGGTCGGCGCGTTGCCGGATGCGAGCCTGCCCGGTACGCTCGAGAGGATCTCGCTCAAGGCCAGAGAGGAGAACAACACGAGGATGTTCCCCGTCGAGATCTCGTTGGACGATCCAACGGTCGCTCTGCTCAGGGCGGGCTACTCGGCCAACGCCGATATCATAATAAACGAAGCAAAAGAGGTGCTCACGATACCTGAGCGGGTCGTCTTCTTCGAGGGCGATTCGATTTACGTCAAGGTTCAGGTCGCCGGCGGTGGAGAAGAGATCGTGATAATCGAGACCGGTCTCTCCGACGCGATTCGAGTCGAGGTGAAGTCGGGCCTCGAGGAGGGTCAGAAGATCCTCGAGAAACCTCAGAAGAAACTATGATTCAGGATCGGTTGACGCGATGAAACATCTCTGGGTCGAAGCGGCGCATATTATCTCACTCTTCAAGGAATTCCTGCGCGATATGAGGGCGCAGAAGAAGAGGACGGCGCTCACGATCTTCGGCATCGTGTGGGGGACGGCGGCTGTAGTCACGCTGATGGCGGTCGGCGTCAGCACAAAACGCCAGAACATCACGAATTTCCGGGGGTTGGGCGACGGCATCATACTCGTCTTTAGCGGCACCACGACTAAACCCTACGAGGGCTTCGGTGTGGACCGCCGCATCAGGCTACAGAAATCGGACGTCGAGCTCCTCGAGCGCGAGATCCCCGAGATCGCGATGATCAGCGGGGAGTACCAACGCTGGGATGCTTTCCTCAGGAACGGCAAGCAGGTACGCAGCCCCGTCGTGACAGGAGCTCCTCCAGTATACGGCGATATGAGAAACGTCATACCGCGTGTCGGGGGAAGGTTTTTCAATGAGGAAGACATGGAGATGCGCCGCCGCGTCATCTTCCTCGGGAACGAGCTTAACGAATTCCTCTTCGGCGAGGAGGATCCTATCGGGAAGGCGCTTCTGTTGAACGGGATACCCTTCACCGTGATCGGTGTCCTCGAGGACAAGGTTCAGAACTCGAGTTACGGCACGCGCGACGAGGACCGTGCCTTCATACCGGCCACGACCTTCGAGGCGATGTTCGGGCACAGGTACGTAAACAATATCATCGTCACCCCGCGGAGCGACATTCAGAACACGCGTTATGTCGTCGATCGCATATACCAGGTGCTCGGCAAGAAGTACATCTTCGATCCGACCGACGAGGACGCTCTTCAGGTCTGGGACACGGCGGAGTTTTTCAGCGAGTTCATGCTCTTCTTCGACGCGTTCAACGTCTTTCTCGTCATGATGGGAGTGATGACGCTCTGCGTCGGCGGCCTCGGCGTCTCGAACATCATGTATGTCGTGGTGCGCGAGCGAACCAGGGAAATCGGCATCAAGCGGGCGGTCGGGGCGAATAAAAGGGTCATCATCGCGCAGTTCTTCGCGGAGACTTTTTTCATCACATTCATCGGGGCGGTGGTCGGATTTCTCATAGCTTGGGGCATCACGAAGGCCGGTGCGCTGATGCCGCAGGAGGCCAGGGAGGGACTCGGCACGCCGGTGATAGACCCGCTCGTCGCGCTCGTCTCGATAGCGATCATTGCGGGAATAGCGTTTTTGGCCGGCTTCTTCCCGGCGAGAAAAGCATCGAAGCTCGATCCGATAGAGTGCCTGCGATACTAGGACAAAATCATGTTCAAGACGCTAGTACAGGAATTTATATTCGATCTCAAGAATCAGAAGACGCGCGTCTTTCTGACAGTAGCCGCGATCGTCTGGGGAACGATGTCGGTGGTGCTGCTCCTCGCGTTCGGCTTCGGCCTCGAGAAGCGCCTGACCGACGGGCAGCTGAACTGGGCCGACGCGACGGTCAGCGTCTGGCACGGCGAGACCTCGGAGGTCTTCCAGGGCTTGCCGCGCGGACGCACGATACGTTTCACCGCGGACGATGTAAAGATGATCCGCGAGAACATACCGCTCGTCGAGAAGATAAGCCCCAGCTACGGCAGGAATATGCGGCTCAGGAACGGCGACGTGAGAACGACGACTCATGGCGAGGGTGTCGCGCCCGACTTCATGTGGATGCGCAGGATGTTTCCGCAGGCGGGCGGGCGGTTCTTGAATGATGCCGATATAATTGAGCAGCGCCGCGTCGTTTTCCTCGGAGACAAGATCGCCGCCACACTCTTCGGCGAGGAGGACCCTGTCGGCAAGACGATAGAGATAGACGATATACCGTTCATCGTCATAGGTGTCATGGTAACCAAGATGCAGACCTCGATGAGCAACGGTCCCGACGAGGAACGGGCGATCATTCCGCATACGACCTTCGCCACAGTCTACAATCAGAGAAATCTCTACAATTTTCTGGTACGGCCCTCCGATCGCGCGAAATCGAAGGAGCTGATCGCCGATATCAAACGGCTGCTAGGGCGAAAGTACCGTTTCGATCCGGAGGACGAATACGCGATACGCGTCTACGACACGATCGAGTGGGAAGAGATCGGCAAGAAGATCTGGCTCGGCCTTAACATATTCTTCGGCCTCGTCGGTTCGATGACCCTGATCGTGGCCGGCGTCGGCGTCGCCAATATCATGTATGTCGTCGTCAGGGAGCGTACGCGAGAGCTCGGCATAAAGAGGGCGGTCGGGGCGAAACGGTGGCACATCATGATACAGTTCGTAGGGGAGAGCTTCCTGCTCACAGGCGGCGGCGGCCTGCTCGGCATCGCGATCTCGCTCGGCATCGTAGGCCTGGTGGGCCTCGTGCCGGTAGACTCTGGGCCGATGAAATATATGGGTCATCCGATCTTCTCGTGGCCGATAGCGATAGCAGTCGTCTGCATACTGACTCTGATCGCGCTGCTGGCCGGGATCTTTCCCGCGAAGCAGGCGGCCGACGTGGATCCGGTCATGGCGCTGCACTACGAGTGATGCACGGATCACTGGCCTTGCTTTGTGCCGCGCTGAGTTCTCTGGTTGCCTTTAAGTATGTCCAGGAGCTGCTTGATCTTCCCATCGTCCAGAGCGGCATGCAGCTTGTTCAATAATTCTGAGAGAGTGCGCTCGTCCCTTATACGGGCGGCGAGGCGGTAACTTCCACCCTCGAGATGCTCGGGAGAGTGTATCGCGGCGCCGGGAGGAAGCCGCATCTCCTTTACGATTTTTCCTATTCTCTCGAGGTCCCTGTCGAGCGAGGGGTATGCGGTTGCTGTGAGGGTCTCGAGCAGCCCCACGCCCCGCACTTCGTAGTCTTTAGCAAATGATTCCCAGACATCGTCTCCCATATCCTTCAGGCGGAGCATGATCCTGACAGCCTCCCGCTGCTCCTTGCGATTCAGGCCGCTCCCGGCTAGGATACGCGCGGCTTCGATATCGTTTGGGCCGAGGGAGAGCAGGTCTCCGGTCGAGAGTTTACTGTCGTGGAGGGAATCGAGTATGTCTTCGGGTAATTCGAGCAGCCTGCCCGTCGCTTCGAGATAATCTTTGGATAGGGTCTTGCCCGCGGCCTTTTCGAGCCGGCCGAGCGATACCTTAAAGTTTTCTTCGAGGAACTCGCGGCACTTGACCGTCAGCGTGATCTTCTCGAGATCTGTGAGCGCCGCTCCGTGCCGCACGTCCTCGAGCCAGAGAGATGCGATCTCGTCCCTGGTCGCGGTCTCCTCCGTGATGATAAAGGCATCGATCTTTTCGAGCCCCGCTTGTCGGGCCGCCGCGATCCTGCGGTGACCGAGTACGACTACTGGAGCTTTGCCGTAGAGGATCGGTGGATCGATCATGCCATACTGTCGGACAGAGGCTATAAGCTCCGTATCGGAGGCGGATTCTCCGTCATCGCCTGGAAGTCGCCACCGAAACCTCAGCGCCGCGTCCCTGCCCAAAGGGAGCTTCGAGGGATCTACAGGTATAAGGATTCTTTTCATATATTATTAATAAAGATTCTTGATGGTTTCCCAACTCGAATTCTTATTTATATACAGCCCACCCCTTCTTCTTCTCATATTTGAGCCTCATTTTCAAGGCGACGAATGCCGTAAGTCCAATAAAATAAGTTCCAGCGCTGAGACTAATATTATGTTAACTAAATTCCTTTGGGTTATTCCTAGGTCATTTCGGGGGCTCGGGTGATGCGGGGGGCACAAGCTCGCGATCGCGCACTCGGAACACTTCGGAGCGGGCGCCGTGCAGCAGGACCGAAGAAGGCATGATCAATCGAAGAACCTGTATCGAATCAGAGTAACGATTGCTTCGATGCCGTCAGTCCAACCTATCTTCTTCCCCTCGCTCTTGATCCTCGGTTCGTAGTTGCTGATCTCCACCTCTCGTATCTCGTGCCCGGACTTGAGGGCCTTGGCGGTGACCTCGGGACAGAACTCGAAACGGGTGCATTTTAAGCGTATCGATTTCAAAAGGTCGCTCCTGAAGGCCTTGTAGCATGTCGCCTCGTCGTTCAGCGCCTGGCCAAAGAGGATGCGGACCGCCCAGACGAGCAATCTGTTGGCGATCCTGTTCGGGAGCGGCATTCCCTTAGGCATGCCGTGCATGAACCGGCTTCCGTAGGCGATTTCGCTCTCTCCCGCGAGTATGGGCTGTACGACACGCGGGATCTCGTTGGGATCGTACTCGAGGTCGGCGTCCTGAATGATTATCACATCGCCGGTCGCGTACCGTATGCCGGTCCTTATCGCCGCCCCTTTACCCATGTTATGGTCGTGCTGCAGGTATATGATCCCCGTCTCCTGCTTCAGGAGCTCTCTCGTGCCGTCCGTCGAACCGTCGTCGACGATGATGATCTCCTTTTCGAATGGAGCCCCCCGCAGGCGTCCGAGGAGCTCGGCGATCGTCGCGGTTTCGTTGTATACGGGAACGATGACCGAGATGAGGGCGGGATGATCGGTTGGCTCGCTGTCTCGTGACATGGCGTACACTCTCGGTTGGGGCACGGGACCGTCAAGGACCCTGTAAGTGTTTTTATAAACTATGAGTAAAGCAAGAGGGATAGTATAACGGAACGGGCCCCTAAAACAACGATTTTTCTATTTTCCTCAATGGGGTGAAAGTGCGGAACTCATATGGGGATAAGGTGTTTACAGTGGATAGAGAGTCGGTTGATTTTTCATGCGTTTACCGTTATATTGAGACCTATGAAACTGTTACGGATAGCTATTCTCCAGGCGATGATCGTACTGGGGGCGGGAGTCATCGTTGCTTTCGCGCATAACGCCATTTCGGTGAATGGTATAAATCCGTTCAGAAAGGTCGTAGATGTCCCGGTCGTCGAGGAAGATGCCGGGTCCTCGAGCAAGGGTATCCGCATAGTGAATCTCGAGGCTATGCTCAAGGCGACTGGCCGCGGCGCCAATATTATCGATGCGAGAACGAGGGCTGAGTATGAGATCGGACATATCCCCGGAGCTATCCTTCTCGATTACTACGATATGGGCCATTACCTCGACCGGGTCCTCCCGAGGCTCGACCCAGAAAAAGAGACGATCCTTTACTGTTACGGCCCCGATTGCGACGACGCGGAGTTGCTCGCGCGCGAGTTCTACGCGCTTGGATTCACCAATCTGCTCGTCTACCGGGGCGGTTTCGATGAGTGGGATGGTTCCGGTCGAATGATCGAGGAAGGAACCGGCAAGTGAATAACCGTGACGAGAAGGGCATGGCGCCGGAACAGGGCGGAACTCCCTCCGGCGAAAGCGCCGCGCACTGGATATTCAACGGCAATGTCATCGCCGTGCTGCGGCTCGTGCTCGCTGCCGTATTCATCTATGCCTCATTCCAGAAGATCGGCAAACCATTGGCATTCGCCGACGAGATCAGGATGTACCGGATTCTCGACATCGGCCCGTTCCTCTATATCATGGCCATAGTGCTTCCCTGGGCGGAGCTCCTCTGCGGAATATCGCTGCTGACGGGGATTTTCATGAGAGGGTCGGCCCTCTTTCTTCTCGCTATCAATGCGGTTTTTCTTGTTGCCGTAACTGCCCGGACGATTGGTATAATGGGCGAGGAAGGTATAGAGTTCTTAAAAGTGTATTTCGACTGCGGATGCGGCTTCGGGGAGACCCACGCCTGGAAGAAGCTGCTGGAGGATCTGGCCTTCATGATCTTCTCGGCGGTGATCCTCTTCGCCCCGCGGTATAGGTACGTTGTCAACCTGTCAAGGAGGTAGTTGTGAAAAGGAGTATCGTACCCGTTGCTGTTCTGCTGCTCGTCTCATCCTTTCTCTGTGTTTCCGGGGCGAGAGGTGCGATTGCCTATGTGGATAAGGGAGATATCGAAGTTGGGCTCATACTCGGCGAACCTACCGGTTTCAGCGGGAAGGTATGGACGACCGCGAGTACAGCCTTCGATATCGGTCTCGCCTGGTCGTTCGGAGACGGGGGCCACTTTCATGTCCACGCTGACTATCTCTTCCATAACTTCGATTTCCTCGAAGTGGATTCGGGCAATCTGCCGATCTATTTCGGTATCGGAGGCAGGGTAGTGATCAAAGACGATGATTCCAGGATAGGGCTCCGTGTATCCATAGGGCTTGAGTACATACTCGAGAACCATCCCTTCAGCTTTTTCTTCGAGGTCGCGCCTGTAGTCGATTTCGCGCCCGAGACCGAAGCTGATGTAAACGGCGGCATCGGCGTAAGATTTATTTTTTAATGCCCTGCCGTGACCCGGAGGAGATGAAACGGGTCCTGGTGTGATCTGTGTTCGGCAATCGAGCTGTATTCCGGTGGGATGCAGATAGAATCGGTTTGCCCCTGCAGCGGCAATTTCTTAATTTTCCAAGCATTCAGATGCCCGGTCCATCGATTCGGGAATGATGGATAGTGGCCTAGGCAGTTTCGAAACGTTTTATTTTCAAGGAGCCTATAAGATGAAGAGCCCCACGAGGAAACTCCCTCCCCCGAACATGACGGATTACGAGAAAGCTAGGAAAGAATTCAAGATCGATGTACCTGAATATTTCAACTTCGGGTTCGATGTCGTCGACCGGTGGGCGGAGGACAGGACGAAGCTCGCCCTCGAGATTGCGGGCGAGATGGGAGAGAGGCTCGACAAGTACACATTTTACGAGATAAAAATACTCTCGAACAGGTTCGCCAACGTGATGAGAGAGCGGGGGCTAAAGAAGGGCGACCGGGTGCTGGTCATGCTCCCATGGCTGCCGCAGTGGTATATCGCGATGATCGGCATGATCAAGCTTGGAGTGATTCCCATACCTTCGACGACTCTTCTCACGCCGCGTGATATCAGGTACCGCGTGAACGAGTCGGAAGCGGTCGGCATCATCACCGATATCCCCGACGCTCCCAAGGTCGAGGAGGCGATGGACAGGTGCCCGAGCCTTAAGATATGCATGCTGGCGAGCGGTCACCGCCGCGGCTGGCTTACATGGAAAGACGAGATCGAGAAGGCGTCACCCCGTTTCGAGCCGTCCGAGAAGACGAGGAGCGACGACACGATGCTCCTCTATTTCACATCGGGCACAGTCGCGCATCCCAAGATGGTTCTCCACACCCAGGCCTCATATGCGCTCGGGCATCGGATCACATCGACCTTCTGGCAGGATCTGAAGCCGACCGATCTCCACTGGACCGTGACCGACACCGGCTGGGCCAAGGCGGCCTGGGGGAGCCTTTTCGGGCAGTGGACACTCGGGGCGGCGGTCTTCAACCACTACACGACAGCGAAGTTCGACGCCAAGCTCACGCTTCGGATAATCGAGAACTTCGGCATTACGACCTTCTGCTCTCCGCCTACAGCTTACCGAATGTTCGCGCAGCTCCTATTGGGCGACTACGATCTCTCGTCGCTTCGCCACTGTATGAGCGCCGGGGAGCCGCTCAACCCAGAGGTGATAAGAGTATGGGAGGATGCGACGGGCTTGAAGATATACGACGGGTACGGCCAGACTGAAACGGTCAGCCTCTGCGCCAACTACAGGTGCATGCCGGTCAAGATCGGATCGATGGGTTTGCCGGCGCCCGGCTTCGATGTGCGGGTCATCGATGACGATGGGAAGGAGACGAAGGCAGGTGACGAGGGTTATGTCGTTGTCAAGGTCAAGCCGGAGCGGCCGGTGGGGCTCTTCAAGGAATACTGGAAGAATCCGGAGGAGACGAAGAACGTCTACCACGGCGATTACTACTATACGGGCGACAAGGCGTACAGGGACGAGGACGGGTATCTCTGGTTCGTCGGCCGGGCCGACGACGTGATCCTTTCGGCCGGCTACCGCATAGGTCCCTTCGAGGTGGAGAGCGCGCTCGTCGAGCATCCCGCTGTCGCCGAGGCTGCCGTCATCGCCGCGCCGGACGAGGTGCGTGGCGAGATAGTCAAGGCCTTCGTCATACTGGCCGAGGATTACAGCCCGAGCGACGAGCTGACCAAACAGCTTCAGGATCATGCCAAGAAAGTTACGGCTCCATACAAGTATCCCAGGGCGATTAGCTATGTAAAGGATCTTCCCAAGACGGTAAGCGGCAAGATCCGCCGCGGCGAGCTCAAGAAGACCGAGTGGGAAGCATATGAGAAAGAGAAGGAAGGCAGCTGATAAAATGGCCAAGAAGAAGACAGGGAAAAAGGCGAAGGCGGCGGAGTTTGCCATGAGCTACGCCCATGCCGAGTCCGGAGATCCGCTCATAGGCGAGACGATAGGGCACATGTTCGAGCGGATAGCGTCGAAATACCCGGAGAGCGAGGCGCTCGTGTATGTCCCGACCGGAGAGAGGTACACATACAGCGAGTTATTCGATGTTTGCAGCAGGGCGGCGAAGAGCTTCATGGCGTTGGGCGTACGAAAGGGCGACAGGGTCGCGGTATGGGCGACCAACCATCCCGAGTGGGTCATAGCGCAGTTTTCCACCGCCCTGATCGGCGCAGTCCTCGTCACGGTGAATCCGGCCTACAGGACGCATGAGCTCGAGTACGGGCTGAAGAACTCCGAGGCGCAGACCCTTATACTGATCCCGCGGTTCAAGAGCTCCGATTATGTCGGAATGATCAATACGGTAGTTCCTGAGGTGAAGGATGCCGAACCGGGCAAGATCGATTCGAAGACCCTGCCGCTGCTCAAGAACATCATACTGATAGGGGACGAGAATCAGCCCGGAATGTTCTCCTGGAAGGAGTTCATGGAGCTGGGAGCGAACATCACGGACTCAGAGCTCGCAGAGCGCGGAGAGGATTGCGATTTCGACGAGATTATAAATATTCAGTACACCTCCGGCACGACGGGAATGCCCAAGGGGGCGAGCCTGACGCACCACAATATCCTGAACAACGGTTACTTTGTCGGCCAGACGATGCATTTCACAGAAGAGGACCGCCTTTGCATACCGGTTCCTTTCTATCACTGCTTCGGCATGGTACTCTCCAACCTCGCCTGCGTGACGCACGGCGCGGCCATGGTCGTCCCCGGCGAGTACTTCGACCCGCTATCTGTTCTCGAGGCGGTCGAGAAGGAAAAATGCACTGCCCTTCACGGCGTGCCGACGATGTTCATCGCCGAGCTCGCATATCCGGACTTCAAGAAGTTCGATCTCTCGACACTTCGTACCGGCATCATGGCTGGAGCCCCCTGCCCTGTCGAGGTGATGAAGCAGGTGAACGACTCGATGAACATGAAGGAGGTCACCATAGCCTACGGGCAGACCGAGACATCGCCGGTCATAACACAGACGTCGGCGAAGGATTCGATCGAGCGCCGTACCTCCACCGTCGGCCCTCCGATCCCGCACACGGAGGTCAAGATCGTCAATCCCGAGACCGGGCACATCATCCCGGTCGGTGAACAGGGCGAGCTCTGTTGCAGGGGCTACCAGGTGATGCGCGGCTACTACAACAATGATCGCGCTACCGAAGAGGCGATCGATGAAGCCGGGTGGATACACACGGGCGACATTGCCCTGATGAAGTCGGACGGAACCTTCAAGATCACGGGCCGCATCAAGGACATGATCATACGCGGAGGCGAGAATATCTATCCGAGAGAGATAGAGGAATTTCTCTACACGCATCCTAAGATCCGCGACGCGCAGGTTATCGGCGTGCCGGACCAGAAGTACGGCGAGGAGATCTGTGTCTGGATCCAGTTCAAGGAGGGGGAGTCAGCGGACGGCGACAAGATCAAGGAGTTCTGCAAGGGCAAGATAGCCCACTACAAGATACCGAAGTATGTGAAGTTCGTGACGGAATTCCCGATGACGGTCACCGGCAAGATACAGAAGTACAAGATGCGGGAGATCTCGATCAAGGAATTCGGCCTGGAAGAGGACGCGGGAATCGAAACGGCGTAGGAGGGACAGCGCCGGCCTGGGCCTTCCTTGTAGAGAATGTATATATGAACGGTCCGTGAGGCTCGGTGAGCCGGCGGGCCGTTTCTATCTGCCGAGCTCGATCCCGAGGGATTCGGCGGTTCCGACCATCTGGCCCTTCGGATCCACCCGTTTCAGCTTCTTTACGGCGCTCTCGATCGTCGCCGATGCGATACGCCTTCCCCTGAGGCAGACCATCTTCCCGAATCCGCCGTCGGCAATGAGATTGACCGCTTCGACTCCGAAACGTGTCGCGAGGATACGGTCATAGGTAGTCGGCGTGCCTCCCCTCTGCAGATGACCGAGCACGGCCACCCTCGTCTCCAGTGTTGTGCAAAGGCCGATATTCTCGGCCACCCACCTTCCTATTCCTCCGAGGCGCCCCGGCCGGCCATCCATGCCGGGCTCGATCTCGTAGATTTTCTTGCCGTCCGCCGGCATAGCCCCCTCGGCGACGATGACGATGCTGAACCTGCTGCCCGAGTTCTTTCGCTGACTTATGTGCTCGCAGATCCTTCCGAGGTCGAATGGGATCTCCGGAATGAGTATGACGTCGGCTCCGCCCGCGATTCCCGCTTCGAGGGCGATCCAACCGCAATCGCGCCCCATGACCTCTAGCACGAGGATCCTGTGATGGCTCTCGGCCGTCGTATGGAGCTTGTCGAGCGCGTCAGTAGCGCTGTTGACCGCGCTGTTGAATCCGAACGTCACGTCGGTTACTCCGAGATCGTTGTCGATCGTCTTGGGAATCCCTATCACCGGTACCCCCTTTTCGAATAGCGCCTGAGTGATCTTCATCGTACCGTCTCCGCCGACGGCGATCAGGACATCGATCTCGAGCTCCTTTATCCGTTTTACTATATCGTTGGTTACATCTCTGTGGACGATCTTGCCCCCCTCCCTGATCGGGTAGTTGAGCGGGTTGCCCCTGTTCGAGGTGCCGAGGATGGTCCCGCCCCTCGCCTGCAGGCCCCGGACATCCTTGGATGTGAGTTTCCGGCAGGTGTCTGCACGGAGGAATCCATCATAACCATCATGGATGCCGAGGACCTCCCAGCCGTGCCGGAGCACGGCCGCGCGGACGACTCCACGTATGACCGCGTTGAGGCCGGGACAATCGCCTCCTCCCGTGAGGATGGCTAGCCGCTTGATCCGGGAGGGATCGGGCATGGCGTGGCTTATTTTCTTCGGTTTTCCATTCATGGCTTTCTTGGCATGCGGCATCTGTCAAAGCACCTCGCCTTCTATCGAATTGACTGTATGTAGGTCTCGATCGACATGAGCCGGCCGGATTTCGAATAGAGCAACCGGCGGCGACACGGACCATTTAATCCGAAACGGAGAGTATATTCAACACCGATTCTGTCCTGGGGGCTACGCTCTTGACCCGTAGGCACAAATATGGTATCTTCGATGTGCAGTATGTGGTAAGAATACAATACATGCGAAGTATTATGAGATTGTCGGCCCGCAGGGCCCAAGGGAGGATCAAGGAATGAAAAGATCGCTGCTTCTATTTCTCGTGGCTACCGTGGCTCTATCGTTCGGATGCGGTAAAAAGGAAGAGGCACAGAAGTCGGATGTGGCCGTCAAGGAAAAGGTCCAGAGTACCAGGAAGGTCATGACGCCGGGAGAGACCCCGGAGGCGGCGAAGGATGGCACCTCCAGGAAATCGACCGTGGAAAAGGCCATGATCGTCGATGCGGTCACCGGGGAGAAGATCATAAGCGGGGATATACCCTATTCATATCTATATATGGACAAGACCTACTTCTTCAAGACCGAGGAGAACCTGCTCCTCTTCAAGCAGGATCCCCAGAAATATATAATTAAGTAGGAGTGACAAGCCGTTTGCCAGTCGACTGGCTGGGCATTGTACACTCGTATTGTTGATAATGATTTCTTATGCCTCCTCAGGAGGCATTTTTATTGCGTAAACTTTCTTTTACGCCTTCAGCCCATCTCATGATTTCCTATAGTTCCCTATTGTCGGAAGTTGTTGCTTGATAGTAGATTCCAGGTTTCGTCGCGTTTTCGGTCGCCGGCCGCTCGATCTGCACACCTGTAACTTCAATCATATCAAGTTCCCTTGGAATGGCCCTTGCCCTGCGTCCACATGAGTCAATGTATTTTGAGGTCCCTATATGGAACAGGAGCCTACTCCCTCGTTCCTTATGGACCTGTTTCTGTTGGTGTTCACACACATGACTCCGGGATAGGCACGAAGGGCTATGTGATTGTCGAATCGGTCGATCCCGGGGGCAATGAGAAGGAGGGTCGTTAGATGAAAAGGAGTCTTTTGGCTGCGGTCCTTGTTCTCGTTCTGACCGTGTGCGCTTCAGCCGCCTATGGGCAGGGCCCGGAACTGTTCGGCGAGATGAGTGCGCGCAAGATCGTCATGAGCGAGGATAACCGCGAGGTCGCGGTGCCGGCGGACCAGGTTTTTCCCCTCGACTGCGTCGAGTACACGCTGAGGTATGAAAACACGGGTAGCGCCTCGGCGACGGGAATCAACCTGATAGGTCCGATACCAGATGGCACTGTTTACCTGGACAAGACGGCTACCGGCATCGACGGGGCGGATCCCCTTTTCAGTATCGATGGCGGCAAGACCTACCAGGAAGTCCCCATCACCTATACCGTCGTCAATGAGAACGGCGAGGAGGAGGCCAGGGAAGCGACTCCCGACATGATCACCCATGTCCAGTGGCACATGGAAAGCGATCTCGATGCCGGGCAGGACGTAGTCGTCTCTTACCGCGTGCAGGTAAAATGAGCGATCCGGTTCCTTGGTATTTTTGGCCAAATTTTTTAAACCACCAGGAAGATGGTGATCTGTAATGATGAAACTTCGTATTTCAGGGCTGGTCGTAGTTGCTCTGATGCTGTCGTTGCTCCTTATAGGCACGACGGCTCAGGCGCAGACACCGGCCGGCACCACGATCCGGAACCAGGCTTCGGCCACGTTCGAGGATCTGATCGGCAACACCTACACGGCGACGTCGAATGAAGTCACGACCATCGTTCTGCCCGTGTACGGTCTTTCAATTCTTCCGGATGACTCGGGAGATGACCCACCTTCCGTGCCGGCTTTAACCCAGACGGCGATACCGGGCCAGACCGTATATTTCAGTTACAACCTGACCAACACCGGTAACGACGCAGATTCCTACACGCTCCTGCCGTTGATTCACGCTGGTACGTCGATGCTTATAGGTCTCGGCGACATCACGATCTATCACGATCTGAACGGCAACGGTGTGCTCGACGGCGGCGAGCCCGCGATTTCGGCGGGCGGCGTTCCGGGCAACATCGGCCCGATAGTAGCGGGTACCACGGTGAACCTCCTGGTCAGCTATCAGGTTCCCGCCGCCGCTGTAGCCGGTATGGTCGCTTATGTCGGCATTGACGGAACGTCCGTCGGCGACGTTGCGCAGATCGATACGAGGAACTACCACCTGGCGACGGTCGTAAGCGACGCGACGCTCACGGCTGCCAAGACCGGTCTGCCCGCGAATGTCGATCCGGGCAACACGATTACCTATACGATCAGCGGCGCCAATGTCGGTAACGATGTCGCTCACGGTGTGACACTGACAAGTATCCCGGCTCTCACCGGCGTGCTCGTTTATGACATCATCCCGACCGATCCTTCGACCGGGTTGCCTCTGGGCGTCACAAGCACGGCGGGCGCTCCAGCGGGCGGCACAGTACTCTATCTGCCCTTCGGAAGCCCGACAGCCGGTTCGCCCGAGACCTGGGCATGGTCGTCGAGCTCGGCTGCCGGAGATATCGCGGTCGGGTATATCACCAACGGCGATATGGCAGTCGGCCAGAACTACAGCTTTACGTATGATCTCACCGTGCCCGTGACGATGCTGGCCGGTATCATCAACAACATCGGTAACGTCGCTTTCGTCGACAATAATCCCGGTACTCCCGATCCGACGATCGTTGTGACGAACAACACGCAGATAGACGTGAATGTCGTCGCGGCTGTTCTCATCGGTCCGAACGGAGCGCCGGGCGCTGGAGCGCCTCCAGCGTACAACGACGACGTTCAGGCCGTTCCGCTGGCATACGCCAATACGACGGTCGATTTCATCAATACGGTTCGGAATGACGGTAACGCGGCGGACGAGATCAATATTACTCTCGACCCCCTCTCGACCTTCCCGGCCGGTTATACGATCCAGTTCTTCCGCATGGACGGCGTGACACCGCTCGGTACGGGCGGGGACGCCATTCCCGATGTCGGAACGGTCAACCCCGGCGCCACGGCGGACTTCATCGTTCGCGTGCAGATACCGAGTGACGCGGCGGCGGGAGGCCCCTACCAGGCCATAGTTCAGGCGACTTCGGTCAATGACGGGACAGCGTGGAACCTGACGACCGATGAGATCACGGCGGTCAACCCCGCTTCGGTCGATATCGGTAACTACGATGGTCTCGCCGGGACGAATAACGGCCTCGTGAACCTGTTCACCGACCCCGGCCTCAACGTCGATTTCCCTCTCGACGTGATCAATACCGGCGGATCGAGCGATACTTACACGCTCAGTTCCCTGTTCGCCGCAGGCTGGTCGGTGACCTTCTATAATGATCTGGACGGCAACGGGGTCCTCGATCCTCCCGAGCTGGCGCCGATCGGCAACATCGGCCCGGTCATCGCGGGGGACGAAGTGCACGTCATCGCCCGGGTCGCTGTTCCCGCGGGCGAGGTGCCAGGTGTATTCCCCGTGACCTTCAGGGCAACCTCATCGAACAACCCTGTAATCTTCGACGAGATAGCGAACACAGTGACCGTCAATACGGCCGCGTCCGTTACGATCGTTCCCGATCTTAGCGGAACTGGTACGGCCGGCGGCACAATCCGCTATCAGCACACGGTCACGAACACGGGCAACGTCAATGATACGTTTATGCTCAGCCATGTGAGTTCGAACGGATGGAGCTACGCCTACTTCGATCTCCTGAACAACCCGATCGTTTCGGTCACTCTCAATCCGGGAGTCAGCGAAGATGTCGTCGTTCAGGTGTCGATTCCCGGCGGTGTGGCTGTCGGAACGGTCGAGACCGGTACGATCACCGTTACCGGTAACGGCACCGGCGCCACTGACAGTGCCATCGACGTGACGACGATCGTCGCAGGCAACCTCGTTCTCACCAAGTCGGTCAACCCTGTAGGCAATCAGGTTCCGGGTACGGAGCTCACCTACAGGACCGATTATGCGAACGTCGGTCTTGCCGGCATCACGACGATCTATATATATGATGCAATCCCGGCCTGGACGCAGTACCGCCACCTCTCCGCGACAACCGGTACGCTAGCTCCGGGTATCACGGCGATTGCTATCGAGTTCAGTGACAATGGCGGCGCCACATGGGTCTACGGCCCCTCCAGTGGCGGCGGCGGAGCGCCTGCCGGCTTCGATGCCAACGTGACCAATGTGCGCTGGGTCCTGACCGGCACGCTGGCTGGCGGCGGCGGAACCGCCGACGGCGTTGGATTCATCGTGAGGATCATAGCCGAATAACAGACGTAAAGATCTCCGGTTCCGGGGTCCGATTCCCCGGGGCCGGGATCTCGGGTTGGTGATAAGAAGAATTATAAAATGAACTAGAAAGCATAAGCTAAACGATTAAGCGAAAATGCTGAATTGGAGGTGGGTTTCCATGGTGAGATCGGCCTCTAATTCAGTTTTAGGAGGAAGGTACGGACGATGCGCCCGAACGATGACATAACCGGTTGATACGTACTCGGTTAGATGATGTCGCGTTTCGGGTTTTCGTCGTTTTCGAGGCGAGACGTGATTGGAAGGGCAAAAATAAGAAGAATGCTGATGCGCCTGTCGGGCAGGCGGGGGCTGGTCTTTTGCTGGATTTTCCTGCGGATCCTGTTCTTTCCGTCGATGGCGGTGGCACAGGTGCCGCCCGCCGGGCAGACGATCATGAGCCGGTCCATCGCTACGTTCGAGCAGGGCGGTTCCCTGTTGAGCGTCGTTTCGAACGAGGTCTCCCTCGACGTGCTCGCCCTTTTCGGGCCGGTGCTCCTGCCCGATGGAACGACCTCTGCTCCCGCAAACATCGCCTACGCCTTCAGCGGCGAGCGGGCATCCTTCCCGTACCGCTTGATCAACACGGCCAACACGGATGATACGTTCGAACTCGCCGTTTCCTATGAGTCCCCATCAGATTTCGTCCCATCGCTTACCGAGATATTTCTCGATCTTGACGGAGACAGCCTGATCGATCCGGGGGAACCGCCGGTCACCAGCGTGGGGCCGCTCGGCTCCGGCGAGGAGGTCGCGCTCGTGCTCGCCGCGGATCTGCCTGCAGGGCTCACCGGCGGCGAGACGGCACATATCGATCTTGCCGCGCGTTCTGTGGCCGATACATCGCTCGTCGATGGGGGAAACATTGTCCGTATCGTCGCGAGGGACGAGGCGCGCGTGGAGCTGACCAAGTCCTCCTCGAGCGCGGCTGTGATGCCGGGGGATGTTATTGCCTTCACCGTCTCCTTCTCGAATACGGGGGAGAGGTCAGCGACGAATGTTATCCTGTCCGATCCGATAGACAGCGGCGGCAATACGACCGGAGCTGTCTTTGTCGACGGCAGCGCGGCGGCCACACCGCCTGGTATAATCGAGTATTTCGACGAGGCGACTGGATTGTGGGTCGATATCGCTCCTCCTGCCGATCGCGTAAAGGGGGTGCGCCTCCTGCTCGGCAGTCTCACCGCCGGGGAAACGGGGAGTCTGGATTTCAGCCTCTCGATACCGAACGGCATGCTCGCCGGCACGATCTTTAACACGGCCGCAGCCGGTTTCACCGGCGGAGACGGTCGTCCCTACTCCCTTCCGTCGAACGAGGTGGCTGTTCAGGTCGGCCGCGTCAGCACTCTATATCTCGGGCCGCCCGGCAATCCCACGGCCCCCGAGGGAGGGCCCACGGACAGGAACGTGATTGCGCTCAATGCCGTCGATACCGTCTACACCTTCTGGCATGAGCTCCTGAACGCCGGCAACTTCACTGATACTCTCCAGATCGGCGTGATCGACTCAACGGTTATACCGGGTGATTGGCAGATGACATTCATCGATACGACGGGGTCGCCCCTAACGCCACTCACATCCAACAGGGCCAACGCGGGGCCCATTGCCGTCGGCGGGTCGCGAATCGTGGGGCTCAGGATAAGGTCTACCCGGGAAGGCTTCAGGGCTTTCCCCGGCAGGGAGCTCGCGTTTCTCGTCGAGGCGCGTTCCCTCGTCGACCCGAGCGCCGCCAATACCGTTCAGGATATCTTCGCGAAGACCGACCTGCCCCTGCTCTCGATCGTCCAGACGATACGCGAGCCGGTGGCGCAGGTCGGCGATGTGTTGAGCTGTGTTGTGACGATCGAGAACATAACCGACGAAACGCTGGTGGACAGCGTATTAGTCATCGAGAATCTATCCCCCGGACTCGGCTTCGCGGGTGGAAACGACATACCGGAGATAAGCGGCAACGTTCTCACTTGGAACGCTGGAAGACTCGAGCCCGGGGAAAAGAAATATTTCGTCTTTCGAGCCAGGGTCAAGGTTGGGCAGGAATGGGACAGGCTTGTGAACAACGCCTGGGTCCACGGCGTCTCGGAGATCGGAGAGGTGGTTTCCGACGGTCCGGCGCAGGCCTCGATCAAGATCGTCGAGGGGATATTCACCAGGCGCGGGATCATACTGGGAGGCGTCTTCCTGGACGCCGACGGCGACGGCCTTTGGGGAGAGGAAGAGCGCGGGATACGCGGAGCTTCCATCTTTATCGAGGACGGGACCTACGCGGTGAGTGATTCGTCGGGCCTCTATTCGATACCCGGTGTCGAGGAGGGGACGCATGTCGTTCGCATCGATCCCTCGACCCTGCCCGATTCGTTGATTCCGGGTCCGGGAAGCTACTTCGATCTCGGATCCTCCGAGGGCCGGCTCGTCGTAATGCCCCCCTCCGGAAACCGTACGGTCTATTTCCCTCTCGTTGGGCGCGTCGGTCAGGTCGCGGCGGTGGATGGATCATCCGCCGGTGTGGAAGGAGAGCGGGACGTTTCGATGAGCGCTATCTCCAGAGAGGCGGCGGGTCAAAGTCTGAACGTACTTCCCTTTGGAACGATCGCCGGCTCATCAGCGGAGGATTCCGGCAGCGGCCTTTCGGCCGGAACCGATACGACGGAAACTTTCGAGGCGATAACGATTCCCAGTTCGCACTTCAGGGAGGGGAGTTCCTACCTCGAGGAGATCCCGATCAGCCGGATCGCGGCGTTGAGTCTCTGGATTGGCGAGCATGCCGGCTGGAACGTTTCCATTTCCGGTTATACGGACAGCATTCCTATCAGCACCTCGGAATTTCCGTCCAACTTCGAGTTGTCGCTCGCCCGGGCCCGCTCGGTCTACCAGCTGCTCAGGATGAACGGCATACCGGAGGACCGGATGGATTACATGGGCTATGGCTCGAGGATGTCTCTCGCCCCGAACGATACCGAAGCGGGGAGGAAGCTCAACGGACGTGTGGAGATCAAGGCCGTGCCGCCGGACGATTATGAGGATGGAAGTCAGGCGCTCGCCGAGTTCCTGAGCCGGCCGGATACTACAACATTCATGCTCACCGATGACGCCGGGGTCTGCGCCGATATCATGAGTCCGGAGGAGGGCCGGGTCTTCCACGATCGCGCCGAGATCGATGTCGAGATCACCTCGCCGCTCGGCTCGCGGATCGAGCTCTACGTGAACAACGTGCCGGTCGGCACAGAGCGCATCGGGCAAAAACAGATAGATATCCGGGGTGGCACACTCGAGTATATCTTCTACGGTGTGCAGATCAAGGAGGGGAAGAACGATATCCTGGTCGTTTGCGACGAGCACGGCGGAAAGAGAAACACATGCGTCCGGCGGGTATATCTGGCAGGAAGGGTGGCTGGGATCGTGCCCGAGCACGAACTGGTGCAGGCGCCCGCCGACGGCAAGACGAATCCGGAACTCGTGTTCCTCGCGATGGACTCGAACGGGCTTCCCGTCCGGGACGGTATCTTCGCCACGGTGACAGGCCCAAAGGATCTCATCGATTCGCTCGATGTGAATCCGCACCAACCGGGCATCCAGGCGGTAACGCGGGAGGGCAGGATATCGCTCAGCCTGCCGCCATCGAGGAATTCGAGGAGGGACAAGATCCGCCTCTCCCTCGATGGATCATCGAGCTCCTGCATCATGCATTACACATCGCCGCTCAGGGACTGGTTCCTGTTCGGATACGGAGAAGGCACGATCGGTTACGGACAGCTCACCGGAACGGGCACAACTCACAGATCCCAGGAGCGCTATCATGACGGCCTCTACGCCGAGGGCAAGATCGCGTTCTACGGCCAGGGGGAGATTGCGGACGGCAACCTGCTGACCGCGGCCGTGAACACGAGGCCGCTTTACAATGACATGCTATTCAAACGTATCGAGCCGGAGAAGTACTATCCGATATTCGGCGACGCGAGCGAGCTCGAATTCAACGCCGCGTCGAGGAGCGGGACTTACCTCAGACTGGACCACAGGAGCTACTCGGCTATGCTCGGTGATTTCCAGACCGATCTTGGAGACAAGGAATTCACTCGCTATCACCGTTCCTTCAACGGCCTGCAGGGGGAGTCGCGTTTCAGCAGGGGGAGCGTCAAGGCCTTCATAACAAATACGGATCAACTTACATATCAGGAAGAGATACCGGCCGAGGGTGTGAGCGGATTCTACTTTCTCTCCAACTATCCGCTCGTAGAGAACAGCGAGAAGATACGTGTAGAGGTCAGGGACCGTTATCTGCCCGAGAGGATCCTGCGCGTAGATCACAAACAGACGAACAGGGATTACGATATCAACTACATGGATGGAAGCATTCTTTTCAAGGAGCCGGTGCCGGCCACGGACAAGAACCTCAATCCCGTCACTATCGTAGTCAGCTACGAATGCAAGAGCGCAGGAGAAGAGAATTTTATCTACGGGCTCAGATCCTCGGTCGACGTCACCGACAGCCTCTCGGTGGGAATCACTGCAGTGCTGGAGGAGGAGGGAGTCGAGAATTCCTCGCTCGTCGGTATCGATCTAGAGGGAGCGATCTACAGAGGGCTCGTCGTGGAGAGCGAATACGCTCACAGCGAGAAATTCCTGTTGGGCGGCGGGGACGCCTTCAGGATCAGGATGAAAAACAGAGGAACGGACGGTGCCAAGTGGCAGGCCTACTACCGTGAGATCGATAACAATTTTTTCAATCCGTCCTTCTCCGGGGGCAAGACCGAGCTCGGAAGCAAAAAGTACGGCGGGGAGCTCGATTATCGTATCAGCCAGGCCTTTACACTGAGAGCGGAAGGGTACCGCCACAACCTTCGCGAGAGGGACGAGCAAAGGAGTTTTGCCGGTGTCATGGGCAAGTACTACACGAGTATGCTCGACGGCAAGCTCGGTCTGGCGTCCGCTTCTCACAGCGATACGAGGGAGGGGGATCACTCCTCCGTTCTGCTCATGACCGGGCTTTCCTTCGACCGCGACCGGACCGCCGCCAGCGTCGAGTGGGATCAGAAGCTAGCCGGCGAGGAGGTCCAGGAGTATCCGAACCGCCTCCAGGCCAAGCTCTCGAGGCGGCTCTACAAGTACGTGAATGCGGTGCTGCGGCACGAGTACCGCACAGGCAGCAGGACAGGCACGAGGCACGCGACGCAGCTCGGGCTCGAGTCGAACGTAAGCGAGAACCTTCATCTCTTCTCGCGCTACAGGCTCGAGGGGGCCATGAGCGGCGAGCGCGGTCAGGCGACGATCGGTATGAAAAACAAGTTCAGGCTCTCTCCCGATCTGACCGCGACTTTCAGCGCCGAGAAGCTCGTGACGGTGAGCGGCTCTGCCATCGACGATTTCCTCGCCTTCAGGAGCGGGGCGCTCTACACGCCGGTGGGCAAGGATTACCGTCTCAAGGCGGATTACGAGCTGCGCCTAGAAAACGAGAGGCGCAAGCACCTTGCCGGCCTCGCCGGGATCAAGAGAATGAGCGATCACTGGTCCGCCCTGCTGAAGGGAGACCTCTGGTACAGTGACGAGAAGATAGAGGCGAATAGGATAAAGGGAAGCTCGACTCTGGGCTTAAGCCTCCGCCCGCGCGGCCACGGCTCGGTGGCGTTCCTCTCGCTTCTCAGGGCCGATTACGAGAGGAACAGCCAGGCCCATCCGGACGGGATCGACCGTGAGATCCTGGCGTCGTTCGAGGCGAACTATCCGGTGAACCGGGATTGGGAGCTCGAGGGAAAGATCGCGGGCCGATGGATCGAGAACACATTCGAGTCCTATACGGCCTCTACTTCGACATATCTCTACCAGGGGCAGGTGATCCGGATCCTCGGGAACAGCTGGGATATCTGCCTAGTGGGGCGCATCGTGCATCAGCACGAGACAAACACGGTAAGGTACGGCGGAGGGGTCGAGCTCGGCAGGCTCATGGCCGAGAACCTCTGGCTCGGGATCGGTTACGATCTCGGCGGGCACGAGGACGGCGACTCGCCGATCAACGATTTCGCGAGCGAAGGGTTCCACGTTCGTCTGCGGCTCAAGTTCAGCGAACGGCTGCTGGGAGTTTTCAACGGGATGGAGTGATCTGTACAGAAGCTCTTCCGGGGTAATGGAGATAGATAGGAGAATGATGACGGTCAGAATCGAAGATAGAGCAATGAGAGTGAACCGGTCCGGGCGGTTGGCAGCGCGCGCCGTTTGCCTGGCCCTGTTGTTGATCGTCACGATGTCCGTATCCGCCATCGCTGCAGAACTCGTTATAAATGGCGGTTTCGAGGCGGGCGATTTCTCGGGCGGTTGGGTCGACGGTGCGGGGAATATAATGAGCAGCCAATTGAATCCGAGCTGGGCCGACCACGCCGTGTTGCTCGAAATGCCCTGTACGGGCAACTACTCGGCGCTCCTAGGATTCAAGTACGAATTGCCCCAGCGCCACTTCTACGGTTTCATGTACTACGATGTCACGATTCCCAATGATATCTCGGCAGCGACGCTCTCGTTCGTGTATCGCCACATGGGATACGATGGTGATGGGCGCGATCCATTCAGCGTCGAGATCAGGGACCTGGGCGGCGTTACGCTCGAGACGGTCCTTACACACACATTCCCCGAGCGGACAGGTGTCTTCAAGGAGACCGGTTGGCTCTTATTCAGCTATGATATGTCGGCCTATGTCGGCCAATCGGTCCGTATCTATTTCGAACAGTTGAACAACATCGATAACAACTACGAGACCTGGGTCTATGTCGACGATGTCTCGCTCGAAGTGGACGGGTGGGTCGATCTTGTAGTGGATGGTGACGGGGACGATATCTTCGGAACTCCGGGCAGTGGAGCTGGCGGTACTTCGGCGCAGAGCACCGAGGTCGACAGGTCTTTGAGCTATTATATCGATATCGAGAACGAAGGCCCCTCAGACGATTCTTACGATCTCAGCCTGGCGCTGCCTGCCGGTTGGACCGCAGTCGTAAGATACGGAGGGACCGATTACTCATTCCCTTGGACCACGCCGATAGTTACGGCTGGAAACACGATACAGGCGGAGATCGTCATTACTGTGCCGGCGGGGGAACCGCCCGGCATGTATACGAGCATACTCGATGCTGTCAGCATCGCCGCCGGGGACCGATACGACAGTGTTTCACTCTTGACCAACGTAGTGCCCGCTCCCTATCAGCCCGATCTCGCCGTCGACGGCGATGGTATCGGCGTGATAGATCAGGAGGGCGCCGAAGGCGGTTATTCGATCCAGACAGCACTGCCCTCCACTACGGTCGACTTCGCGATCGAGCTGGTGAATTTCGGCACGGAGAATGACTCGTTTGTGATATCTTGGGCATCGGAACCGCCGCTCTCCGCCGTCGTTCTCGACGGGGCGATAGTGCATGCCGCTCCATTCACGAGCGCGGTTATACCTCCGGGTGTTTCCCTCTTCTATACGATACGTGTCACGGTGCCCGCTGGAGTGCTCGGTGGAGATTACTCGACCGAGCTCTTCGCCCGGTCTACAGGCGACATTCTCAAGTTCGACGGCATCACGGCCGTTACGCGTGTACTCGCCCCCGCCGTAGATATGCTGATCTGCGGCAGCGGCGACGACATAGTAGATCCGACCGGCTCGGGCCTCGGCGGAAGCTGCACATCGATCGGAGTTCCAGGCGAGATAGTATACTTACCCATCGTGCTTCAGAATGAGGGAACCGTACCTGATTCGTTCAGGCTCGCCTGGACGAGGCCGTGGAGTGGATGGACGGCAGTCATCACCGACGGCGTGAATACCTATCCGTTTCCCTGGACGACGCCTCTCTTTGCCCAGGGCGAGGAACGGACCTATTTCCTTGCGGTCACAATATCGGACAATGCCGATTATACTACCTATCTTTTTCTTCTCGACGCCGTATCGATGACCGACGGCGCGGCGAGCGAGAGCGTTACCGCTTCGGTGACAGTCAGCTCGGTCAACGAGATAGATCTATGGATCGACGGCAGCGGCGACGATATCTACGGCCTGCTGGGTTCGGGCCTCGGCGGTTTCTCGACGCTCGCGGGAAGCCCTGGAGAAACGCTCTTCTTTACGATCACACTCGAGAACGAGAGCGGCACAGATCTCTTCGATCTCTTCTGGACCGCTCCGGCCGGCTGGGAGGTGCTTATCGGCGACTCAACCTCCTCGATGCGAGGCGTCACATCGGGCACCTATACACTCGAGGTTCGTGTGCCGGCAACTGCCTCGGAGGGCACTTTTCAGGTCATCCTAGACGGACAGAAGGTGGACAAGCCATACCTAGTCGACAGCGTCAGCGGTAGTATCGTCGTAACGAGGAGCTATATCGTCGATGCGGTCATAGACGGAGACGGTGATGGTATCTACGGCACACCGGGGCTTGGTGACGGAGGTTTCTCGGCGGGGAGCGCCTTCCCGGGCACACGGATCACATTCTCCCTCGAGCTGCAGAACGATGGGAGCGAACCAGAGGGCTATACCGTCTCCTGGAACTCGATCGCGGGGTGGACCGCAGCGCTCGATGGGAATAGCTCGCCATACACCACGGTAGTGATACCGGCCGGAGGCCAGGCGGTTTATTCATTCGATGTAGATGTACCGGTCTCGGCATTGACGGGGGATTACGATTTTATCATCGATGCTGTCTCGACTGTCGATCCGAGCAATACGGAGAGCGTCACTGCCCGAGTCACGGTCGTGCCCGTTCCTCCAGCATTCATAGCGGTCACGGTCTTCGACGACATCGACCATGACGGTTCATACGATCCGGGCGAGCCAGGCCTGGTTGGAGTGACAGTATTGGTGACCGATCCCGGCGGGGATATCACGGGGCTAACAGGAGCGGCAGGAACCTATATCTTCCAGGTGGACGCCGGCCTGCTGCGTGATGTGATTGAGGCCAATCCTGCCGGCATGTATTCCCTGAGCCCCGATACGGTCTCGGTGCCCGCTGGAGCAGCGGGGGATACAGCCTGGGTCTACTTCGCGGATGTAATGGGCCCGACGCTAGTTCCGAACAACTTAGCGAACGCGCCGGCCGGTGGATTCGCCGATTTTGCGCACTCGATCACGGCCGGCACTACGGGGCAGGCGGTCATCTCCGCCGTGGTTCCCGCCGGATGGGTGGAGAGCTTCTACCGCGACAACAACGGCGACGGACTCCTGGATCCGGGCGATACGCCTCTCACAGCTGCCGACCTCGATCTCGACCCCGCGGTGCCGGGTCTCGATGTCGTTCCGATCATACTCCATGTTTTCATTCCACCCACCGTGCCGGCCGGGACGGTCGAGGCGATCATTGTCACGTTCGATCAGACTTTCCGCGGGACGGTCGTAACGGCGACGGTCTCGGTAATCGATCAGGTGACGGTGCTCGCATCGGCAAGCGGCCAGCTTCAGCTCGTAAAGGAGGTCGATCTCGCGGCGGCTCAGCCGGGCGGCGTGATTACCTACACTATTATTTTCTCCAATCCGGGAACGGAGAATGTCCAGGAGATCGAGATCATCGATCCGACCCCCGCCGAAGTCGATATCGTACTGGATGCGTTCGGCCCGGGACAGGATATCGCCTGGGTGAACGGAGCGGTCACGACCTACCTGACTGCCGAACCGGCCGACGCTGACGAGGCGATGTATATCGCTGCGACTAGAACGCTGCACGTTCTCCTCTCGCGGCAGGCTCCCTTCGCCCTTGCGCCGGGAGAAGAGGGTAGAATCATTTACATGGTGAGGATCCGGTAGAAATCGTTTAGGAGCTCGCGGATATTTTAAAAGGACCGTCTACACGAATTCAAACCGAGTACCGAGGCATGCACGTGCTGCGGATGCTACGTCTCCCGGAGGATATCGATGACGGCCTCTATCACGAAGGAGACCTCTTCCTCGGTCAGCTTCGGATAGAGGGGAAGGCTTATTGTGCGCGAGCCGATCTCTTCGGCAACGGGGAACATACCGCGCTCGAATCCGAACCGCTTCCTGTAGTAGCTGAGCAGGTGTACGGGGTAGAAGTTGACCGAGACGCCGATGCCACGGTTCTGGAGCGCCTCGAGCATCCGGTCCCGCTTCCCCGGATCCACCAGTATCGTGAAGAGGTGGCAGGCATGCTTCGCCTCGGGCCGGGTAACGTGAAGTTCTATTCCCTCGATATCTTTGAAGGCTTCGACGTATCTGTTGCAGATCTCCCTCCTGCGCTTCAGAAATCCGTCCACCTTTTCGACCTGTTCGACCAATATCGCGGCATGGATGTTGTCCATGTTGTACTTCCAGCCGAATAGATCGACGTCGTACTGTTCGAAATGGCTCGTGTAGCGGTCGACGGCGCCCTTGTCGAGTCCGTGGAGCCGAAGCTTTTTGAGGAGCCCGACCGAGGCGGGGTCCTTCGCCGAGATGGCACCGCCCTCTCCCGATGTGATGTTCTTGGTCGCGTAGAAGCTGAAGCAGGCGTAGTCGCCGTAGTGCCCCGACCGCTTGCCGTTCCATTCCGATTCGAGAGAATGTGCGGCGTCCTCGACGATAACAAGATCGTGCCTGTCGGCGATTTCCTTGATCCGTTCCATGTCGCACATCTGGCCGTAGAGGTGCACGGGGAGAATGCCCCTCGTTCTCTCGGTCACGGCCGCTTCTATCGCCTCGGGATCGATGTTCCCGGTCTCCCTGTCCACGTCGACAAGGACGGGTACGGCTCTCGCCATGAGGATACTGTTGGGCGATCCTATAAAGGTCAAAGGAGTCGTTATGACCTCGTCTCCTTCGCCGATGCCCGCCGCGAGAAGCGAGAGCTGCATGGCTGCCGTGCAGCTGGTCACGGCGACAGCGTGAGGGAGGCGGAGGTACTTGGCCAGCTTATCCTCGAATACCGAGACCTCTGCGCCGGTCGTTATAAAAAGCGATTTCAGGACGCGGGTGACCGACTCGATCTCCTCTTTCTCTATATTATGCTTGAAGAATTCTACCTTTTTCACGTTCGTTTCTCCTTCTCGGGTTCAAAGGGATCTATATGCACGAGGAGATTTGATACCTCTTCGAAGCGGGACCGGACCCTTTCGCGCGCCTCGTTGGCGATCGAATGGGATTCCAGCACGGTCAGATCCGGATCGACTTCGATGTGCACCTCCATGAAGATAATGCTTCCGTAATACCTGCCGGTCAGGTCGTGACAGTTCCTGACGCCCGGCACCGATTGTATCTCCTCCTTCGCTCCGTTCAAGAGCTCCTCGGAGAGGGAGGTGTCGATGATCTTCTTGATCGACTGAACAAGTATATCAACGGCGACTTTCAAGATAAAGAAAGAAACGAGAAGAGCTGCGTAGGAGTCGAGCACCCTGAGTCTCGGAACGAAAGCCGCGAGGGTCACGCCTATCAGTGTCACGCCGGAGCTCCATGCGTCGGAGCGATGGTGCCAGGCGTTCGCTACCATCGCCTCGCTGCCGAGCTTTCTGCCGATCTTGACTGTTGCCTGGTAGAGCGCCTCCTTCGAGACCACAGATAGAGCGGCGATGATGATCGTGAACCGCGCGGGGGCCGCAAGCTCGCCGCCATATATAGCGAGGGCAGCATCAAGACCGATCTTGACAGCGGCAAAGCATAGAAGGACTCCAACGCCGATCGTCGCGAGTGTCTCTATCTTACCGTGGCCGTAGGGGTGGTCGCTGTCCTTCTCCTTGACGATGAAATGCAAGCCGATAAGGACGAGGAAATCAGATACAAAATCGGACGCGGAATGAACCGCGTCCGCAAGAAGTGCCTTGCTTCGGCCGTAAATGCCCCCGTAGATCTTCAGGACGATCAGGACGCCGTTTATCGCTATCCCGATCCAGGTGATCCTCCTGCCCGCATCGAGGTCGACTCTCTTGTGGTGATGGGTGTGTACTCCCATTAACTCCTATCACCGTAGATAGACGATCTTTCTCGTCTGGCTGAACGACCCGGTCTTTATACGGCAGAAGTATATACCCGATGCGACTGCTCGATCGGCGTTATCAACGCCTCTCCAGATCGTCTCGTACTGCCCGGCCTCGCGGGTCTTCTGCTCTAGTATCTTGATGAGCCGGCCTGCCGTGTCGTAGATGCGTATATCGACCGCGCTCTTGTTCTCTATCGAATAGGCGATTGTCGTCGTCCCGTTGAACGGGTTCGGGAAGTTCTGCTCGAGGCGGTTCACATAGGACGGAACCTCTGGCTCGTCGCCGACCGGATCGTTTCCGCAGTCACCGGACTCGCTCGAGTATCCGCCGCCCAGGCCGAGGGTCGTAACGGCCGATACGCGGTAGTACCAGCACTCGGTCACCGGATAGTGATCGAACGACTCTGTGCCCACCGGCGCCGTGCCCAGCATCAGCAGTTCATCCGGAACGAAGCCTTCGGTCGTATCGCCGTAGATGACGTAGTAGGCGAGCGACGGATCGGATATCTCGTCCCATATGACTTGTATGGTCGTGTCGTTCACAGCGGTGGCCGATGAGTTCTTCACATACTCGAGCGCCGCCATGATAGCGGCGGGACCGCCGAAGGCGCCCTGGTCCGCCCTCGAACCGTCAGGGTCGTTATAGACGATGTCCGGATCGCCCGTATCTATGCTGCCAGAGTGCACTAGCAGGTGATAGTCGAAGGACGTCGTATCGGAGTAATGGGGATTGCGGTATATGTTGGTCGTATCCGGCACCGGGCCGCTGTAATCGCCCGGCGAGTTGCCGTAGCAGTTGTTGTAGAGATACGTATGTGTGGACAGGTCGAGTACGGTCACCCCGTACGGCGAGCTGTAGCTGTAGATGTTGTTGCGCATATCGAGCGCGCCCTGTCCCTGCAGGTACATCCCTCCGCCAGAGATGACCGCTGTGTTGCGATCGAACGTGTTGTTCGTTATCACTCCAAAGCAGCTGTCGGGATAGATGCCGCCGCCGATCATGGCGCTGTTTTTCGCAACGATGGTGTTCTCGATCTCGAAGTACGCAGCCTTCCCGTGTATGCCTCCGCCGAATGTGCCGCTTGTGTTGTCCGTGATCACGACGCCCGAAAGGATCATCGTGTCCCTCTCGGCACTCACGGCCCCGCCGGAGCTCTCTACGCTGTTCGAGTACAGGGAGTCGCCGCTCAGGCTGGCGGGACTGAAGCGGGTATAGACGGCTCCGCCATACTTGTAGTCGTAGCAGCCGCTGATCACGTTGTTTTCCATGGTAAAGCTTGCATGATAGGCATATACGCCCCCGCCGCCCCTCATCCCGATGAATTCGAAGTTGCCGTAGGAGCCGGTGATCCGGTTGCCTGTGATATCGGCGGTTGCCATGTAGAGGTAGACGCCTCCGCCGACCTGGGCCTTGCAGGCCGTAATCATGTTGTTCTCTATGACCGCGTGGCCGTTGTAAACGGCGATTGCTCCGCCCCCGCTGAAATCGACGATAGAGGCCGTGCCGCAGTTTACGAAGGTGTTATGCTTGATCAGAGGTGAAGAGTTGTAGGCGAAGATGCCCCCGCCGTAGTTGCCGAGAACCGGCATGCTAAGACTCGTTCCCGATCCATTGGCGATGGTCATGCCCTCGATCCCGCAGTAGTCGGTGCCGAGGTTCATAAACGATACACAGCTGCCGGAGCGCTGAATGCGGGACTCGTACGTCTCCGGGTCACGCACGGTGAATCCGCTGTCCCAGCCCCCCATGATATGCAGCGAGGCAATAGCTGTGACGGTCTCGCTGTATACGCCCTCTGCGACCATGATCGAGTCGCCCGGGTCGCTGGCGTCGACAGCATCCTGGATGCTGTGTGCGGCCCAGAACGGGGTCGAATAGGGGTGGATGTCCCCGCCGGTGGGTGATACGAACCGGTAGGGCGGGCCCTTGATGATGAAATCTTCGTCGCTCCAGTCGTATCCGGCGACCTCGCCGCCGAAGTAGGCGACGACCTTGATGCGGGCCGTCGGAACCGGCAGGTCGGAGACGGTCCAGCTGTACGAGTTTACGCCGAAGAGACCTGTAGCAATCGTGTAGTCCCAGGTCTCGCCGCTATTGATGCTGAGATAAATGCTCAGCGAGTCGGGCGTCTCGCGCGATGTGGTCCACTGGATCTGCTGAAAGCTTTCCACATCCCACACTTCGCCACCGTCGGGCGAGTCGACGCGGACCATCACGGTGCTCGGGATATAGCTTATCTGGTAATTGCTGCGGCCGATCCTGGCGGCGCTGTACTTGATGTATCCGAATCCTTCGATCCCCCAGGTGGGTCCCCAGCTGTTCTTGATGATCCAGGCGCCCTCGCCGGCGCAGGCGAAGTCGTCCCACCCGACGATCAGAACGCCGTGGTTGTTCGGATCGGCTGTTTCATGTTCGTAGCATCCGCTCGTATAGTCAAAGAAATCGTCCAGCACCGTCATCCCCGTATAGACGGGCCCTGTGTAGTATACGGAGCTCTTGATCTGGGCGATATCGGTGCTGACCATGCCGTAACTGCTTATCTTCGCGATCGGATCGCACTGATCCTCGATGCAGGGCAGGTCGTCGCGCGCCTCGTACGGCATGCAGGTCTCGTCGATGGAGCCGTACCCTTCGAATATTTCATAAACGGCATAGGCCCAGCCCCCGCCGCAACCGGCACCGTAAGAGTTGCACTCGATCGCCTGCTGCTCGGAGAGATCCTCGATCCGGTTGTCGTAGATCCTGACGTGGGATTCGAGCTGCCCGACGCCTGCGAAAGCCCAGCAGGAGCCGCAGGCCCCCTGGGCCTTGGCCGGTGTCGTTCCCTCGTTGTCCCGCCAGTCGAACGTAAGGGGGAGCATCGATGCTTCCAGCTGGGGAACGGCCGGTTCGAACACCGGGATCTTGTCGAGGAGCTCTTTCGGGACCGGTCTGTATCCAAGGAGCATTTTCTTCTCCTCGGGCGACAGGCGGGAAACGCCAGTTGTACCGGCGACCCAGTGGTATCCCTTCTCCTGGATCCACTTGTTCAGATCGGCGATTCTCTGCTCCTCGCTCTTCTCGGCGCGGAGCGGAGCCGTCGGCAGAATGATAATGGAAACAAATGCGATCAGGGCGATCGCAAGCGAAAACCGGGCGAACAGTCTCATGGGTTGCCTCTCTTCAAGAATCAATTTCAATTACGTAGCGAACCATATATAATAAATTAAGATACAAGATTTAAAAAAACAAGCGATTTCGCCTTGCCGTCGAGAATCTCGTTGGATTTTAATGTGACGGAGCGAAATGCCGCTTTTCGGTACAATCAAAGGTTTTCTCGCGCAACTCCTGACGTATTATAACACAAAATTTACTGTTCTAATAGGGAATTATGAATTGGCAAAAAAAGGGAGAGAGCTTCTGCTCTCCCCCTCTATTCCGATGACTTCTCCAGGTCGACCCTATTCGAACATGTTCTTGATCTGACCCCAGGTCGCCTCTTCATTGGCAAAAGCCTGAGTGGTCGACATATAAACATCGTTCACATCGACGACCAGGCCGTGGGCCAGCCAGTAAGACGAGCCCGAGGTCGGCCATGGATCGAAGATAAGGAGAAGGTCGTCCGCAAAGTCGGGCGTATCGAGGTCGTCGTATCCCGCAATTACCTTGCAGTGACCCGAACCGGTCAGCGTCTCGCTCGGAAGGACTCCCTGATCAGCCGGCCAGCTGCCGATGTCCACCCAGAGGACCGGGTGGTTGTTATCGAGGTACCATCTGACGATCTCGTAGGTGATCAACGGATTGGGAGTGCCCAAAGGTCCATGCTGGAAAGGCACCATTCCTACCGAATAGGCGAACGCGTTCTGCACCTCTGGAGGTGTAGTTCCCACGCCTGCGAACATACCGACACCGCGCGTTTCTAAAATGCCGTTACCCATTATCTCGCCAGTGACCTTCGCATTGTCATAGATGTTGTCTATGTCAATAAAGGGCGCTGCCTGGCCCATGTAGAGGCCGATCATAGAGACGGCCGCAGGGGCGCAGTAGCCCGAGCAGTAGGGACAGGTGTTTGCGGTAGCGCAGTTCCAGTCATGCACTCTGTTGGCCGGTAAACCGGGGACACTTGGCAGCGCACACAACATAGGAGTGTCCTTGTGCTGCCAGATCTGAGTTATAACTAGCGTTATTTGTGCACTATAGACCCCACTGGTGAATGCACATAACAAGCATGCTGCTACAACGATTGATAACAAACGCCGCATAGCTATATTCCCCCTTGCATATCGATTTCCGCGGACAAGTTCCTCGTGCCGCAGAGTTTGCACCTTTTTATAGGTGGTTAAAGGAGTAACACTTGAGCTGTGCGGTCAGTGTACTATAATCCATCCGGAAAGTCAATATTAAAATAAGGTAAAACACCTATGTTTCGACGTTTAAGACGGTTGAAACCTATCACAGTCGAAGCACTCTGTGTTTTCAGGTATCTCGGAATAACACAGCGATGTCTAATCAATGGGCAGGATCCTTCTTGGCAATTCATATCCAGTGTTATATATTTACCGGCAATATATTTATGAGAAACCAGCATGGAGGTGTATATCATGAGAGAAGAAGTCGAAGCTGCATTGAACGAGATACGTCCCGGCCTGCAGGCCGACGGCGGTGATGTGGAACTCGTCGATATAGAGGATGGTGTCGTAAAGGTACGCCTGAAGGGCGCGTGCGCCGGCTGTCCGATGTCCCAGATGACTCTCACCTTCGGTATCGAGAGAGTTCTGAAGGAACGGGTCCCCGAGGTGAAGAAGGTCGAGGCGGTTCCACTTTAGTCCGCTGCAGCATAATGAGTTGAAAGGGGGACGAGCTCCCCCCTTTTTTGTCATATTTCTTGCATGCCACTCCCTTTGAAGGCGGATGAAGTAGGATAGCTGCATGGGAGGAGTGCGTGTTGCGATACTTTAGATCGATTTTGCGACTCCCCTTCTCGAAAAGGGGCAAGGCGAAGCGTTCCATTTGGCGCAAGCTGGGCGTTGCCGGATTCACTCTGCTGGAACTCTTTATCGTTATAGAGATCATCGGTTTCCTTGCCACAATCGTAATGTCGAATTTTATCAGGTCAAAAAAAGCGGCCCAGGTTGCCGTTGTAGTTCAGAATACGAAGAACATACAGATAGCTCTCACGTCCTATTTCGCCATGACGGGGAATTATCCAGCCAGCCTGAATACGATATGGCTCCAGTTTTATCAAGGCCGGGTCGTCGGGGCCTACGATTATACTACGGGACTTGGAGACCAGTCCGGATGGACTTTTCTGGAGAGCGCCGATCCGAATATTCAGTTCGCGGGGCTCGTGGGAGACTCCTACGCGATAAAGAGTACGGATAACCTGCTGCCATACGCTCGGCTTGTATACGGGGACGTGGCTACCTCGGCCAAGATCATCCACTAGCGCCGCCGCTCGAGCGTGTATGATACCAGGTGGGTATGTAACTGTTTGCGAGGATCGTTCGGCGCATGGACGGCCGTTGCGTTTGATACATAGTTTACCTTTGAATATAGGGGCGTCCGCCCCTATATTTATTTCATTAAAATTCAAGCGAGCACCTCTCCGATTGGAGCGCCAATGAGAAGGACCGCATTATTCATTCTCGGTACGCTCATATCAACGACTTTCGTTGTTCCGGTCATTTCCACCGAAAATCAAGTCCTGGAGGATGTGATGAAGCTTCACCGCAAGGCGATCGTTTTCGACGCTCACTGCGATACCGCCATGAGGCTCATAGGCAAGAGGGCCATCGACCTCGGGATCGGTTAGGAGCGTGGGCACATGGATCTGCCCAGGATGCGGGAGGGGGGGCTCGATGCTCAGATCTTCGCATGCTGGCCCAATCCCAGGCTCGAGAGGGATGTCTATGTCAAGCAGACGCTCCAGATGATTGACGCGCTCTGGGAGCAGTCGGAGCTCCATGCGGATGAGCTCGAGATTGCGCTCGTGGGGAAAGAGGTCCGGCGGATCGTCGAATCGGGCAGGGTGGCGGGTATCATAGGTATCGAGGGCGGGCATGCGATCATGGCCGATCTAGGCGTTCTGCGCGATTACCACCGTCTCGGCGTCAGGTGCATGACCCTGACCTGGATGAACACGAACGAGTGGGCGGACTCCTCGGATGATTCGACCAAATGGGGCGGCCTGAATGACCTAGGCCGGCAGGTCGTGCGTGAGATGGACCGGCTCGGTATGATCATCGACTGCTCTCACGTCTCCGACAGCACACTCTTCGACGTCTTCGAGGTGACAGAGAACCCCGTTCTGATATCCCACTCCTGCATGCGTGCCCTCTGCGATATCCCTAGGAATGTCAGCGACGACGAGCTCAGGGCCCTGAAGAAAAACGGCGGGGTCATCTGCATCAACTACTTCCCCGGATTCCTCGATAAGAAGTTCAACGATGCGGTGACCGGGATCTGGAAGGAGTTCAGGGCGAGCGCGGACAGCCTCGCCGGCGTTTACAGCGGCGACAGGGAAAAGGCGTGGGATGAGCTCAGGCCGGAATACCGGGAGCGCATGGACGCTCTCGAGAATCCATCGGTTACAGTGCTCATCGACCACATAGATCATGCCGTAAAGATCGTTGGAATAGACCACGTGGGGCTCGGCTCCGACTTCGACGGTATCTTGATAACGCCCGTGGGGCTGGATGATGTGACCGATCTGCCTGTTATAACAGCAGAGCTGGAACGGCGCGGCTACTCCGAGAAGGAGATCGAGAAGATACTCGGGAAAAATCTACTGAGGCTCGTGGAGCGGGTCATGCGGCAATAAAAGCGGGGACCCACACGAGCCCCCGCTCATATTCCGGATAATAAATGGCTTTGTCGCCGCGGCGCCGGCCCGTATCAGTAGACCGACACGATCTCATCAAACGGATCGCCGCCTCCTCCGAGGATCGAGCCGAGCGACCGGCCGACCGCCCCCGTGATACCCCCCTCGTCGAGATGCCAGAATAATCCAGGGAATGCCTTGTAGTAGACGGTGCGGTAGTCATCCTCGATACCCGCCATCGAAGCGGCATGCTCGACCGCGTCGCTGAGGCCGCCGAGCTTGTCGATTAGCCGTAACTCGAGTGCCTGCGTGCCGAAGTAGACCCTTCCCCGGGCGATCCTCTTCACCTCGTCCATCTCGATCTTCCTGCTCGCCGAGACATGCTCGAGGAAATAGTCGTACATCCCGTCGATGTATCCGCCCAGCAGCTCCATCTCTTCATCTGTGAGGCGGCGGCTGGCCGACATTGCGTCGGAATGCTCGCCCGCCTTGAAGACCTCGTTGGTGATCCCGACCTTTTCGTATAGCCGTTCGATCACCGGTTTTGCAAATACTACCCCTATGCTGCCGGTGAGCGTGAAGGGATCGGCGAAGATGGCGTCCCCGTACATGCTTATCCAGTAACCGCCCGAGCCGGCGATGTTGCCCATCGAGATTACGACCGGGATGCCCTTCTCCTCCTGTATGCGCCTTAGCTCTGTCAGGATATCGTTGCTCGCGACGGCGGAGCCCCCGCCCGAGTCGACCCTGAAAACGATCGCTTTGACACAAGGGTTCTTCGCCGCTGCCTCGAGTTGCTTAACGACCGTCTCGGGGCCCATGGTCCTGCCGCCTCTTAAAAGATCACGTTTGCTCTTGCCCGAGCGTATCGAGCCGTACGCGCCGACGATGGCGACCGTTGGAGGCGGTGTCCACCGCTCCTCTCTGTAAGTGCGGCGGGCGATCGATGTGGTTCTTAACTTATCAGGCCTCTCTTCTCCGGCGAGGCGCCCGAGTTCCTCCTTCGCCTCCTTCCCCCGTCCGGTGAGGTCGATCAGGCCCTCCTCTATCGCCTCCTTAGCGTTGAACATCCTTCCGTCGGCGAGTGAGAGCACCTTCTCGACACTCATCCCCCTACCCTCGGCTATTCCCTCGACGAGCAGGCGGTAGGATTCGTCGACGAGCGACTGCAGCTCTTCCGCCTGGACAGCTGTCGTTGTATCGGTATAGGGCGTGTGGAAGCTCGATTTGTATTCACCCGCCGTGTAGAAGTCCCAGTCTATCCCGAGCTTGGCAAAGAGCCGCTTCATCCGGTTCAGCTCCAGAGAGACGCCGATCATCCCGGCGACGCTCTCTTCCGGCATCACTATGCGATCGGCGGCGGACGCGAGGTAGAGCTCCGGAGCCCACGCGGTCTCTTTGAGCAGCGCGACGACAGGCTTGCCGGCGGCCCGGACCTTTTCGACGGCCTTTCTGATCTCATTCAGGTTGGCGCTGACCGGTCCGATGAACGATCCCTTGATCGGCTTGACCATGATAATGAGGCCCTTGATGTCCGGATCCTTCCTGACGTGCTCTAGCTCTCGGAGCACCCTGTGCAGATCTTTTCCCGTATCACCCATCAGCGCAAATCCGCCCCCCTCGTCGAGGTAGGTGCCCCCGATCACGATCCCGGCGTAGCGCTCGGGAGTGAAGATGGATTCCTTGTAGGAGTCGGCCGTCTCGACCAGTACGCCGTACCGGCCGTAGTCGTACTCGCCGCCGATGCGCGAACGGGCCATGTATCGCGTCGCCTTCCTGTCGAGCGCGAATATGATCCCGGCGGTGAATTCCTCCCTGGGGTCGGGCGAGGCCGTCGAGTAGTCGCGGGCGTAGGAGCCGTAGAGCTCGATTCCCGGGACCACCATGAACCTGCCTCCGAAGAGCCAGCCCGGCTTGGTCTTATCGATGAAGTTGCCCTGTCCCGAGAGTGTGATCCGTTCGGTCAGGGGACGAAGGGAGAGGCCTCCGGTAAAGCTCTCCTCGAGGCGGCCGCCGGCAAAGCGCGGATTGTTCACGTTTCTGAAGAGGCCGCCGATCGAAACGTACCGGTGGGGCCTGCCGAGGAATCCAATATCGACGGCGAAGGGCGAGCGGTCGGGTGCCGGTATGTCGGAATGGTGCCAGTGGAGCGAGGTCCCCGCGTAAAGGCCGGGAAGGAGTTTTGTCCCGACGCCCAGCAGGTATGTGTGTGATGTGTAGACGCCCGTATTCTGGTAGAGGTAACCGATTCCTCCGTTTCTTCCGGCGAGCGCCAGAGGTATCTCGGCTATACGGTTGTACTGGTAGATCCCGCCGAAGAGTTTGGAATTGTCCTTCCGGACGCCTAATCCTGCGGGGTTGACGAAGAGCGCCGCCGCGTCGTCCGCGTCGGTTACGAAACGGAAGCTGTAGATGTCGCTCTGGAAGGGCGAGACCGCCGGTCCCAGAGAGTCCGCAGCCGCCGCGGCTTCTGCGGGGTTGAATGGAGCAGATAGAACACAGATTACGAACGCTAGAAAGATTGATGCGCGTTTCACGGAGTACCCCCTATGGTTTAGTCGAATACAGGAACAATAACAATATCATTACGGAGAATCCAGCGCCAGTGTTTCGAGCGTTCGAAAAAGAGCTGAACCCGGCCCGGGGAGCTGGCCGCATTATGATATGCAGCCGCGAATGATTCTCGATCCAACCGGTTTTTCGCTTCCCGGTGGAAAGCAGAGGTTGTTTGTATTACATTTAATATGGTGCCGGCGCCCCCGGTAAGGATATACTCTGCGGAAGGAGACCAGATGAACTGTGACCCGAGATCCGGCAAGAGCGTATCATTCGTCAAGATAATCCTTTTCAGCCTCGTACTCCTTTTCCTTGCATCTCTGCTTTTAGCTGATGAGGATGGGGACCACAGGCCGCTGCTCGGTTTCTGGGGTATAATGGCGTATCCGAGGTACTGGATGTCCCTGGTCTTCGGGCTGCTCGGATTCATCCTGCTACAGAAGGTGCGCTTAACGAAAAATCTCCGTCTTCTCTTCCTGCCGATAATCTTCTTTATTTTCTCTCTCGTCGAGTTGCTTCCGCTAGGCGTCTTCGCGCAGCGTATGGGCCTGCACCCGAGCCCCGTATGCACCGTGTCAAAGCCGTTTCTCTTCTTCGTAGAGGGCAAGGTGATCCCGCTTGCCTTCTGGGTCTCGCTTCTCGTCATCGCGGCACTGACGCTCCTCGGCAACAAGCTCTTCTGCGGCTGGGTCTGCCCTGTCGGAGCGCTGCAGGAGCTCATCCACCGGATCCCCCTTCCTAAAAGGTTCAAACTCGAGGTCCCGTTTAGAGTCGCCAATTCGATCAGGATAGTGATCTTTGCGCTTTTCATCCTCTTCGTATTCACGATGGGTATCGAGATCTACGAGTATTTCAATCCATTCGAGGTGTTTCACTGGGATCTCGAAGCGGCCGGCCTGGTCATCCTGGGCGCTGTGATGCTCGTTGCCCTGTTCATGTGGCGCCCATTTTGTTACATCGTTTGTCCATTAGGACTTATAACCTGGGTTCTCGAGCAGTTTTCTTTGTTCAGGGTAAGGATCGAGCCGGGGATCTGCACCGACTGCGACCGCTGTATCCGGGATAATCCCTGTCTCGCGATGCGGGCGATAGTCAAGGGGAGCCGGGTCAGGCCCGACTGTTTCGCCTGCGGTCTCTGCATCGAATCCTGCCCGAAGAAGGGCCTCAGATACGACAGGAGATAAACTGACATAAATACCAAGGAACGAGCGATTCTCCCCGGTAGCAGGGATAAACACAAGAGCTTTAAAATATAACGTTTAGCGATTGACAAATCATCCCTGCCTGTGGCACAATACGGATGGCTCAAGGTGGGGCTTGGAGGCCCGATGCCTGCCCGCTGGCGACTCTCTCCCGAGAAGGATGGTTAAATGCAGAAGCGGAACGCGATACCCTTTCCCATGAAAGGGATTTTTTGTGCGCTGATCGCAGTCGTGCTGCTCATTCCGCTCTCCCCCGGGGCGCAGCGCAAGGGGCGGTTGGCGGGGCATGTCATTGACGTTCTGTCCGGGAAGCCGGTTCCGCAGGCGCTCGTCGCGATACAGGGGACGACCATCAGCACTTTGACCGACAGCAAGGGCAAGTTCCACATCGATCTTCCCGAGGGAAAGTACGGCATCACGATCTTCAAGGAGGATTACTACAGCACCTGCTATCAGGATGTGGAGATAGAGGGCGCGCGGATAACGACCTACAAGTGTGAGATGGTGCTGGGAGATCCGTCCATGAATATGTTTTTCAATATCGGCGGTATCACGGTGCTGGAGAAGAGGGATCTCCTTCCAGATAAAATAGAGACGACGCACGAGATATCAAGCGCCGAGATCGAGCACCACCTCGCAACAAATCTGGGCGACATCCTCGACATCCTTCCCGGCGTGGAAAGATCGAAGGCGCCGGGGCTGTCAAAGCTCAGCCAGGTCGATATACGCGGCGCTGGAATCGTCAGCAACGCGACTGAAAGGAACGCCGCCCTATTCGGTACGAAGGTGATAATCGACGATATTGCCATATCCAACAACGCGAATCTGCAGACAGGCACGGGGACCGCTTCGGCTGTGACATCGAGCACCGCCGGATCGGGGATCGATCTGAGGGGCATACCCGCCGACAACATTCAGAAGGTCGAGGTGATAACGGGCGTTCCGTCCGTTGAGTACGGCGATCTCACCACCGGGCTCGTCAAGGTATATACAAAGATGGGGCGGCAGCCTCACAGGTTGAAACTGAAATCAAATCCTGACACGAAAGAAGGTAACTTCGGCGGCGGTCTTAATCTTGGAAACACCGGGTTATCCTACAACTTGAATTACGCCTTCAGCGAACGGGACATAAGGCGCGAGGGAGATGAGTACTCCCGTTACAGCGGACAGTTCACCGTGCGGAACAAACTCCTCGGCGAAAAACTCCAGATACTGAACAAGATGTACTATACCGGCGTTGACGATCAGAACAACCTGGACAAGAATGATCCTCTCTCAAAGGAATGGTACAACAAGGATTGGACGTTTGTGTATGGGCACACGGTCGATTACGAACCTGTCAAGGACACGAAGCTCGAGTGGAGAGCGAACCTGAAATACACGAAACGGAACAGCTTTCATAAGTCGATGACCGGCGCCGACACACGCGTCCTGACGGACAACATGGAAGAGGGTACGGTCGAAGGAGTATTGAAGGCTGGGGCGTATATTTACGAGATATGGACGAAGGGAGAGGAGTGGAACGCGAGCGGCAAGCTGAATTTCAGAACCGATCTCGAACTGGCGGGTTTCGAGCACTCCTTCCTGGCCGGCGGAGAGTACACATTCGACGACAACGTCGGTGAGGGCAAGATATTCGATCCCCTGGAACCTCCCTACGGAAACCTCGGGTACAGGCCGCTGTCGTACGATGAGGTGCCGGCCCTGCATACGGCCAATCTCTATATGGAGGACGAGATGAGGGGGTACTGGAGATTCAGGCCCTACACGATCAATCTCGGTATCCGGTACGAGATGTACTCGCCGTACAAGCTGCACCTCGACGGCATCTTCAACGAGAAGGGGGTCGTCGAGTCGAAAAACGGGACCTTCCTGAATCCCCGTGTCCGCATGAAGTACGAGCTGTTCGACGATACTCAGATACGCTTCGGGTGGGGCAAGAGCTCCAAGATGCCGTCCATGACAAAGATCTTCCAGGGGCCTAAATATTTCGACATAGTCGAGGAGAACGTCAGCCCTCCGGATTCAGTTCCCCTCGTCAGCACGTACTTATATAGATTCGACAACCGGAACATACTCGGATACCAGAACGAAAAAACCGAGCTTTCCATCGACAAGAAGATAGGCCAGGTGGGGCTTATCCTTACAGGTTTCCACTCTCGGTCAAAGGATATCCCCCGCACGGTAAACTCCCCGGTCACCCTCTACCGTTATCACTGGGACACATGGCCGGATGGAGAGCCGACGGTCATAGACACCTTTTACACTGATCCTGGAAATGACGGCTATGCGAGGAATGTGGGCTGGTCCAAGAATTACGGTGTCGAGTTCCAGTTGCTCACAAAGCGTATCGAGAAGATATCGACCGCTTTCCGCATCTCCGCCTCATACACCAAATCACGCTCGGGAGCGGACGGCCAATTCATGTCAGGTCCCCGCATTAACTCGGACCTCGGCGATAGGACGATCTATCCTTTCTACCTCTACACACAGCGATGGAGACAGAAGATGATCGTCAACTACAATGCCGACTGGTTCATCAAGAAGCTCGGGCTATGGGTCACCTTCTTTCTCCAGCAGACCCTTTTCGATGCAGACCAGTACGTCACCGACCCGGTATTATACTCGACCGGCTATTATGACCCGGTTCTGGGGGGGGTGGTCCTGGTCACGCCCCAGGAATCGGCGGATCTCGGCCTCGACCGGTCCTACGACGAGCTGGATCTGGCAATCTCGAGGCGCCCGAATGACAGGTACCTATTCAACGTCAACGTCTCCAAGTCGCTATGGCGCGGTGCCGAGTTGTCCCTGTTCGTATATAACCTCTTCGACGACCCCGCCTATTACATTAACGAACAGGGCTACTGGAGGACGCGAAACCCGGAGATCTTCTACGGTGTGGAGTTCAGTATGGTGCTGGACGACCTCTGGAGGCGCGTTTTAAAACAGGAGGGACAGTGAGAGGGAGCTTGCATCTCGCGGTTGTCATCTCGGCTGCTTTGCTGGCAGGATGCGGGGTGGATATGCCCGGTACTCCGGACGGAAACGGCAGGGTCTATGTGGCCATAGCCGACACTTCCGGGTACATATCGGGCGAGCCGGGTGTTCCCTGCTATGTCGACAGCGCCGAGGTCAGTATCCAGTCGAGGACGCACCAATTCACCGCTGTCCTGCTGACCGGCCCTGACGGCGTCGTTGCCCTGGACGATCTTGCTACCGGCCGCTACTACCTCTTCGCGCGCAAGGATGTTTATATAGAAAACAACAAAAAAGTCTTCGCGGGCGGGATGGAATTCTACATAACGGGGGAAGAGACGGTCGAGGATACGGTGACCGTCGGCCTGATAGCGACGAGCGAACTGATGATCAACGAGATCTACTATACAGGAGCTACCTGTACCTTTTACATGTTCGACCAGTTCGTGGAGTTATACAACTCATCGAGCGACACTCTCTACCTCGACGGGATCATACTGACGAGGCACTACCCTGCGGCCGAACCGGACCAGGACGAAGTCGATTACGTCAAGGCCCTCTATGCCTACCAGTTTCCGGGAACGCCGGTGACGGGACGCGAATATCCGATTCTGCCCGGGCAGTTCGTGGCGATCGCTTCCGATGCCATCAACCACAGCCTCTACTGTCCCACGAGCATCGACCTCTCCGTCGCCGACTGGGAATGCTTCAATCCACTTGGAAGCGACTACGACAATCCAGGCGTCCCAAACCTCGTCAATATCAATCCTTCCCGAACATCGGATTACCTGATAGCCCTGAGCCACAACGCCGTGGTGATTGCGACGGGTGAGGAGTATACATACGAGGAGTACGGCGATCACGGGAGCATTCGCCTGATCATTCCTCTCCATACGGTGATAGACGGGGTCGAATACGCGACAAGCGCGACGTCGACCAAGGAGCTGACGATCAATGTGGATGCCGGATTCGCCGGGATAGGAATGACCAAGTACAGCGGCCAGTCGGTGGAACGGAGAGAGCTGGGTCTCGACACGAACGATTCCACCTTCGATTTTGTGATCATCGCTCCTCCGACACCGGGGTACTCGCACGTGCAATAGAGGAAAGGGGGGACAGGGCGTGAGAAAAATATTAACAGTGCTGCTTGTCTTCCCTGTCGGGCTCCTGCTCGGTTCGTGCGGAGAGGAGAAACCCGGAGCCCCCGACGGGGATAACGTCTTGACCCTCGTCGCGATGGACACGTCGGGTGTTTCCAGTGAAGAATGGCTGCCTGTGCCGGGCGCCACGGTCAGGCTGAACAGCCCCACATTCCATTACCAGGAGACATTCGAAACGGACGAAGAGGGCCGTGTGGTCATAACCGATCTTGCGGCGGGAGATTACACGATAATGGCGGAGAAGATAAACGTCGAGGAGAATGTCCTTATACTCGGGCAGATGACCAAGCAGCTCCTCTACGATCCCGCCGCGACGGACACGATATTGATGTCCTATATGCAAACATCCCCTATCTCGATCAACGAGGTCTACTACTGCGGCTGCAGCGCCTCCGCCTATTACTACTACGATCAGTTCTTCGAGCTCTACAACTCGTCCAGCGACACTCTCTACCTCGACGGGCACATCATGTGCCGGAGCACGCAGGTCCAGCTCTTTGATTGGGAATCGGTCGACTACGCTGTAGCCTATTTCGTCTATATCTTTCCGGGAACGCGAGGAGTTACAAAGGAGTGCCCGATCCCCCCGAAGGGATTCCTCGTTCTTGCCGGGGACGCGTATGATCATTCGCTGGTGTCCGGATTATGCGTGGATATGACCTCGGCCGATTGGGAGTTCTGCAATCCCATAGAGTTCGATTATGATAATCCCTCCGTGCCCAACATCGACCCGATCACCCTCTGGAGCAGGGATTTCACTATCAATATCTCCCATGTGGCGATCTGGCTGGCCACGGGGGAGGATTACTACTTCGATTTTCATTTCGATGGAGACAATATGAAGGAATATGTGAATGTGCCCATCGAGACGATCCTCGACGCGGTGGAGTATTCGAGCAATCCGGATTCCCCCAAGTACGTGACCATCCGGATCGACGCGGGGCTTGGAGGAAACGGGATGACCAGATACAGCGCGCGGTCGATAGAGAGAAGGTACCCGGGACTGGATTCGAACAACAGCACCTTCGATTTTGAGATAATCGACACTCCGACCCCAGGATACCAGCACCCGAGAGAGGAGGAAGGTTAACCCAAGATGCGATCGATTGCGACAAACAGGTATGGTTTTGCGGTCCTCTTCCTGGCTTTGTCTCTCGTTGTTGTCGCCTCTGGCGGCTGGAGCAACGAGCTCAGGACATCGATGATGGGGAACTGCTCGATCGCACTCTACGATGAGGATAACCAGCTCAACCCGTACGACTTCGGGCATAATCCCGCCTACATGCTGAATGATCTCGAGTTTGAATGGGTGCGGTTCATCTTCGGGCTCGAGGAGGAGAGAGGGGAGCTAAAACGCCCCTATGATCCTCTCCTGGTCAACAATCTCTATTTAGGGTTCACCGGTATCAAGAAGCTCAGCGACAGGCATGTGACAAAGGGTTCCTTCGCCTATACGAGGCTCTGGCAGAGAGAGATCCCCAACGCTCTCGAGATCGACCAGTACAACGATCCATTCTACCTCGTGGACGAAACGACGGGCGATTTCGAGTATTACGGGCCGTCCGCCCAGGTCGACTATTCGATTCGCCTGAAACCCGACCTCTACCTCGGCCTTGGGTTCGACTATGACATATGCACCGGGCTCAAGCAGAATTACACGAGGCCGGAGATAGTGCACACTTACTTCAAGGGGAATATCGGTCTGATCTACGAGGCGAGCAAGAGCTGGTCGGTCGGCCTCGTCGCCAGGCCGGTAAGGCTCCAGAACCGTACTAAATTCAGGAGGACCGACGAGGGATTCGACAATGTCATCTACCGCTGGTACGGCGACGGCATATACGATGTCCGCGCCGTTTCCGACTACACGGTGCGGGAACTCCTGTATGGAGTCGAGCTGAGCCTTCAGAACTTCATCATGACGGACAGGTTCAAGCTGGGGGCGATAATGAATTATAGCCTGAACCAGAACGAGCTTCGATACGGCGCGACAAAGAGGCTGCTCCAGGGATTCTGGCAAAGTACGGTTTACGATCTCGATCTCCTGGCGCGGTACACTCCTCCCGGCATTCCCCTTGTCATCGGCCTCAGCGGGCGCCTGATGAATGACGACGGTTGGGCGAAGAGGCCGGATTTCGACGATATTCTTCTCTACGAGAACCCGGTGAACCTTATCTCGGCGGGGGGTGGTCTGAGCTACCTGATCGACTCCGCCGATCTTCTCGTTTCGGCCGAGTACGTGATGAACATGTATGACGTCGAGGCGAAGGATTACGGCGCCAGCGCCTTCCGCGAAGTGGATATCATACAGAACATCGGCCGGCTGGGACTCGAGTACAGCATCCTCAATGTCTACGCCTTCCGCGGTGGTGTAGAGATCATCGATTACCTGATGGACCGCTGGCTCAAATACCCGAGCAACACGGATCTATACAGGTTCACGGGAGGATTCGAGTATCATACGGGGTACTGGCAGGTCGATCTGCAGCTAGCTTACAGCGAGGAAACAAAGAAAGATTACGAAGCTTCAAGAAGAGGAATGAGTGGAATTGTTTGGGTTACACGACTGACAAGGTGAAGGGGGGTGATGAAACACATAGAATGTTCGGTCGGGCCGAAGATTTCGTGTCAGCGTCTTACTATCGGCCGGTCGAACCGTAAATTCCCCTGATGGTTATTAGTTTTGATACAACAGCAGAGGAGGTGGCATCATGAAAGTCAAGGTCTTGAGCTGTTGTATCGCTTTGGCGTTGTTCTTTGCCGGTTCGGCCTTCGCGCAGTGGAACCTCGAATACGGGGAAGAGCTGGGAATCGATTTCTCGGCAGTCAATTTTGCGTCTTCCACAGTGGGATACGCAGTCGCTGGAAGCGGTATTATCTACAAGACGGTGGACGGGGGGTTCACCTGGACCGAACAGACCTCGCCGACGACGACCTCTTTCTTCGATGTCTTCTGCAAGAGCGATACGGAAGTGTGGGCGGTTGGCGACAACGGCCTTATGGTCTACACGACGGACGGCACTAACTGGGTCGTTCATGACTCCAGTCAGGTCATGACAAGTCTGGATATCAACACTGTATTTTGCCTGGGAAACGATATCTGGTTGGCTTGTGATACTGGAGTTTTCTTCTATTCGAACGATAACGGCGCCAACTGGAGTCTGCCGGTCACCAATCCGGCAACGGACGATGTGACCGATATATCGTTCTTTAACGGCAACAAAGGGTATGCTTCCGTGGATGGCGCCGGGATCATGTACACGAACGACGGCGGTGCGAACTGGACGAAGGCAACCCTCAACTTGGGGATGTATCCCTATACGAGGACGGATATCGAGTGCATCGTAGCCGTTAACAGTACAGTGGGCGTCGCGGCCGGATGGGGTTCGGTCATCGGCCCGCAGCCGACGATCGTCCTCGTTACCACCGATGGCGGTGTGAACTGGAGCACCCCGGATGGTACCTATCCATGGAAGACCTACGCTTACGGGTATTGCATGGCGATGTTCGATGACGGAGAGGTTCTCATAAGCGGAGGTGGCTCAGGCTCGGCGTCGCCGGTTATTCATGCTGCAGATCCCTGGACCGACTTCAGTTCATCACTCTCCTTCTTCGGGGAGGACATCAAGGGTCTCGCCGCGGTTCCGGGAACCGATCGCATAGTCGCGGTCGGAGATGAGGGAGTGCTGGCTATCTCGACCGACAGGGGGCTGAACTGGGATTTTCTCTACAATCCCGGACCCGGATTTGCCGGGCTCAACAAGTTCTGCCCTATCGGGAAAGACATGATAATGGCGGTCGGTACCAACGGCATGCTCTTCAAGGGTGACCTGACGACGGACCCGATCACCTGGGATATCAAATGCGTCGCGCCCGAGAACTGGGCCCCGATCCTTCACGACATCGTTTTCATCGACGATGTCCTCTACGTTTGCGGGACTTACAGGTATCTCTGCAAGTCGACCGACCTCGGAGAGACATGGACGCAGCTGGATCATTCCTTTACCACGACAGACGCCTACTATGGGATGCACTGGTTCGACAAGGAGAACGGCGTTCTGGCCGGCGAGCGCGCCGGTGATGATCGCATCGTAATAGCATCCAACGGCGGGGCGACTCTGACCGAGATCTGGCACAACGTGTTCAGTTACCAGTTCAACTCTATCGCCTTCGCCCTCGAGAATCCTCTCATAGGGGCCATCGCGGGCGATAACAACGGCGTCGCTTATACGATCAATGGAGGCACCAGCTGGACCGTCGCGACGGAGGATGTAGTCGATGGCGCGGCGGACTTCGAAGAGGTTCACATGTGCAACTCTCTCGAGGGCTGGGCAGTCGGAGACGCCGGAATAGTCGCCAAGACCACAAATGGCGGCATGAACTGGTTCGTGCAGCCGCCCCCGACGGGCCTGAAGCTGATGGATGTCTACTTCAGCTATCCCAGCTACGGGTGGCTGAGCGGCGATGACGGGTCCGCGTTCTACACGAACAACAGCGGCGCGACCTGGAACAATATCAGCGCCACTCTCATCCCGACGACCAAGGATGCGAACGCGATCTATTTCCACAGCCATGCGAACAGGCTCTGGATCGGATGCGATTACGCTGATATGCTCAGCAGGGACGACATTGCTACGGGCGACGAAACCCCGATAGCTCTGCCGTTTAAGTTGGGGCAGAATTTCCCGAATCCCTTTAACCCGTCGACGATAATCAAGTTCTCGCTGCCGCGTGAAGGCCGCGTGACCTTGAACGTCTACAACGTTTCGGGGCGTCTTGTGGCCAAGGTGCTCGATCGGGATATGACAGAGGGTGACCATGAGGTCGGCTTCAGGGCCGATGGATTGGTCTCTGGCGTCTATTTCTACCGTTTGAATGCCGGCGATGAGACGACGACGAAGAAGATGATCCTGCTGCGGTAACGCCGGATCGTTTGTTGGTTTAAAGTTGTTCGACGAGGGGTGGCGATTCACGCCACCCCTCATTCTACACTTGCATATGTGCGCTGATGTGAGGATGGATTCAGAAGAATCTTGTGACCTGGCAGGCCGGCCATTATGTTTGACCTGTGAAGCGAGAATTCGAAGCTATATATCGAAACTGAAACCCTATGTGAAAGAAGGCGGGTCATGAAAAGAATCTGTATCGTTGCTCTGTTTATGGCCGTTCTTGCGGCCGGTCTCACCGTGGGCGAATCCGCAGCCGGGGAGAGGGCGGGGGAACAGCTCAGGCTCATGAGACACCCCGATATCAACGGTGGCCGGATCGTATTCAGCTACCAGAACGATCTCTGGGTCGTCCCCGAGGAGGGTGGGCTGGCCCGCCGCCTTACCGTGCATATGGGCTCCGAGAATCATCCGAAATTCTCACCCGACGGCAGGTGGATCGCCTTCAGTGGCGACTACAACGAGCGCCGCAACAGTATCATGACCATTTCAGCCGACGGAGGCTCCGCGAAACAGCTCACCTTTCATACTTTTGGGGGCTATCCGGTCGCATGGAGCCGTGACGGCAAGAATGTCGTCTTCACATCGAAGCGCGAATCCTTCGTCCGTTTTTATTCAATGCTTTTCAGTGTCCCCGCCGAAGGGGGGCTTCCCGTCGAACTCGAGATGGGAAAGGCGAGCTTCGCCTCCTATTCACCTGACGGCGGCAGGATAGCCTACAACCGTCATCCGGACCTTTTCTGGTGGTGGAAACGTTACAAGGGCAGCATGAACCAGGATGTCTGGATCTACGATTTCAGCAGCGGAGAGTTCTCGAAGGTCACCGACTACGAGGGGAACGACTCCTGGCCCATGTGGACCGAAAACAGGATCTACTTCGCCTCCGACCGCGGCGGTGTATCCAATATATACGTTCACGATCTCTCGACGGGCGAGGCCCGCCAGGTCACCTCCTTCGAGGACCGCGGCATCACCTGGCCCTCGATGAGCTCGGACGGCAAGAGGATCGTCTTCGAGAGGGACGCCCGTCTCTACCTGTTCGATACGGAGACGGAGGAAACCACAGAAGTCGTCGTTTACTCTCCGATAGACAACAACCGTAACATGATCAGCTATGTAAACCCTCTCAAGCATCTATCGAGCTTTGATATCTCACCGACCGGAAAGAGGCTGGTCATCGAGGCGAGGGGAGAGGTCTTCACTGTGCCCGCCGAGCATGGCGACGTGAGGAACCTGACACAGTCGTCGGGCGCCAGGGACGGAGATCCAGCCTGGTCCCCGGACGGCAAGTGGATAGCATACGTATCGGACAAGAGCGGAGACGAGGAGATCTACATCGTCGATCAGATGGGCAAGGGCAAGGAGAAGAAACTCACCAGCACGGGGCATTTCAAGCAGCAGGTCCTGTGGTCGCCGGACAGTGGCAAGCTTCTCTACAACACTGAAGACAACTCCCTGTATCTGCTGGATATAGACGGTGGAGATCCGGATCTTGTCGCCAGAAACGATCACCGGAATATCTCGAATTATTCCTGGTCTCCCGACAACAGGTGGATAGCGTACGAGTTCGCGCAGAAGAACAGGAACAGGGATGTCTATATATATGACGTCAAGGAGAACGAGCATCACCGTGTCACCTACGATCTCGGTGACGATTACGAGCCCGTCTTCACTCCGGACGGCAAGTATCTGCTCCTAATCACGGACAGGGAAAGCAGGAGGCCTGTTCTCGTTCGGATCAGCCTGATTCCGGAGAAGGAGCGCCCCTTCGTTCACGAGGATGACGAGGAAACGGGTGTGACCGAGGACGAGGATGATGACGAGAAGGACAACGAGGATGATGACGAGAAGGACAACGAGGATGATGACGAGAAGGACAAGAAGGGCAAGAAGGGGAAAAAGGGCAAGAAAAAGGAGAAGGTCGAGGTGAAGATCGATTTCACCGACATGGAGAGCCGGATGTGGAAGATTCCCAAGGGGGGCGGCGCGCAGATCCAGAACATCCAGACTACAGAGAAGCACTATTACTACATGGTGCTTGGCAAGAGGGTGTTCATCTTCAAGTTCTACGATCTCTACGCATTCGATGTGGAGAAACTGGAGACCAAGAAAATAATCACGAACCTCTCCACATACGGTCTCTCGGCGGACGAAAAGAAGCTGGCCTATTATGACGGAAAGGACTTCTACATCGTCAAGGCGGGTTCCAAGGTCTCTTCTAAAAAGTCCGATTCGGACAAGGAGAGCAAAAGCAAGTTGAGCATAAAGAAGAAGGCCCAGATAAAGCTCGACAGACTTGCCGAGTGGCGGCAGATCTTCGACGAATCGTGGAGGGTAGTGAAGTACCACTTCTACGATCCGAACCTGCACGGCGTAGACTGGGACGGCGTGAGAGAATACTACGAGAGCCTCCTTCCCCACGTGCGCACCCGAGGGGAGTTGAATCTTCTCCTGACCGAGATGGTCGGCGAGCTCAACGCGTCTCATCAGGGTGTGAGCGGCGGGGAAGGGATCTCCGTTCCATCAGCCACTATGGGATTCCTCGGGGCCAGGATCGTGCTCGACGAGAAGAGCGGCTATCCCCGGTTCGAGAGGATCTACCCCGGGGATAACATCAGCAATCGGAACGCCTCGCCCCTGGACTACGAGTTCGTGAAGATAAAGGAGGGGGATTACCTGCTGGCGATAGACGGTCATGAGCTGGAGCCCGGCGAAAACTTCTACGAGCACCTCGTCGGCAAGACGCGGAACAAGATAAAGATAATGACGAACGACAAGCCCGCGATGAAGGGTGCCGTGGAGACGGTCTTCAAGCCGGTCAGCGTCGACGTCCGTCTGAAGTACAACAATTGGGTCATCGGGAGCACCGATTATGTCGAGAAGGCGGGCGACGGCCGGATCGGCTATATCCATCTGCCTGACATGATGGGCGCCGGTTGGGTGGAGTTCCAGGAGAAGTTCGAGAAGTACCGCTACAAGGACGCGATCATCATCGACGTGCGGTACAACGGCGGAGGCAACATAGACTATCGCGTGATCGATCTGCTCGAACGCCGCCCCTACCAGATTACGAAAGCACGCAACAAATCTCCGATCGAAAGACCCGACGACGGCTTCTTCGGCGAGGTAGTCGTGCTGATAAACGAGTACTCCTTCAGTGACGCCGAGGTCTTCCCGAGCGCGGTGAAGGAACGCGGGCTCGGGACGCTGATGGGCGTTCCGACCCTGGGGTACTGTATCGCGGTGAACTCGCACCCGCTCATCGACGGCGGATCGATACGCAAGACCTTCATCGGCATCTGGGAGCTCAGCACGAGCAGGATGATCGAGAGCCGCGGGGTCGAACCGGATATCTTCATCGAGAGCCCGCCCGAAATGGAGAAGATTGGCAGGGACGTGCAGCTCGAGAAGGCGGTCGAGTTCCTGATGGGCAAAATCGGCGACGCGCCTCGCGACTACGATTATGATACGCCGATCAGGGAGCGGTAGGCGGCCCCACTCCCGGGCGAGGCGTACATATTATCGACAGTGAAAACCGCTGGGCGGCGCTGCCGGGAGATATGTAGCCGCCGCCTCAACAGCGTATAAAAAAACGGGGGCTTGGGAAAAGCCCCCGTTCTCTTTTTATAGCTGCGGCCTCTGGCGCTACTTCTTCGCCATCCAGTCCGCGTACTCCTTGATAGCCTTCCACTGGCCCTCGCCGTGCAGGCGGGCCTCCTCAAGCACCTTGTGCGCCTGGCCGCTGCCGAGGTAGTGGCCGAGGATAAAGGCGTGGACGCTCCTGCGCCGCCCTTCCCGAGAGGTCACCCACTTGTAGAGCGTCGGCAGCGTCAAGCCGGTGATACCGATCGCCTCATGAGCCAGCTCGGGCGGGAAGATCGCGTCCCGTTCCTTCTCGGGCAGCATATCGAAGAGCTCGGCGCTCGATACGTAGAAGATGTTCATGTTGAGCCCCGCCTCGTCGATCTTCGGCAGCACCTCGTTCACGAAAGTGTTGGTGATGCCGCTTCCCTGTAGGACTATGGTGCCGTGGTAGGGCTTTTTCTTCGGGTCGGCCTTGCGCATCGCGTACATTCCCTTGACCGCCTCGGACGCGGGCGGCAGCCCCAGCTTTGCCCTGTCGACGATCAGCTCGTTCGGCCTCGTCACGAATGGTGCGAGCACGGCGGGGTGCATCTTGAGCGCGTGCACGGTCATCGGGTAGAGCTCCTGCGGGTCCCACGGGGTCAGCGTTATCATGACCCCCTTGGGGAAGTTTTCCTGCAGCAGCTGCAGCGCCTGAGGGTCGGCGTGGGTCGGGCCGTCCTCGCCCGTCTTGAGGCCAGCGTGAGCGCAGACGATGATGAAAGTCTTGTAGGGCTCGCCCAGGTAGCTGTGTGCCGCCTGTTGGCCGATTCCGTGCAGCCGGGCAGCGATGTGCTGGAGGGCGGCTATGAAGGCGCCGTAAGATGATCCGGCTCCGATGTTGCTGCCGTACGAGGCGATACCGGCCATGAAGGCTCCCATGCAGTCTTCGCAGATGCCGCCGGTCGCGATCAGTCGAGCGTCGGGATTGCTGACGGCGTTGTAGAATCCTTCCGGCCAGCCGTCGCCGAGCTTGTTGATGCTCGTCGATCCGATCAGGTCGGCCGAAGCTCCGATAAAGGCCCCCTTGGTCTTCTTATTCAGGTAGTTTAGAGTCTCGCCGAGAGCGCCGCGTAGCGTCTGGGAGCCGCCCGGCTTGTAGGTGCACTCGGTCGGGATCGGATCGGTTTTCACAGCATCGGTGTAAAGAATGCCGAGGTCTCCCGCCTTCTCCCGCTTCTTGCGGTCCAGCTTCTCGAGGCGTCCGGCCGAATCGGAGAGCGCGCCTGCGAAGAAGCCGCTCAATTCCTTGTTCCCCTCGAGCACCTTGCGCACCGTTAGCAGTGTGTCGTAGAAGGCCTTCTCCACCTTGTCTGGCGACTTGTCCCCATCGTAGCGGGGGAACTCGATCCCGAAGCGCTCTTCCATGGGCTTGAGAGTCTCGTAGAAGGCGTCCGAGCAGAAGTCGTGTCCGGCGCCGTGGGACTTGCGCCCCTCGATCCCGTACTGCCAGCCCTTGATCGTCCTGTAGACGACGGCGGTCGGTTGATCGTTCAGCTTCTCCTTCGCGACCTCCTGGGCTGCGAGGACCTGCTTTATGTCCTTGCCGTTCTCTACGTAGATCACGTTCCAGTCGTGGAGGTAGCAGAATTCGGCGGGGCTCCACTGGACGTAATCGCCCGGCGTCTCGCCGTCGCGGCAGACCTTGTCCGAGTCTATAGACGCCTGGTTCCAGTCGATGTGCAGCTTGATGTTCCATAGCTGCGCGGTCGCAGCTGTTGACAAACCCTCCGAGACGCGCCCGGGCGTCATGCCGCCCTCGCCCTCGAGGACGTGTACGAGCGGCGCGGCAGCGCCGAATGTGTCCATCGCACCGAAACCGAGGCCGAAGCTGGCCGGGATCCCGACGCCGCTCGCTCCGGTCGAGAGCTTGACGAACGGTGTCAGAGGGGTCGGATGGCCGTCTAGCGCCTTCGCTTTGAACTTGGCGAATAGAGGCGTCTCCTGTGTCGGATTGCGGCGATAGCCCAGGAGGTCTTCGAGCCGGAGCTGGTGTTTCTCGTCGGGCAGGAGATCTGGCTTGCCCACGCGCGCGCACTCGTTTCTCAGCGCCCACATCGCGTAGAGGCCCATCGCTTTGTGACCCGCCGCGTACGAGATCAGGTCCGCCTCGAGACACTCGGGATTCTTCAGGAGGTAATCCATAGAGTTAAAGAGGAGCCCCTCCACGATCCGGCCGGAAGATATGCTGCCCCCCGGATGCCCCGATTTCGGGACGAAGTTGTAGAGGATCCCGCAGAGGGTGCGGTAGATGAGATCGTAGTCGTCGTACATCTTGATCGTTTGCTCCGGTATGTCGAACTTGTCGAGCTGGGGTGTGATCTCGATATAGACGCCCCGCCTTGGTCCGAGGCTCAACGCTTTCTTCGATACGTCTGCCATGGAATGCGCCTCCCGGTTGGGTGTGTGGCTTCTATCCTGCGGAAAATACGGATTCAAATATAGTTGGATGATTAATATATAGTAGACCAGCTTTGCTTGTCAACCATTCACCCTACGGAGGGCCGAAACGACGGTTCTGATTGCGCTACGCTCTGGAATTGTTTAATAATTAGCTGGTTAAGGGCCTTATCGGGGCCGGTGAACTCTCGATCCAATCGGAGGATTTCGTGACAGTCGAACAGACTACATCGCTCGAGCCTGGAAATGTCACAGATTTATTTATATCGCATTTCAAGATTCCAGCTGAGGGGTCAGATCTGGAGTTGCTGCGAGCTCTCGTCCAGAGTTTTTCTGTGATCCCATACGAGAACCTGACCAAGATAATCAAGAAGTTCACCTTGCAGGGCCCTAAGGAGCGGCTTCGCGGTCCGGAGGATGTGCTGACCGGGCATATCGAGAATCACACCGGCGGCACCTGCTTCTCTCTGACCTACTGCCTCGGAGCGGTGCTCACAGGAGCTGGATACAGATGCCATCCCGTTATGGCCGATATGAAGAGGTCCAACATCCACTGCGCCCTGGTCGTTCATTTGAACGGCGGGCGCTATCTGGTCGATCCTGGATACCTGCTAGGGGAACCGGTCGAGCTGGGCGACGGGGCGGTCACGGTGCCTACCACCTTCGGGACGGTCGAGCTCAGGCCCCGCGCCGGCGAGCGGTACGATCTCTTCACTGTCTCGGGCGGTGAGGTGAAGTGGCGATATCGTGTAAAAACTGTGCCTGTCCCCCGCTCCCTCTTTTTAAAATACTGGCAGGAGTCCTTCTCTCTCCCGATGATGAATTCTATGCAGCTCACCAGGCTCACCCACCGGGGGCATCTCTACATCCGCGACCATCATCTGAGGCTCCGCCGCGGAAGCGAGAAGTTGAACGAGAACATACGCTCCGAGCTCGAGCAGCGGATCGAGCGGGAATTCGGAATTCCTGCCGGGATCACGAGCGAGGTGCGTGAACACCTCGAAAGGATGAAGCAGTCATGGCGCACGAAAAAGCAGGGAGACCGGCCGAGGCAGAGCCGGTAAAATATCTGGCGGCGATCCTCCTGCAGCAGGACCTCGATCCGGACGATGAGCTATTCCCCGCTCTGGAGGGCCTCCTCGGGCGGATCGACTACCGGGGGACGGCCCACCAGTTCGATGTCTCCGATTACTACGAGGACGAGATGGGCCCAGTCCTTGTGCGCCTTATCGTCTCTTTCGAGCCGCTCGAATCACCGACGAACCTGGTCCGCGTCAAGCTCGACACGACGGTCATCGAGGAGCGGTTTGCCGACGAGACGGGCCGCAGCGTCAACATCGATCCGGGCTACATGGATTACCACAAGGTCGTCCTCGCCTCATTCAAGCAGGGCCCCCAGAAGATCTATCTGGACGACGGGGTCTACGCCGATCCGATCATGCTCTTCCAGCACGGCGATTTTATAAAGCTCCCCTGGACCTTCCCTGACTTCAAGGCGGGTTACTACTCGAGCGATCTCAACGCGATAAGAAAGATCTACAAAGAGGCGCGAAAGACCGGAGCGCTCTGAGAAGCTGCGGGTCATTGGTTGCACTGGGTCGAATCACCCTGAAACACATCCGGTCATTGGTTGCGCGGCACCTCTCCCTGCGTGTATACTTGCAATTACACGTAAGGAGGATCGCATGACAAGGGTTACCCTGAGCGGTGACCAGTATGTTCTCTTCGTTCAGCTTTTCAGGATGGGGATCATGGCGAGTGTGGCCGGCGTTCTCATCACGAGGAGCTTCTTCAAGAGATTGATATTACTCGACTCGAGGAACACGAAGCAGAACTGGCAGATCGCGGCCCTCTTCGGCGCCCTTCTCACCGCCGGCACGGCGGTGAGGGTGCTGGTCGGCTACGAGGGGGCGGATCTCTCGCTCGCCGGTACATTCCTCGTCGGCCTCATGGTCGGTATCATGCCCGGTTCCTGTGTCGGCTTCTTCGCCGGTATACCCGCAACGCTCGGTGGGGAGTGGGCGGCTGTCGTCTTCACCGTTCTCTGCGGTTTCCTGGGCGGTGTCGTGAGGCGCGTCGCGCTGCATCAGGGAGAGCTCTGGGACTTCTCGCCTTTTCCGATAAACAATCTGATACGCTCGGTGCGAGTGGCGCATCTGGAGAAACGGCTCGATTCGAGGGCCTTCGTATTCGGCTGCGTGATACTGCTCGAGGGAGCCAGGACATTTATAGCGGGAAGGTTCTCGCCTGCGCCCCTCTTCGCCTTTCAGACCGATCATTTCTGGGTCACTCTCTGCGTATGGTTCACGACACTCGCCTGCGTTGGCATCCCGCTCAAGATCTGGAACAACACACGCGTCGAGGTGATGCTCGAGGACCAGAGATCGGCCGCTATAAAGGCGAGGTTCGACGCGCTCCGGAGCCAGATCAACCCGCACTTCCTGTTCAACACGCTTAACGCCGCGACGAGCCTCCTCTGGGACGAACCGGAGAAGGCGCGCCGGATTCTCGTCAAACTATCCTTTATACTCCGGAGGCTCTTAAAGGATTCGGAGGATTTCGTCCCTCTGAGTCAGGAGCTCGAGTTCATCGACGATTACCTCAGTCTCGAGAAGGCCCGCTTTGGGGATAACAAGATCGGAGTGGAGAAGGAGATAGATCCGAAGACACTCGATGTGCCGGTTCCAGGTATGATCCTGCAGCCCCTCGTCGAGAATGCTGTGAAGCACGGGCTCAGCCCCCGTGTCGAGGGGGGGACGATCAGGCTCAGGGCGCTGCGCAATGGCGGCATGCTGCGGCTCGAGATAGAGGACGACGGGGAGGGTTTCGACGAGCCCAGGAGCGGCGGCATCGGCCTGGCCAATGTTCGCGAACGACTCAAGGTCGCATACGGCTCCGATGGGAGTTTCGTTCTGGAATCGAGGCCGGGCGAGGGCACGAGAGCCGTGCTCATCTTTCCGGTGAAACGGGGTGATAAGGGTGTCTGAGCGAGAGACAATGAGAGTCCTCGTAGTCGATGACGAGAAGCCCGCCCGTAGCGATATCACGCGCCTCCTCGGCGCGATCGAGGGCTTCGAGAAGATCAGCGAGGCTGCGAACGGCCTCGAAGCGGTCAAGTCGATCAAGAAGATCAAACCCGACATAGTGCTTCTCGATATACAGATGCCGGGCCTCGATGGTTTCCAGGTCCTTAAAAAATTGTCAGGCCTAAAGGAAATGCCTGCAGTCATCTTCGTTACGGCATACGACGAGTATGCGCTCGAGGCCTTCGAGGTCCACGCGGTTGATTATTTGCTAAAGCCGGTCGAGGAGAAGCGCCTCGCGCGGGCGCTCGACCGGGCAGCGCGCATACTGCGCGGGCAGCAGTCGCCGCCCGATCTGGGCGCGCTCCTCGAGACGATAAATGCCGGCCCACACCGGCTCGCGTTGAGAAGAGAGGATTCGCATGTCATGGTCGATATCACCGACATCCTCTACGCTACGAGCAGCGGGGGCGAAGTGAAGGTCGTTACAGCCGAAATAGAGGGTACAGCGGGCGTCAGGTCCTTGGACGAGCTCCAGCGCGAGCTGCCACCCAAGAGCTTTGTTCGTGTGCATAGATCTTACCTCGCCAACATCGGGCGCATTCACGAGATCACACCATGGTTCGGCGGCACCTTCCGGCTCCGTATGCACGACGGCAAGGGCCCGCTTATTCCCCTTAGCCGCGGCTACGCGAAGGAACTCCGCAAGATCCTCAAGTGGTAAGTTATTGTTGTCCGCTTTCTTTGAATCTCTCTTCGCCCTGCAATCAAGTAGACATTATTCTTCAAGTGCCATCAAGTTTGTGATATAATGCGGTTGAAGAGTGGGGTCCTCATGAGATTATATAAAACAGCCGTCCTTGTCGCCGCGCTTTCGATGAGCGTCTTGTCTTTCTCGACATGTCTCCTCGGCAAAACCTGGTACGTCAAACCGGATCAGACAGGCGATGCCCCGACGATACAGGCCGCGATTGACAGCTCGGGAACCGGCGATACCGTTCTCGTCGCGCCTGGGACCTATACTCAAACATATATCTTTTTCCAATACAAAGACATGCTGTCGATAATCGGGGAAGAGGGAGCCGAGAAGACCATATTGAACCTGTCCGGCATGTCATGCTACATATTTGCCGCTTTCTGCGATTCATTGATCGTAAAGGGCTTCACATTCGAGGAGAGCACGGGCGTCGGAGTCAACTTTACCGCCGTAAGCAGGAGTGTAATAGAAAGCAATATCTTCCGCAATAATGAGAGTCATGCCATTCACATATCCGGGCCCTTTCCGGCCGGCGCTGGGGAGGCGGCAGATCTCGAGGCCCTCCCAGGCTTACCATGCGTGACGATACGGGATAATCTCATCTATTCCAACGGCGCTGGCATAAGTATATACGAGTGGACCGATCTTGTAAGAATCTCCAACAACACTATAGCGTGTAATGCTGAATTCGGTATCGATACTGGGAATATGACTATGGAAGATATTCTCAATAATATCATAATCGGTAATGCCATCGGTGTGAGTGGCTATGGTGTCCATTTGACCACAAAGTGCAACGATGTTTGGGGCAATGAGACCAATTACCAGATGACTGATCCTACGGGCTCAAATGGCAATATCTCCATGGATCCCCAGTTCTGCGGTGTCGATCCAGTGGCTTCGGGAAATTTCTACATCCAGAGCGACTCGCCATGCGCGCCGGGGAATCATCCGGATGGTTATTCGTGCGGACTGATCGGAAGATTCCCAGTCGGATGCGGCACGACCTCCACGAAGGAACGTAGCTGGGGCGAGATCAAGTCTCTATTTAAATAGAATGTTACCTCGAGCTCGAATTAACGCATAGCAAATCCATGCATCTCGACCTTGATAATTAGCATCTCACACTTGAAATAATACCACTCGCTGTCTTTCCCTTGTCCCCCTTTGGTTTTCCGCCGATAATCACGTCAAGATCAGCGCAGCTTAGATGGGGTTGAATTTAGATTGATATCAATATTATGTGCGGGGCCAGGCCGCAGTATTCTGCGGCACTTGCAACTTTCGAGAGGATAATATGGGAATTCGTATTGGAATCGATATTGGAACGGTGAGCGCGAAGCTGGCTGCGATCGGGCCGGCGGAGCAGATCGAGGCCCTGGCCCAAGGGGGTGATGCCCCGCTGAGTGAGGTCTTCCCGAATCCGACGGAGCCGGGCGAGGCGATCGCCCTCTCTCGCTACGTGCGCATTCAGGGCCGGCCGCTCGAGGCAGCTTCAGGGCTGCTAGGCGAGCTCTTCGAACGCCTCGACCCAGCCGATGTATCGGGTGTCATGGCTACCGGGTCGTCGGGAAAGCTTGTCGGCAAGACGCTCGATTTCCACTTCGAGAACGAGTTCAAGACGGCCGCCGCCGCTGTAGGAACGCTCCATCCCGGCGTGGAAAACATCTTCGAGATGGGCGGCGAGAACTCGAAGTATATAAAGCTATCCTCAGAAGGTGACGCGATCGGCATCGTCGATTACGAGACGAACGGCGACTGCGCCGCCGGCACAGGCTCCTTCATGGACCAGCAGGCGTCGCGGCTCCGCTTCGATATAGAGGATGTCGGCGACCTCGTCCTCTCGACCACACGCACGCCCAAGATCGCGGGCCGCTGCAGCGTCTTCGCGAAATCCGACATGATCCACGCGCAGCAGAAGGGTTACAAGCCCAACGAGGTCCTCAAAGGTCTCTGCACTGCCGTGGCGCGCAACTTCAAGGGCAATATAGCGCGGGGCAAGAAGGTGCACGGCAAGACCGCTTTCATCGGGGGCGTGGCGCTCAACAAGGGAGTGGCAGAGGCGCTCAGGGCCACATTCGAGCTCACCGAGGAAGAGATCTTCATCCCCGATCATGCCGTTTACATGGGCGCTATAGGCGCGGCACTCACAGCCGGAACCAAAGACTTCGAAGCGGCCCCTCTTTTTGAAAACGTACATGCGAAAAAGGGTCACATGAAGACGAAGTTTCCTTCCTGGAAGAAGCTCCGCCGCGATCATGTCCAGTTCCTGCGCGACAAGATCCATGATTTCTCGTTCGATGGCAGGGAGCTTCCCATAGATGCCTACCTCGGCATCGATGTCGGCTCGGTCAGCACCAACCTCGTCCTGATAGACGATGAGGGGCGGGTCATCAGGGAGATCTACCTGAGCACGAAGGCCAGACCGATCGAGGTGGTACACGCGGGGCTCCAGGAGCTCGAGGCTTCGGTCGGCGACCGCATTCGGATCAGGGGGGTCGGGACGACAGGCTCGGGACGCGAGCTGATCGGGGAGCTCGTAGGCGCCGATACGATAAACGACGAGATCACCGCCCACAAGACGGGCGCCTCCTTTATCGGAGAGCGGCTGATCGGCAAGAAGGTCGATACGATCTTCGAGATCGGAGGCCAGGATTCGAAGTACATATGCATCGAGGACGACATCGTCGTCGATTTCACGATGAACGAGGCCTGCGCCGCAGGTACAGGCTCGTTCCTCGAGGAGCAGGCGGAGAAGCTCGACATCAACATCATCGACGAGTTCGCCGAGCGCGCTCTCTCGTCCGAGCATCCCTTGCGTCTCGGCGAGCGGTGCACCGTCTACATGGAGCAGGATGTATCGGCCTACATGAAGAAAGGCGCTGCGAAGAACGATATCATCGCGGGCCTCGCCTACTCGGTCGTCCAGAATTACTTGAACCGCGTGGTGCGCGGGCGAAAGATTGGCAATGTAATATTCTTCCAGGGCGGTACCGCCTACAACGACTCGGTCGCGGCCGCCTTCAGCGAGGTGCTCGGCACGGAGATCATCGTGCCTCCCCACAACGGCGTCATCGGCGCCATTGGCTCGGCGCTGCTTGTCAGGGAGAAGGTGCAGGCCTTGGGTATCGCGACCGCCTTCAGGGGTTACGACCTGAAATCGGTCGATTACAAGATCCGCGAGTTCACATGCAACGGCTGCACCAACTACTGCGACATACAGGAGTTCACCGTCGAGGGCAACCGCACCTACTGGGGAGACAAGTGCAGCGACCGCTACCGCAAGGCGGCGAAGGTGCCCCGCAAGCCTGTCCTGCCCGATCTCTTCGGATTATATATGGAGCTTTTGGAAAGGGACTGGATCCCAGAGATCACGGAGCGCTTCTCGATAGATATAAAGACAGATTGGAGTGGTGAGGGCGCGGCCCCGAAGATCGGTTACCCCCGCTCGATGTACTACTACGACCGGTATCCCTTCTGGCGCGCGTATCTGCGCGCTCTCGGCATGGAGGTGGTGACCAGTCCGCCGACCAACAAGAGGATATCCGATATGGGCATCGAGGCGGCGGTCGCCGAGCCCTGCTTCCCGATACAGGTCGCTCACGGACATCTCGTCTCGCTGCTCGACAGCGATGTCGACCGCGTGCTCGTGCCAAATGTGATCGACTCGGAAACTGACCAGCCTGATGTCAATTCCTACGTCTGCCCCTGGGGGCAGACCCTCCCCTTCGTCCTCAGGCGGATCCCGCCCTTAGAGGGCAGGGAGGATTTCATCGCGGCGCCGATAGTCCACTTTCGTGAGGGCGAGAAGTTCGTCGAGAGAGAGCTGTGGGACTTCGCGAAGCCGTACCGTGTCGGCCGCAGGCGCCACCGCCGGGCGGTGCGGGCAGCCTATCTCGCGCAGGAGCTCTTCAGGGAGGAGCTCTATAAAGCTGGGAGGAAAGCTCTCGATACGTTGCGCGAGACGGGCGAGACGGGCATTATCCTGGTCGGCCGCCCCTACAACGTGATGGATCCCGAGGTGAACCTCAACGTGCCTACAAAGCTGAGGGATTTCTACGGGACCAACGTCATCCCGATCTTCTTGCTCCCGCTCGAAGGCATAGGCATAAGGGATATAGTCAGCAATATGTTCTGGAATTTCGGCAAGAAGATCCTTCAGGCGGCGCGCCTCGCCTCGCAGAGCGAGAACCTACACCTGATATATATCACCAATTTCAAGTGCGGCCCCGATTCGTACGTTAAGCACTACACTCGCAGGGCCGCCGAGCGTCCGTATCTGACGCTTCAGTTCGATGGGCATGGAAACGACGCCGGCATCATGACCAGGTGCGAGGCGTATCTGGACAGTAAAGGAGTTTTAAGATGGTGGAAGAAGGACGAGGAAGCCTCCGAGACCGAACGGTCTACGTCCCCCGTATGTCCTACGGCGGAGCAAGAGCCTTCACTTCGGCGTTCCGGCACCTCGGCGTAGATGCTTACGTTTCGCCCGATGGGGACGAGCGGACCTACGAGCTAGCCGGAAAGCACACATCGGGCGACGAGTGCCTGCCCGAGCGGGTCACGATCGGAAACTTCCTCAAGGTGACCGAATTCCCCGGGTTCGTGCCGGAGAAGACCGCTTTCTTCATGCCGACCGCCGGTGGTCCCTGCCGCTTCGGCCAGTACTCCTCGTTCCTCAAGCATGTCCTGGGAGATCTCGGCTACGAGGACATAATGGTCGTCGCGCCCTCGAGCGCGGACGGGTACGAGGGGCTTGGAGACATGGCCGGATCGATGTTGAGGCTGGGATGGTGGGGCCTTATCGGCACCGATGTGCTCCGTAAGATGCTCCATATCTACAGGCCCCACGAGACGGTGCCCGGAGCCGCGGACGCCGCTCACGAGCAGGCCCTCGAGATATTCTGCGGAGCGATGGAGGATAAAAGATACCCGGTCGGCAGGAAAAAACTCCATGAGCTGGCGGGCGCCCTCGAAGAGTGCCGCGATCTCTTCAGGCAGGTACCGGTCGATTTTTCACGCGAGACGATGCTCGTCGGCGTGGTCGGGGAGATATTCTGCCGCCTCAGCACATTCAGCAACGAGGACCTTATACGAAAGCTCGAGGCCTTCGGGGCCCAGGCCTGGCTCAGCGACATCACAGAGTGGGTCTGGTACACGAACGAAGAGCAGGATAAGAACCTCAAGATGCGCGGGAAGGGGCTCTCGATGGAGATGCTCGGAGTCAAGCTCAAGAAGCATGTGCAGCACGGCCACGAGCAGGTGCTCCTGGCCCCCCTCAAGGGGGAATTCGTCGGAATGGAGGAGCCCCACAGCGTCAGGGAGGTGCTCGATCTCGCCTATCCGTATCTGCCCTATCATGGGGCGCTCGGCGAGATGGTGCTGAGCGTCGGAAAATCAATTTATATGTACAATAAGGGAGCCGATGGAATTATCGACATCAGTCCCTTCACCTGCATGAACGGGATCGTCACCGAATCGATCTATCCCAAGGTTAGCAAGGACCACGAGGGGCTGCCGATGAGGACCTTCTACTTCGACGGCACGCAGATCGACCTCGATAACGATCTCGGAATCTTCATGGAACTCGTGCGCAACTATCATCGTAAGAAAACAAAGAGACGCATAAGGCGTGGCACGGCCTAGTGTGTTCTGCTATATTTATCAAGCTATGCCGGGCCCATCGGCGTGTGCAGGTGCGCTTTATTAAAGAAAGCGACCGGGCTCTCCAGCCTATATAATATGATTGCTACAGGGCGGCTCCCGCCGCCCCGGATTAATTTAATAGGAGGATAGGCATGATTTCAAACGTGCGAAGTATTTGCGCTCTTGGCTTGCTTCTCGCTGCGACTCTGCTCGCCATGTCCGGCGCACCGCATGCGGGCGAGAGCAAATCGGCTGCAATCAAACTCGATGTGACCGTCGAGCATCTCGACAACGGCCTCAAGGTGATACTGCTCGAGGACCACTCGGTGCCGGTCGTCAGCTACCAGACTTTCTTCAGGGTCGGCGCCAGGAACGAGCGCCCCGGCATTACCGGCATCTCGCATTTCATGGAACACATGATGTTCAACGGCACCGAGAAGTATGGCCCACAGGAGTTCGACCGTGTGCTCGAAGCGAACGGCGGCTACTCGAACGCATTCACGTCGAAGAATATGACAGCCTATTACGAGGACTTCGCAAGCGACGTGCTCGAGCTGATAGTTGATCTGGACAGCGACCGCCTGAAATCACTCGCTCTCGATTCGCAGTATGTCGTGAGCGAGATGGGCGTGGTCAAGGAAGAGCGCCGGCTGAGTATAGACAACTCGGTAGCCGGAGTGATGTATGAGGAGCTCTACGCGCTCGCCTACAAGGCTCACCCCTATTCCTGGCCGGTTCTGGGCTGGATGTCGGATCTCGAGCGGATAGACCGTGATGACTGCGTCGAGTACTTTCGAACCTTTTACGCTCCGAACAACGCGGTCCTGATCGTAGCAGGCGATTTCGACTCGGCCGAGGCGATGAGGCTGATCCACGAGTATTACGATGACATCCCCTCTCAGGAGGTATCATCCGATATAAGAACAGTCGAGCCCGAGCAGTTCGGCGAGCGCAGGGCCGAGGTGCACAAGCCGGCCGAGCTGCCCCAGGTGATGATCGGATACCACGGGACATCTGCCGCGTCGGACGATCTCTTCGCGCTCGATGTTCTCCAGACGATCCTGACGGGCGGCGATAGCTCGCGTCTCTACCGAAAGCTCGTGCGCGATCTCGGCATTGCGCTCAGCGTCCGTTCCTCCTTCGGATGGAACATCGACCCGGGACTCATCTACTTCGATGTCAAGATGAAGCCGGGCGAGGATACCGTGAAGGGCGAGGAGGCGATCTACTCGGAGCTCGAGGCGATTGCCTCTGAAGGCGTGACCGAGGATGAGCTCGAGAGGGCAAAGAAAATGCTCGAGGCTGATTTCATAAGAAGCATGCAGACGGTGAACCGCAAGGCGAGAAAGATCGGCACATACGAGATCCTGTTCGGCGATTACCGAGGGATCACGGAGGTGCCGGAGAAGTTCCGCCGTGTGACGAATGACGATATAAAGCGGATCGCCGGTGAATATTTTAATCGTAATAACAGGAATGTAGTGACCCTCGTCCCCGAACGGGCGGATGGATAGATCTGGAGATGTGACAGTATGCTGAACGTCCACGCAATATGGAGGAATCGGTCATGAGAAGATTATTTACTATAGCGGCCATCTTTTCACTGCTGCTCTGTTCTGTCTGCCTCGCCGCAAGCCCTAAGAAAGTAACCATGCCGCCCTACGAGGAATTTACTCTTGATAATGGGCTGACAGTCTACGTCATGGAGACGCGCGAGGTGCCGCTCGTTACGATGCGGCTCCTTCTGCCCGTCGGTTCCGTGCACGATATCCCGGGCAAGGAAGGGATAGCGAGCCTGACGGCCCGATTATTGTTAAAGGGAGCAGCGGGTATGACGGCCGAGGAGATATCGGCGACCGTCGAGGGCATCGGAGGCGAGCTCGAAGCCAGGGCGACCAGAGATTATACGCTGTTAAATGGCAATTTCATGGCCCGCGACATGGAATTCGGGCTCGGCATCATGGCCGACCTGCTTTTGAGGCCCGACCTTCCGGAGGAGGAGATCGAGCGCGAGAAGGGGATAATCGCCGCCGAGATCAGGCGGAACAGGGAGAATCCCTACCGCTTCACGAGCACGCAGTTCATGAAGCTGATTGCGGGAGATCATCCTTACGCGCATCCCGTATCGGGAAACGCGGGGAGCGTCGGTTCGATGACGCGTGATGATATTTCAGGTTTCCACGGCGATTACTTCAATCCTGCCGGCGCGATCCTCGCGATCGTCGGTGATGTCGACAAGAAGAAGGCACTGGCTCTAATCAAAAAGAATTTCAGTGGCTGGAAGGGCTCCGAGGTCGAACTGACGGTGCCGAAGCTGGCGGAGAAGCGCTTTCCTGGCCGCCGCATCATCGTCATCGACAAGAAGGATTCGACTCAGGGTCAGATACGGATCGGCAATATCGCGGTCGGCCGGGATACGCCCCACTACTTTCCCATCACCGTCGCGAACAGCGTGCTCGGGGGGGGATTCACTTCCCGCCTGATGCGTGAGATCCGCGTCGTCCGGGGCCTCAGTTACGGCGCGCGCAGCGTTTCGTATCAGTTCAAGGGTGGAGGCCTATTCCTCGTCAGCACCTACACGAAGAACGAGACCCTGCGCGAGGCTATCGATGTCGCGCTCGACGAGCTCGGGAAGATCAGGGATGCGGCCGTCGAAGAGGAGGAGCTCGAGTCCTCGAAGCGTTACATCTCCGGTCTCTTTCCCTTCAGGATCGAGACGAACGATCATCTCGCGAATTGGCTCACCGAGATCGCCTTTTACGGCCTGGAGAAGGAGTTTGTCGAGAACTATCGCTCGAATATCAGCGAGGTTACGAGCGAAAAGGCACAGGAGGCCGCACGGAGCTATTTTCACGTGGATGACTGCATGATCGTGCTGCTCGCCGATTACGAAGTGGTCAAGGACCAGCTCGAGGGCCTGGGCGAGATAGAGGTCATCAAGTTCGACGGGATCGAATAGGAGCGAGAAGTATTTTATTTATTTCTTGATATAATTTTTCATGTGCTCTTTGCCGTAAGTTCTCTCGGCCTGATATATATTATGCTTCCGGCAAAGCAATCGCAGGTTTCCTGACGAATTATCCCCTCCACGCGCAAACGGAATAACGTGATCTATCTCCAGA
>DAOUUU010000126.1 GCA_030667985.1 Candidatus Krumholzibacteriota bacterium
AGCTGCCCCGCGTTGTGCACGAATTCGCCGCCGATCGCGAGATCGCGGCCAATAAGCTCCAGCTTCTCGTCGAGCGGTGTGTAGCGGTCCTGAGCGTAAGCGGGCTGGTGGGGCACGTTGAGCAGGAGAAATGCCAGCGCCGCCAGGTGCGCGAGCGGGGATATCCTGGACCCTACGGTACTCACTGAATTGCTCCAAGCCGGTTGCTATTGCTTGTTCTATGCGGGAAGATTCTCCAAAGGATGCGTATCTGCCGGAATAATACCACATATCCTCGCATAAGTCCATAATTCCCAGTCGACAGCGAACGCCGTGCATTGTGCTATGACGCCTGTGAATCCCCGGGCGCTTTTCTCTGTTGCAATTTCAAAGCTATAGGGATACATTTTTATTTCCTCGATGAAATTGAGTATATCAATTCCACTTAACATGAACCTGAAACAGGGTTGAAAGGAGGAGACGGTATGAGACGAGCGCTGTTATTGCTACTCGCCGTCGTAATGTTGAGCGGATCCGCTCTCGCGGAGAAGCTTCCATATCTGGAGAAGCTTCCGCCAATGATCGAGCGTGAGATCTTCTTCGGCGATCCCGAGATCGCCAGGGCGCAGCTTTCACCGGACGGTGAGTATGTCTCGTTCCTCAAACAGTACAAGGGCCATCTCAACATCTGGGTCAAGGAGAAAAAGCAGAAGTTCGAAGAGGCCTACCCCGTGACTGCCGACACGATCAGGTCGGTGCGCGGATACGCCTGGACCCGTGACGGCCGCTACATAATCTATGTGCAGGACAAGGGCGGCAACGAGAACTATCACATTTACGCGGTAGATCCATACGCGGAGCTCACCGCAGGGCAGGATGTTCCCGAGGCGCGGGACCTGACGCCGATCGAGGGCATCAGGGCCATGTTCTACTCGCTTCCCAAGAACGAGCCAGATGTGATCTACATAGGCCTGAACGACCGCGACGAGCGGTACCACGACCTTTACAAGCTCCACATCTCGACCGGTGAGAAGACCCTCATGCGTCAGAATGACGAGGGCTACTCGAACTGGGTCTTCGACCTCCAGGGCAAACTGCGGCTCGCGACGCTCGAGACAGAGGACGGCGGCACCGAGATCTTCCGTATCGACGGTGAGGAGTTCGTTTCGATATATACCTGCACGGTCGACGAGAAGGCGATTCCAGTCGGCTTCCATGTCGACGGCAAGCGTTTCTACATGATGACGGACAAGGGCGACGAGAACGACCTGTCGCGTCTCGTTCTTATCGATCCGATCACGCTCGATGAGGAATTCGTTCATATCGATCCGGAAGGCCGGGTAGATTTCGGCGGCTCCCTCTTCTCGAACAAGACAGACGAGATCATCGCGATCTACTATATCGGCGACCGCCTGCGTGTCTACTTCATGGACGCGGAGTGGGAGAAGAAGTACAAGAAGCTCCAGAAGAAGCTCCCCGAGGGTGACATCTATCCTGGTTCGATGACCGCGGACGATAGGTACATACTCGTCAGCGTGACGAGCGACACCGACCCGGGCGCCACTTACATCTGGGACACGAAGAAGAACAAGGCGAACTTTCTCTACCGGCCGCGGCCGAAGCTGCCGATCGAGCACCTGGCTCCGATGAAGCCGATTCGCTACCTCGCCCGCGACGGCCTCAAGATAAGCGCGTACCTGACCGTGCCGAAGGGCGTCGAGCCGAAGAATCTCGCCGTCGTCATCATGCCGCACGGCGGTCCGTGGGCTCGCGATTACTGGGGCTACGATTCGTACACCCAGTTCCTCGCCAACAGGGGCTATGCGGTCCTCCAGCCCAACTTCCGCGGTTCGACCGGCTATGGCAAGTCGTTCATGAACGCCGGCAAGGCCGAATGGGGCGACAAGATGCAGGACGACCTCACCGACGGCGTCGAATACCTGATCAAGGAGGGGATTGCCGATCCGGAGAAGGTATCGATGTTCGGCGGCTCCTACGGCGGTTACGCGACGCTTGCTGGTCTGGCCTTTACGCCCGATCTCTACGCATGCGGCGTCGACTATGTGGGTGTGTCTAACCTGATAACATTTCTCAACAGCATCCCCGCCTACTGGGAGACGGTCCGCAAGTTCCTGGACGAGCAAGTGGGCGATCCCAACGATCCCGAGGATGTAGAGCGGATGAAGCGCCAGTCGCCACTTTTCAGCGCGCACGAGATCAAGGCCCCGCTGCTTGTTATTCAGGGAGCCAACGATCCTCGCGTCAAGAAGGCGGAGTCGGATCAGATAGTCATCGCGATGCGCGACCTGGGCCGGGACGTCGAGTACATCATCGCCCCGGACGAGGGGCACGGTTTCCTCAATGAGACGAACCGCCTCGCCTTCACCGTGGCTATGGAAAAGTTCCTCTCGAAGCATCTGGGCGGCCGCTACCAGGCAGAGGTAACTGCCGATCTCCAGTCGCACCTCGACGGCATCACGATCGATGTCGCATCGGTAACGCTTTCCGAGGGGATCGAGGGCGCCGAGAACGCGATGACAGTAGCGCTTCCGAAGGTCGACGCGTCGAGTATCAAGCCCTTCACGCTCACCTGGAAGGCGACGACGAAAGTGGGCGACCAGGAGATCGAGATCGACATGGTGCAGAAGTACGAGATGGCCAAATGCATGGGCAATCCCGCCTGGCTCATCGCCTCGAACACGACGATGCCGATGGGCAGCGTCGTTGACACGTTCTGGGTCGATCATACGACCATACTTCCCATGAAATGGCGCGTGCATCGGGGTCCGGCCTTCGTCGAGGTCATGTTCAGCGACGATGCTGTCAAGGGTTCCATAGATCTCGGAGTCCAGAAGATGCCTGTCGATATAGCTCTAGAGGCCCAGACATTCGCATCCGGTTCGGCGATGGACCTGCTCTTCACGGTCCTTCCTCTCGAGGAGGGGTACAAGACGACGGTCCGTTTCTTCGATCTGCAGATGCAGAAGGTGCGGGCTATGTTGCTTGAAGTCGTAGGCACAGAGGCCGTAACGGTCCCGGCCGGCACCTTCGAGACCTTCAAGGTCGAGCTCAAGCCCCTCGACGGAGAGATGGGCGGCGGTACGACATGGGTGATGAAGGATGCGCCGGGCTATCCCGTCATGGCGGACATGCAGCTTCCACCGCAGGCGGGCGGTCTTGTTATCCATTCGGAACTAGTGAAGTCTGAGTAACATAACTCACGATGGCTGCACACATTACGGCAGCGGCAGAGGCCGGACGATCCGGCAAAGCCGCTGCCGTTTTCACGTCCAGGGATATGTCTTTAAATTTTCTGTAAATAGGTGTATAATGTGATGCGTAAGCGGGATATCGGATCAGGGAACGATCTACAAATCAAATATCTAAATAGGGGCGGATGTCTGTATTGATTCTGTCGCTGGAGGAGCGCCTATCGGCCCAATAGTAATGCTTGGTTCAAAGCGTCTTTCAAGAACATAGTAATATCGATCCAAAGGGGGGGATCTGCCATGAAACGGATGGCTATCTATTTTGTTCTTATCCTGCTCGTGTCTTCTTATGCTTCCGCCCAGCTTCCACCGCAGGGATACATAGGATTGTTTGAGGATGAGGGGCGTGTTGATTGGTGTATTGATGGTACGGGCGTGTTTACATTCTACTGTTTTGCCCTCCCGCCTGAAACCGGCTTGAAGTGCATCGAGCTCCAAACCGTGTTGAGCTCGGACAATATCGCTGTTTTCGGCCCGAACTACCACCCAGATGCCGTCGGCCCCATTTTGGGTGGTGTTCCCGGTAACCTGGCCTTGTGCTTCAACTCCTGCCATAGTACTACTTGGGTGATGGCATTCAGCGCAACGCTTTTGGTCATGGATACGACTCTGGAATCTATTACCCTCGAGCCCTTTACAGGCAGCCCGTATCTGAAGATCCTGAACTGCGAAGGCGTGGAGGTAGAGGCTCTTCCTTACGATCAACTATATATAAACGATCCGAACTGTTGGGTTCCACCGCAACCACCATATCTGTCATATGTCACGGTTCAGGACGAAAGCCATATCGTGGCGACATTCACAGAAAGTGTACGTGATGGGCAATCCGAAAAGTACATATTATTTCAGAAGGACAACCCGGTCGATACGATTCCGGTCTCGAGCGCGGAGCTGATTAATTATTACGAAGTCTTGTTGACCCTGGAAGAGCCCCTGATCCAGGGAATCACATATACGTTGATTGCTGACAATGTGTGCAACGTTATTCTGTGCGCCACATCCCAGGTCGATTTCATATTCGCGCCGGTTGCGGTAATGCTGCAGGGATTCGAGGCGAAGAATGGACCAGAGGGCGTCGAGCTCAGCTGGCAGCTCTCCGAAGTGGATGGCGATATCTCATTTTCTGTCTCGCGGCGGATGGCTTTGGGTGGCACATTCGACGAACTCGGCTCTGTAGAGATCGAGCATGAAGGAGATACATATACGTGCATCGACACAGATGCCGAGCCGGGCGAGAGCTACGTCTACAGAGTCGATTATGTGCTGGGTGATGAGACGGTGGTGCTCTTCGAGACCGAGGCGGTGCAAACGCCTGCGGCTCCACTTGCCCTCCACCAGAACGTTCCGAACCCATTCAATCCCGTGACAGAGATCAGCTACTACCTGCCTGCGGCGGCTGATGTACTGCTCGAGGTATACGATGTCACTGGTAAACGGGTCGCGGCTATCGTCAGAGGACGAGAAGATAAGGGCCTGCATGTAGTGACCTGGCAGGGTGTGGACGAGTCCGGCCGTGCTGTAGCGAGCGGGATCTACTTCTATCGCCTGAGGGCTGGCAAGGAGGTTGTCTCCAAGAAGATGGTCCTGCTGCGGTAGGGAGTTTTCGGGTTAATTAACATAATATTAGTTCCAGCGCTGAGACCAATATTATGTTAACTAAATTAATCGCTGAGTTAGTAGCGCCGGGATTTTGTCCCGGCGCAGATTTTTATTCGTGCCGAACGATTCCCTGCTGATGTAATCTTATCTCGAAGATGCTATGGCAGATAATATCAACAGAACAGACCGCGACGGTGCGAGAAGCAGTGCGTGGGGCGGAACGCCCGACGGCATGCGGCATCGCGTTATTGCGCATATCGACATGGACGCATTCTATGCGTCGGTCGAGGTGCTCGACAATCCGGAGCTTAGTGGGAAGCCCGTGATCGTCGGGGGGAGTTCCAAGCGGGGAGTCGTCTCGGCGTCGAGCTACGAGGCGCGGAAGTTCGGTGTCCACTCTGCAATGCCGATATTCCAGGCAAAGCGACTCTGCCCGAATGGTGTCTACCTTCCGGGCCGTATGAGGCGCTATGTCGAGATCTCCCGCGTCGTAATGGGTATCCTCGGGGATTTCTCACCGCTTGTAGAGCAGGTCTCTGTCGATGAGGCCTATCTCGATCTGACAGGCACTGCGGCGCTCTTCGGGCCGCCTGCAGAGGCTGCGCTTGCGATAAAATCACGGATCAAGAGTAAAACGACTCTCACCTGCTCGATCGGTGTGTCGACCTGCAAGCTTTTGGCGAAGATAGCGTCCGACATGGACAAGCCGGACGGTCTTACGATAATTCCACCGGGGGAGGTCGAGTCGTTCCTCGCTACACTTCCGATAGGCAAGGTGCCGGGTATTGGTAAGAAGAGTGGTGAGGAGCTTTCAAAGCTCGGCGTACGGTGCGTGGGCGACCTGAAGCGTTTCGAGCAGGAGTACCTTACTGACCGTTTCGGCAAGTTTGGCGAGCGTCTTCGCAGGATATGCGAAGGAAGTGACGGCTCGCCCGTCGTTTCCTACACGGCGCCCAAGTCGATAAGCGGAGAGGTGACGCTCGACGAGGATACGAGTTCCCACTCTATCATCAAGAAAATCCTTCTCGCGCAATCGGACCGTGTCGCAAGGCGCCTCAGAAAACAGGGTTTTAAAGGACGCACCGTGATACTCAAGCTCAAGACGGCCGATTTCAAGACGATCACTCGAAACTCCACTCTCGAGCGATCCGTGCACCTTTCCGATAAGATATATACCGAGGCGGTAAGGCTTCTCGAAGACGAACGCTTTAAGAAGAAGGTGCGTCTCGTCGGTGTAGGTGTTTCCAACCTCGAGCCATCTGACA
>DAOUUU010000003.1 GCA_030667985.1 Candidatus Krumholzibacteriota bacterium
ATAATGCCGTTCAGCTGGGCCTGCGCCTCGAGTATCCTGAAAATGATCTCCTGTTTCCTCAGGTTGCCGAGCCCGTTGATCTTGAGCTCCGTGGCCAACTCGAGCAGTTCATCGATCTTCTTGCTTTTCAATTCCGCGATGTCCATACACACATACCTCTTTGTTCGTGATTTCTTAACCGCTATTCTCTCATTCGGAATAATGTATACCAGGTTATCGGATATTAAACGGGATCCCCTCGCCCGGGCTCCATCCCTCGCTCTTTGCGGGAATTCGAAGAAAATTGAAGGAAATGATTCCTCTGATGCAATTCAATATTATAAAAATCGCCCCCATCTGTCAAGCCAAATGGGCTCTGTCGCATCTACAGCATGTAATTCGCAAGATTTATTCCAAAACTCTCTATCTATGCTGCCGGGTGGGCCCAAAGCCCACCCAAAAAGCAGCTTAAACCCTACTGGCCCGTGACCTCCTGATACTTCTTGAAGGCCTCCTCGGCCATAATCTTCATGCCTTTCTTGTTGAAGGAAAGGCTGAGAACCTGCCACCCTCTCGGATCGGCGGGGAACATGTCAGTGTAGTTCTGCCCCTGCATGATCGCTTCGTCGTAGAGCTCCCCCTCGTAATAGGTGAGCAGGAGAGCGTAGTTCACGCTCTTGTCATCACCCTTCATCATGATAGCGTTCTGGTAGGCCTCGACTGATTTTAAATAATTCTCGGTCTTGTTGTAGCAGACGCCAAGGTTGTAGTAGAGATCGAAGTCTTCCGAATCCGTTTTCAACCTTCCATCGGTGGCGAGCTCGAGGAAAAGAGCCGCATTGGCAAAATCCCCCTCGCCCATCAGGTCTCCTCCGACTCCCTCGAGAATGTCGAAATTGGCCGGATCGTCAATGATGAGCTTCTCGAAGATACCGAACGCCTCCTCCTTGTCCCCCCGTACGATGAGGAGCCTTCCGGAGAGGGCGAGGACGTCGCCATACTCGTCGTCTTCCTTGGTGACCTTTGCCAGGAGAGTGTCGGCGACCGAAAATGCCTTTTCCAGATAGGTGGAATCTTCTTCGCTGACCCTCGAATAGGCCTTCGCGAGGTTTAGCCAGCCCTTTATCTGACGCGGATCAGACGCGACGGTCTCCTCGAATTCCACACTTGCCCCCGCGAAATTATCGCTCTGATACTCTGCCACACCGTTGTTGAAGTGGCGAGCCCAGTTGCTCCTTATATTGTTTTCCGCATCCTCGAGCTTGCCCTTGGGGTCCAGTTGAGCGGCGGCCGTGAACTCGTCGTACGCTTCCCTCATCTTCTTTGTATTGCTGTAGGCGACTCCAAGTTGAAAATGAGCTTCCGCATCGTTCGGATTCTTGGCCAGAGCGGCTTGCGCCTGCTCGATGGCCAGATCGAACTGACCATGATCGTTGTGGAGCATCGCACTCGTCGTTTCCACGCTCTTGCAAGCGAAGATTGCCGACAGTGCCGCGACCAGCACCAGTAGTACCACAAAATTCTTTCTCATCGGAACAGAACCTCCTTCTAGTTCCGTTTGATCCCACTACCTTAGAAACCTATACCGTACGAACCCTTCCGCTTGATCAGCTTGCTTCTTGTTATATATCCCGGGGGGTCCTCCTGAAAACTCAGGCGTATGGGATGCGACATTCCGCAGGAGCGGATTGGTTACTACCCATAGGAAAAGTAGCAAGCAGCCCCCTGGGTGTCAAGAATTATCAGCGTTTATAAGATCCGCCCCGAAAACCTCGCATCACGCTCCTATCCCGTCCCATCAGGAAAATTGCACCGGATCGAAGTCCCACCTCAGATCGACTCCCTTGGATTCCTTCAACGTCCTTTTCGCCGCGGCGACAAGCCTCTTTCGCGCCCCGTCGTCCAGCTCGCCCTTGACGAGGACCTGGAGACGGTATTTTCCCCGAAGCCTTCCCAGGAGGGCCTCGGTGGGCCCCAGCACACCGTAGGTCTTCGGATCGAGGGCAGCGGCTAACGACCGGGCGAGCAGCTCGCCTGCGTTGCGGACGACCTCTTCGCTTCTGGCCGATACGGTAAAGAGAGAAATGCTCCCCGAGGGCGGATATCCCAGCTCGCGCCTCTGCTCGAGCTCCTGCTCCGCGAAGCCCTGGTAATCGTGCGAAATCAAGTGCTCAAAGAGAAAGTGGTCCGGTGAAAATGTCTGAACGATGACCCTACCCTCCCGGTCTCCCCTTCCCGTTCTCCCTGCGGCCTGCGAAAGGAGCCGGAATGTCCTCTCGGCTGCTCTGAAATCGGGGAAGTTGAGCCCGGCGTCGGCCGAGAGTACGCCGACCAGCGTTACGTCCGGATAGTGATGCCCCTTGGCAACCATCTGCGTGCCGAGAAGCACGTCCTTTTCTCCCTTGGCGAACTGTTCCAAGATCCTCAGGTGTCCACCCGTGCCCGACGTCGAATCCATGTCCATCCTCACGACGCGGAGCCCCGGAACAAGGTTGCCTAGCTCCAACTCGATGCGCTGTGTCCCGACACCCCTGTGAATCATACGGTAAGCTCCGCATGACGGGCAGTCCTCGGGGGGCTTCCTACCGATACCGCAGTAGTGGCAAATCAGCTCGTTGCCTCTGCTGTGATAGGTGAGAGATATCGAACAGTTCGGGCACCGAGCGATCCATCCGCACTTGCGGCACTGGACGTAGTTCGCGTGGCCTCGCCTGTTGAGCAGTACAATCGCCTGCTCGCCCCTCTCGTGCACGGTTTCGAGAGCATCGATCAGTTCGGAGGAGACCAGCTCCTCGCGCCCCCGCATATCGATAATTTCTATCGCCGGCATCTTTCCGCCGGCCGGTCTCGAGCGAAGCAGGAGATACCCCATGTCCCCTTTTCGAGCTGACGCGTATGTCTCTAACGACGGCGTCGCCGAACCGAGCAGAAGAACGGCGCCTTCCCGTTCTGCCCTGCGTCCCGCCACTTCGACTGCGTTGTAGTGAGGCTTTTCTTCCTGCTTGAAGGATGTATCCTGCTCTTCGTCGACGACGATGATCTCGAGCCGTTTGAGAGGCACGAAGACGGCTGACCGCGCCCCGATCACAACACGAATCTCCCCACCGGCCGCACCGCGCCAGATCGCAGAACGCTGGGGTCCAGTCAATCTGCTGTGCAGAACAGCGATCTTCGAACCGAACCGCCTCCTGAACCTGGCTGTCGTCTGGGGGATGAGTGCGATCTCGGGAATGAGCACGAGGGCGCTCCCTCCCCGCTCCAGAACCTCGCCGATGCACCTGAGGTAAACCTCGGTCTTGCCGCTCCCCGTCACTCCGTGCAGAAGAAACCCGCTCTTTTCCCGCCGCACGACCGCCCCTGTGACCTCGTCGAAAGCCTTCTGCTGATCCGGCTCGAGAACAGGGAATTCCGGTTCCGATGGGAAGGAGTCCTTCTCCTCGCGAAGCCTCCCCCGGCCTTTTATCCCTGCGGGAAGCATCGCCTTGAGCACCTCACCGAGCGAGTGGACATACCTGCCGGCCATCCAATCGGCGATATCGAGCAGGATCTCGTCGAGGAGCGGTTCCTTGTCCACGAGGGAAATGACCTCTTTCAGCTTCATCCCGGCGGGCGCGCGATTTCTCTCGCCGACGACATATCCGGTGATCCGCCGGGCGCCGAACGGCACAACTACGCGCGCTCCCCGCCCGACAGTTCCGGTAAAAGCCTCGGGAATCATGTAGGTAAAGAGCCTATCCACGGGAAGGGGAAGAGCCACATCTACCAGGGAAATTGGACTTTTTCGTGGTGTCATAGCGAGAAAGATTATAGATTGACCCGCTTCCCCCAGCAATTCAAAACTACTTCGTGCAGGATAAAAGTTTTTGGATCCTGTTGATCAGCTTGTTCGGGCTGAAGGGTTTCACTATATAGTCGATCGCGCCCACTTCCTGCCCCAGCCTTTTATCTATATCCCGGCCCTTAGCGGTGAGTAGAACCACCGGGATGTTCTTGGTCATAGGATTGGCCTTGAGTATACGGCACGCTTCATACCCATCTATTCTCGGCATCATGATATCGAGGATGATCAAATCGGGCTGCTCCCGCTTTGCCTTGTCTATGGCCTCTTCACCGTTCTGGGCGGTAATGACCTCGTAGCCCTCGGCGCCGATGCTGAATTGAAGGATCTGAGTGATGTTTATCTCGTCGTCTACCACAAGGATCTTGCCTTTGCTCACGGGGTTGCCTCCTTGGCCATTTCTTTCTCCTGAATCTCCTCTTTTCTTCTCGTTCTCCGCTCCTGCTCGAGCTCGCGCTCGATCGCCTCGAGTATGAGCTCGCCCTTGTACTCCCTTACTCCGAGCTCGCGCAGCGCCTTGACGAAAGCTCCGACGACGCGCGGGTCGAATTTCGTGCCCGCATTCTTTATTATCTCTTTTCTCGCCTCATCGATGCTGAATATGCGCCTGTAGGGACCTTCGCTGATCAGCGCCCTGAATGCATCGACCACACTTACGATCCTGGCCTCTATCGGGATCTCTGTGCCCACGAGGCCGTCCGGATAGCCGCTGCCGTCAAAATGTTCGTGGTGACTCCTGATCATCTTCATGATGCGCTCTTCGAGTCCCATCGGTGAAACGAGAGCATATCCAATATTCGTGTGAGATCTGAGCCTCGCCAGTTCTTCCCGGTTCAGCTGTTCCTTTTTCGACCGCAGATTCCTAGGGATCTTCATAAGCCCGAGATCGTACATGTTCATCCCTAGCCTGAGGGAAGTCAGAGAATCGTCGTCGAGATCGAGCAACTCCCCCACCTTGAGGGCGAGAAGCGTGAGGCCGGAGAGATTTTTGCTTCCCCACGCCTCCCTTATATCGAGAACACTCCTCATTGCGTCCTTCAACCTCTCGAAGTTGGACGAGACTGCTTCATAAGCATCCAGCTTCCTCAGCATATTTACTATAATGGGTCCGAGCGATTCCAGCAGCTCCCTGTCCGCCCGCGTGAATTCGCGCCCCTCTACGTGATCGCTCACGTTGAGGACACCCATTATCTCGTTGCCCCTCTTCAAGGGCGCCGAGATGAAGGAATGGGTTCCATAGAAGGCGGAATTGTTCGCCCTTCCGTAGTCCTTTTCCTCTTCTATATCGAATACGTGAAGCGCCTGACCGGTGAGCGCGACCTGCCCCGCTATCCTGTCGCCGACCTCGAGGCGGGTGTTCTGCACGAACTCCGGATCGAGACCCTTCGCCGCTATGACCCTCAGTATCTGCTGATCATGGTCGATGATCATAATCGATGACTTCTTGGCTTGAAGGAATTCGGCGATTAACTCGACGAGCAGCGTGAGATACTTCTCACGCTCGAAACGCCGGGAGCCTATGACCCCGACCGCGGGCGCGTGCCTTATAAATATATCCTTCATCGGAAGCATGACGACGAACTTGGCGCCCGAATCTTTGACGTTTTCGACCCATATCTTTCCATCGTGCCATTCGGCAATGTTCTTGCAGATCGCCAGCCCCAGGCCGGAGCCTCCATGCTCCCTGGTATTGCTCGCGTCAACCTGGTGGAACCGTTCGAAGATCCTCTCGAGCTGGTCTTCCGGTATGCCTTTTCCCGTATCCTGCACTACGATCCTTGCCGCCGAGGCCTCCTCCTCCAGCATCACGGTCACGCGTCCCCCGCACGGCGTGAACTTGACCGCATTGCTGATGAGGTTCTGCACGAGCTGCCTTATGAGCTCCATGTCGGCATCTATCACTACGGGGCGCTTCGGCAGCCGGATATCCATGTTCACGTCGGCGGCGATAATCTTCGCCCTGAGATTCGCGTGGATCTCCTCGACCATGGTATTGAGATTGCAGGAGACCTTCTCGACTTTGAGGTTTCCCGTCTCCATCCTCGAATAGTTGAGTATGTTGTCCACGAGTTTTATGAGGCGTTCGTTCTCCTCGTTCATCACACTGAGGAATTCCTGAACAGTTTTGATCTTTATGCTCCCCATATTATCGAGAAGCGTTTCTGTATATGCCTTGATCGATGTCAGCGGGGTGCGGAGCTCGTGGGAGACAATCGACATAAAATTCGATTTCAGCTGGTTAACGCTCTCGAGCTCCTCCTTGCAGAGAGCTAGCGAACGCTCGCGGTCGAGCATCTTTTCCCTTGTCCGCTGCATCTTTATCAACGTGAGTGCCTTGTTCATATGAAATTTCATGAAAGGAACGGCCTCCAGCGGAGGCTCGTCCTGGAAGAACCCGATCACGAAAAACGCAACGAGCACGGACCGGTCATACACGGGGGCAACGATCGCTTTGCTGCCTCGCCAGTCGATGTCCTTTGGCACGAACTCGCCGTCGTTGTCCACACAGTCGCCCCATTCCACGATGAACCCGGCTTCGTGTTTCAATCCCACCCTGCGGAGCTTATCCATATCTTCCGATGTAATCGAGAGTCTCGACGACTGCCGGTAGTCGGTCTCGCCGAGGCTGTAATAGGCGGCCACTTCGAACAACTCGTCGCCCGCTTTGGCGACCCTCGATATCACGAGATCGGCTCCGATTTGATCCGCGAGCATCTCCGCCATGGGTTGCATTATGTCCTGTATATTATTCTCGCTTACGATGGCGCTGTCGACGCTGTTCAATTGCTCCATCGGCGTCGTATCCCACGCGATATGGGATCTCGGACCTCTGGACCCGGCCGACTGATATGAGCTTGTTTCGGCAATCCGCCCTCCGCCGCGCACGGCTGCGGATGCTGCAACTAACAGGATGACGCCGAACAGATCTCCGAGCGCAAAGAGCTGGCTCCAGAAGCTGTCGGCCGACACGAATCCAAGTCCGATAAAACCGGTGATTACCGTCGCAGCGACCAGCATAAAGCCCGCCGACACAAAAAGCACCTCTTCGCGTAATCCCTTTCTCCATCGCCGCTGTATGATCGCCGACAGGATACCGGCCGGCGTGAATGTCACGAATAGGACAATAAACGGTATCGCTGTTCCGACGGATACCGTATCGGCGAAAAGGAAGAAAGCCGTTCCGCCGAGCAATGCACCCGCTACCCCGCCCCAGAATATAAGCGTGTCGTCAAAGAGGGCCCGTTCTTGACCGAAGAACGTGGCTCTGAATATTAAATAGAGCCCCGTCGCCGAAAGCGCCTGCGCCGGGAGGACGGCGAGCTGATGAGTCGACATGACCGGAGAGACCAGCAGGACTCGCGATGCGAGGAACATGGCGAATCCGATGGAGATTCTTCCGGCTCCCGGGCCGCACCCCGACTGTACTGACCGGGCACAGTAGACAAACGCGGCGAGCACCACTACGAGCAGGTAGGAGACCACTCCCGCCTCGCCCGTGAATACTTTATCGATTCCTACCCAGTACAACGCTGATCCCATCTGCTAATAAGCGACATGGTGTTTTCCAGGTTTCCGTATTCTCTCTTTGAGCTTCGTATACTCCTCGACTTCGAGATATCCCTCGTCCATCAGGAGTTCGATGAACGCCGCGACGACATTCGGGTCGAACTGCGTTTCCGAATGATGGATCAGCTCGTCGACTGCTTCTACCGGGGTCATTCTCTTCCGGTAGGGTCTTTCGCTGATCATCGATACGTAAGCGTCCAGCACCGATAATATCCTCGAGCCGATCGGTATCTGATCCCCCTTGAGCCCCATCGGGTAGCCGTTACCGTCCATGCGCTCGTGGTGGAACAATATGTTCTGACTCACCAGTTCCACGAACTCCAGGGGCCGCATGATCGAAGCGCCCTTCTGTGGATGCTTCCGAATCTCCTCCAGCTCGTCGCTTGTGAGATCGAGCGTTTTTCTGAGAATGTGATCTCCGACGCACGTCATGCCTACGTCATGCACGCTCGAGACATACTGTATGACCTGTATCTCTTTCTCGCTAAGGTTCAGCTTCCGGGCGACGTTGACAGACCACTTAACGAGCTTTTTGATCAAGCCGTTAGTATCGTTCTCGTGCGCCGCGAGAAGCGACGTGAGGGATTGTATCGTCTCTTTGAGGAACGCATGAGAGTCCTCGGCCGTCCGCATGCGCTCGATGACCTTCGACAGTCTCTCGCTCACACTGATGAGCAGTGCCAGGTCGTCCTTGTTGAAGGGTTGGCCGTTCGTCTTGTTGTTCACGTTGATGACGCCTATAACGGTCGTTCCTATCTTGAGCGGCACGCTGATGAGGGATTTCGTCTCGTACTGCGGCTTGTTCGGCTGGCCTTTGATCTTGTTCTTCTCGACATCCTCGACGAGAAGCGGCTCCCCCGATTCAACCACCTTTCCGGCGATTCCCCCTCCGAGGGGCACACGCACATTCTCCACAACCTCTTCACCGAGCCCGTAGGCCACCTTGATGAAGAGTTCCTTCTTTTCCTGATCGAGGAGCATCATCGAAACCATTTTCACCGAAAGCAGCTCGGCTATGACCTTGACCGCAAGCTGGAACATCTCCTGGATCTCCTCGCGAGCCTCCATTGAATTGAATATGTATCCGAGCAAATCGTTGAAGTGATGTTCTTTCGGCAGCGTAAATGTAAAAACACTTCCTTCGCCGACGACACTCTTTACATTGATGTATCCTCCGTGCTGCTCGATAATATTCTTGACGATCGCGAGTCCGAGACCAACACCTTCTCCCTTGCTCCCCGAAACCTGATAAAACTGTTTGAAGATATTCTTCAGATCCTCCTCCGGAATCCCGACTCCCTCATCTCTAATCGTGACCTTGACCGATACAGAGTCTTCGACGGCCTCAATAAAGACTTTGGATCCTTCATTTGAGAATTTGATTGCATTGCTGATCAGATTGATGAAGACCTGCCTGATGAGATCGTCGTCGCCGTCGATCATAGGAAGATCCTCAGCGTGATCTATGACGAGCTCCAGGCGCTTGTCGAGCAGATAGAGCTGCATTGCGTATTCGACCTCGTTGATCAACGTCTTGAGATCGAAGATTTTCCGTTTCAGAGAACGCTGGCCGAATTCTATCTTCGAGATGTCGAGGACCTTGTTGACCATACGGATCAGCCGATCGGTCTCCCTCGATATGACCTCGAGAAACTCGTCGCTTTCCTCGAATGTCGGATCGAGTATGTGATCCTTCAACGATTCCACATAGGCCTTGATCGAGGTGAGCGGCGTCTTCAGTTCGTGGGAAAGGTTAGAGATATAGCTCATCTTCAGGCTGTTGGCGTTCTGCAGGCCCTCGTTTTCCCTTTCGAGCCTGTTGAGGCGGCCGCTCATCACTTCATAGAGCTTGCTCTTTTCGATCGCAGTCGCGATCTGGCTCGACAGGATCGTCATCAACCTTATGTCTTCCTGCGTGAACGGCTCGAATGACTTGTCGCCGACGAGCATAATGCCGAGCGTATCCTTGCCGGAGAAAATCGGAACGGCTAGCAGGGAACCGAGATCTCTGCCCGAGACGAGCACCGAGCGTGATGCGGCCCCGTCCCGCGACGCGTCCTCGAGCATGAGCCCGTCCTCATGTTTAAGCACTTTGTGTACGAGGGGGTCCCACTCCTCATCCTTCGCACCCTTTGGATGCGAGGAGACCCCGTGCTCTCCGAGTTCGATGTGTTTTACGATCTCTTCCTTTTGATTCAGCAGGATGACCGAGGCCCACGGCCTCCTCAGCAACAGCGTCATCTCCTTGCAGACCATCTTGAGCAGCGTGTCGAGACTGATCACGGAGTTGATCCCCAGGCTTATGTCATAGAGTCTCGTGAGTTCTATGATGCGCCTGCGCGAGCTGACGAGCCTGTTCTCGGCGTTCCTGAAATAGATGTTGAAATTCTCGTAGAATGTCGTAAAGAGGTATGTCATCAGTCCCATGAAACCGCCCAGTACCAGAATCGTTCCGACGAGATGGTGGAGCTGCGGCGGATAGCCTGTCGACTCCGCGTAGCAACTGAAATGCGGAATGATCCCGCGGAGTTCGAGAAGCCCCAGAATGGTCACCATCGACAGCGTAACAGCGGTTACAGTGAGACCCGCCGCCATCGCCGGCAGGAGACGTCCTGCAAAAAATAGCGGGATCGTCACGAGAAACATAAATGGGCTCTCGGCGGTTCCGGTCAGATAGATAAGGGCGATCACGGTCAGAACATCGATCGTCACCGTGGCCCATTCCCATATATGCTTTCCACGGAATGAATCCCGTTCATTCCTCGAGGCGATGTTCTCCAGTCCTGTGACGAGCACATTCATGAAGGCGGCCCCGAGGAACACAGCCGTCACCAGGCTAGTCCTGTAGGTGAACCCGACTATCTCCTTGGCCACGTACACAATACAGAATACTGCGACAAGCTCGACGACCCGTATCTGCGAAACGCTCAGTGTCGCCTGGGAGTGCTTTTTTGCCTTTCGAGCGATACTCATTTATCAAACCCTACCCTATTGTCTCAGGTATCTCGCTGGACCCGTCGTGTACCGGGACGGTAAAGGTGACCCGCGTCCCCTTTCCAACTTCACTATCTATATTGATCTCCCCGTTCATTATCGTGATGATGCTCCTGACGAGCGCGAGCCCGAGTCCGAAACCCTCGCGGCCCTCCGCGTTGTCTCCTCTATAAAAGCGGTCGAATACCTTTTTTAATTCCTCTTCCGGCATCCCTTCCCCGCTGTCTTCAACGCTCACCACGAGGAGCTTTCCTCCCGACCCATGGCGCCTCTCCTCTATCACGGAGATCGAAACATCTACATTCTTCGATGTTCCGCTGTGTTTCAGGGCATTCGAAACTAGATTCTCTATGACGATCTCCAACCCTCTTTTTCGGAGCGACACAACACCGAGCCCCCGCAGGATGTGGCTCCTGATCCGGCCCTCCCCGTCTCCCAACCGCTCCCGTATCGCTTCCATCATTTTCAGCAGATCGACTTTTTCCACCGAATAGATCCGCTCGACATTGCCGCCGATTTTCAGCATCCGTACTGTCGAATCGATCAGCTCATCAAGGCGCGCGACCGCGCTCTTGACCTTATCCAGATAGTGCTGCTTCTTCTCATCGATGCTTCCGTCGAGTTCGCTCTCGAGCAACTCCATATATCCGCTGATTGCCGTGAGCGGCTTGACATATTCGTGTCCTATCAGCATTCTGGCCGAATCGAAGGCGAGCTTGTACCTGTCGACTTCGTGCCGTAACGACTGAAGTTCGTCCTGCGCCTCATGAAGGAACTTGTCCAACTTCAGGTCATTTTCCGTTGTTGCTATGCTGGCCAAGCGGGCACCTCCATGCCACGGCCGCTTCGATTACAGAAAGATCATCCGGACTGCTCGTTTTTTTCGACGACCGCTTCGACCTCCGCGTTTCCCTTTCGCCTCTCCCTGATGACCACACTCCCCACCATACTCTTCCCGAACTTCTTGAGTTCCGACGCGATATCGCTTGCCTGGGCAAAATGTTTGAGCCTGTCCCCCTCGTCGACGACGACCGCGATCGTCAGGGACATGAGGGGTATCCTCTTGACTTCGCCGACTCGGTTCTTTATCTCGATGTACCCCCGCCTGATGTCGCCCTCACTCATCAACACGAGCGATCCCTTGTCGAATTCATCGATGACATGCCTTACGATGAACTCGGCTCGGGCAGGGGAGGTTATGATCACGAAATCGTCCCCGCCGATATGTCCGACGAAGTCGCTCGATCCGCCCAGCGAATTTACCGACTCGGTTATGATGTCGGCGAGGAAGAGGATCGCCTCGTCTCCCTTCTGGTATCCGTAGTAATCGTTGTATGCCTTGAAATTATCGATATCCATATAGAGAAACGCGAAGGACTCCTTGTTTTCGATTCGCCGCTGAAGTTCTTTTTCGATAGCCCTGTTGCCGGCGAATCCGGTGAGGGGGTTGGCGTCCTTCTGGCGCCTGTTCCAATCGAGGACATTCTTGACCCTGAGCAGCAACTCCTCGTTCGAGTAGGGTTTCACAAGGTAGTCATTCGCCCCGCCGGCAAGCCCTTTGATCTTGTCGACCATGTCGCTCTTGGCGGTGAGCATGATTATGGGAATCTGGGCGGTCTGAAAATTCCTCCTGATTCGCCTGCAAACCCCGAACCCGTCCATCTTGGGCATCATCAGATCGAGTATGATCAGATCCGGATTTTCGCGGCGAACCATCTGAAGAGCGACTTCACCGTTTTCCGCGGTGATGACGTAGTACCCGTGTTTTTCGAGCTTGAATTTCAGGATCTTCCGAATGTGCTCTTCATCGTCGACTACGAGTATCTTGTAGCTCTGCATTCGACTCTCTCCGATTCTTCTCTAAACTTTTACGTAAGGCACCCGACCTCGCGCACTTCCAAATAGCAGTAGTAAAAGGAGATTGGCAAATAACATGCCAAGCACAATAAGGGCAGAAGGCTGGCTGCGCTCAGGCATCCCCAGAGACATAACATACTATTATTTCAATGGGTTAGTCCTGGGGCGGCTGGCGAAGAAGGATATGGGCTGGCTTACGATTCTGCAATCGTTCTTGCAGAAATAGATATCGGGCGCGGGCGTCATCTCCAGGATGAGAGATTGCCCCTGGGAAAGGAGTTGAGATCGAGCCCATCCTGATGGCCCATGGAGATGTGATGACAGGCCGCACAGGAGATCATCGCTGCGTTGTCAGTACAGAATCTAGGCGCCGGCCACGAGAGCGGAATCGATTCCGGGGCAAGACGCTCGGTCATCATCTCCCTGAGCCGCCCATTCGCCGCGACGCCGCCCGCAAGGTAAAACCGCTTCGCTCCAAGCCTTCTCGCCGCCATGAGGGATTTCTCTGCTAGTATGTCGCAGATCGCCTCCTGCGCCGAGGCAGCAACATCCCGTACGATGGCCGGAGTCAGCCGACCCAGCGACTCGACCTTGAGCCGGACCGCCGTCTTGAGTCCAGAGAAGGAGAAATCGCACTTGCCCGATTGCCTCAGGGCCCTGGGAAAGTCGAAGGCCCCGGGGTCGCCCCCGCCGGCCTCTCGCTCGATGGCCGGTCCGCCGGGATAGGGCAGCCCGAGCAGCTTGCCTATTTTGTCGAAGGCTTCACCTGCGGCGTCGTCCCTCGTGCCGCCGAGGAACCTGTAGCGCCCGATCATATCCGCCATGACGAGTTGCGTGTGGCCCCCGGAAACGATGAGGACGAGCGAGGGCGTCTCGAACCTTCCCTCGAGTGCGTTGGCCAGAACGTGCCCTTCGAGGTGATGGATACCGACGAGCGGCACTCCGCTCCCGTATGCAAGGGCCTTCGCGAAGGAAAGCCCGACCAGAAGAGAGCCGGTGAGCCCCGGCCCCTGAGTCACTCCTATGCCCCGGAGGTCGCCGAGCTCGACACGCGCCTCCTCCATGACCGACTCGTAGATCGGGAGCAGCGTTCTCATGTGGGCGCGGGAAGCTATCTCCGGAACAACGCCGCCGTACCGCTCGTGATCGAGCTGCGCGGCTGTCACATCGGCCACTAGCCCCCGCCCGGGCGAGAAGAGTGCGCAGGACGTGTCGTCACAGCTGGTCTCTATGCCGAGGTATAATTCCTCCATCTCTCTCAGAGGACCTCCTCACCACTCTCCCCCGTCCTTATCCGGACGGCGTCTTCGACGTCCATGACAAAGATCTTTCCGTCGCCTATCTGCCCCGTTTTTGCCGCCTTGACAATAGCATCGACGACACGTTCGACATCCTCCTTCTTGATCACGACCTCGATCTTGACCTTTGGAAGAAAATCGACCTGGTATTCGCTCCCCCTGTAGAGCTCCGTGTGCCCCTTCTGCCTGCCGAAACCCTTTACCTCTGTCACCGTCATGCCGCCGACATCGATCTCCATGAGGGATTCTTTGACCTCATCGATCTTGAAAGGCTTGATATAGGCCTCGATCTTTTTCATCCCTACTCCTTATGAATCACCGCCCAGCCCGCAGAAAACAGGCGCGGCCAGTTTAATCTGGAACGGCCATCTCTGTGGTGATAATGTGCAATCAGTCAATAAACACAGGTAATATGAAGGGTAACTGAAATGGCGGACCCGTTCCAGAAAAAGTTCATGGATGGCTCGATCACGAAGATCATAGAACAGCTCCGAGGGTTTCGAGATCACGCCGGGATATTCGCCCGTCTCGGGTTCAGGGACCCCGCGAAGGCCTCCTCCCTCTGGAACAGACTCCTGCCGGATGAAAACCAGCCGGACCGGTCCCATATCCGGGCGCTGATCACCGAGCTTGTCTCCTGCCCCGACATGGACATGGCGCTGGTCAACCTGAGCCGTTTTGCCGACAGCACGATATCTCCCTCTCATCTGCTCGGCTCCATTTACCTGGAAGGCCCTCTCTGTCACCTGCTGGTCGTCATCCTCTCCTGCAGCAACTACCTGACCGACATCCTGATCCGCAATCCGGGGTATCTCTCCTGGCTGATCGAGGAGGACACCCTGGAGGGGATAAAATCATACAGCAGTTACTCGTGCGAGCTCGAGACCCAGATAGCCGCCTTCACTGATCCGCACCGGCGACTCAACAGCATCAAACGCTACAAGCGGCGGGAAATACTCCGCATCGGGACGAGAGACCTGCTCGGTCTCGCGCCGGTCGAGGAGATCACCACCGAACTCTCACTGCTCGCCGATGCAATCGTAGAGACGGTGGCGCGGCTCGCTTATGCCGAGGAACGGCCGGATGCCGGAGGACCACCGGATGAACATCCCTTCGGCGGGCGGGACCCCTTCCGCCGCTTCTCGATCATCTCGATGGGGAAATTGGGAGGTTACGAGCTCAACTACTCGTCCGACATCGATCTCCTCTATGTCTGCGGTATAGACGGGAAGGGCGAGGAATACGTCTTCTACACCTCTCTCGCCCGGCGCATAACAAGCTATCTCGCTTCGCCGACCGAGGAGGGCTCCCTCTACCGTGTCGACCTCCGGCTGCGGCCGGACGGCGAGAACGGCCCTCTGGTCATATCTCTGAACAACCACATCGGCTATCTCCAGCTCAGGGCAAGACCATGGGAGAAACAGGCCCTGTTGAAAGCGCGCTTCACGGCGGGCAACACCGATATCGCGGACGAATTCATCAATAACTGTAACAGTGTCGTATTCGGCCCGATCGGAGGCCTGGAGGATATCTCCGAGATCCATACAATGCGTGATCGGGCGGTCCGCGGGCTTCCCGGCCGAGAGCGTGAGAGCAACATCAAGCTGATGTGGGGCGGCATCCGGGATATAGAGTTCATAGCCCAGGCGCTTGAGCTGGTGCACGGAAAGGCGCGCCGAGACGTTCGGTCGAGAAACACGCTCGAGACGCTGGAGAGATGCCACCACTTCGGCTTGCTCGAGGATGAGGTGTGGCGCAGCCTCGGCGGCAGCTATCGGTTCTTCAGAACCATTGAACACCGCCTTCAACTCATGGAGAACATCCAGACCCATACTGTTCCTGTCGACGAGCTCGATCTCGAGGCCCTCGGGGCCCGCGTCGCCCACAGCGCCCTGGAGGGGATAGATACTCCTCATTTCAGAACTGAGCTTGGCAAGGCGATCTCGACCGTCCGCGAGCTCTTCGCATCTTTTTTCAAGGGAAGCCCATCCGGTGAGATCCCGCTTATTCTTTCGCTGCCGGCCGGCGAGCGCGAGGTCAAGGATGTGCTGAGCCGATACGGTATCGAAGAGGGGGCACAGGCCCATCGGTTCCTCAGTTCGCTCGTCTACGGCGACTTTCCTAGGCTCGAGAGTCCGGAGACGCTTCACACCGCCGGACGCTCGCTCCCTGTCATCCTCGAAGAGGTGGGCCGGACGCCCTCTCCAGAGCTCACTCTAAAAAACCTCGTCAGAATCATCAAGGCTACCAGATCGGTGCGCCAGACCCTCGAGCTGCTCGCCGGTTCGCGTGACCTGCTGAGACTCTTCCTCGTGATCTCCGCCGCCAGCAGCCGCCTGACCGGAGTGATCGACCGCCGAATCGAGCTGCTCGACGCTCTCGCCGAGGGCCTGCCGCCCGCTCCGGAACCAGAGGGGGAAGAGGCCGGCGATGTCGCCCGCTGGTACGAGGAACAGCTCCTCCACATCCACTGCCGTAATCCCTTCCCCGAATCGGGGCTCGAGAGACTCGGCCCTTTGCTCTCAGGCGCGATGGGAACCGTTATAGAGCGCCTCTTCTCGCTGAGCGGAGGGACCACAGAGCCGTTGGCGATAATCGCGCTCGGCTCGCTGGGAAGCGGAGAATGCCATCTCGGCAGCGACTTCGACCTCGTCGCCGTGGCGGGAGATGGATTCGATCCGTCCCGGGCGGCCGAGACGGTACGGCGCATGATCGAGTCTGGCAGGAAAACCCATGCCGCGGCCATCGATCTCCGGCTCAGAGGCGAGGGCGAGAGCTCCCCGCTCGTCCAGAGCATCGGCTCGTACCGCCGGTATTTAGAGGACCGCGCGGACTTATGGGAACTTCTCGCCTACTCGAAATGCCGTTTTCTTTGCGGCGACCGTGAAACGGGCGAGGCCTTCGAGAGACTCGTTTACGACCGGGCTCTCGAAGCGCTGTCAACCGGCGATTTCAAAACCGGGCTGCGCGGAGCCAGAGAGAAACTCGAATCGTTGTCGCGCGGCGCCTGGGATATCAAGCACGCAGCCGGGGGGCTCTACGATATCGCATTCATCGAGGCGCGGCCTGGCGCTGCGAGGGCGGTATCAGCTGCTGTGAGACTCGACGCTCTAGTCTCAGAAAACCGTCTGAGCGAAGGGGAGGCGGAATCCCTACTTCACGCCCGGCGGCTCTACTACCTCATCGAGCATGCCGCCGCCCACCATGAACTCGTCTACCCTCCGATTCCCGAGCGCGAGATGTTTTTCGAGGATTACCTTGGACATCTCCTCGGTCCGATCCTTCCCGGCGAAGGCACGACCCTCGAGCGTCTCGCATCGGTCAAGAGGTCTGTGAGGGATATATTCGACCGGTTTGTGGATGCCGGCGCGGGTAAAAGCGGTTCTTAATCCCCCAGCTCCCGCACGAGGCGGGCCCGCACACGGCGCATCATACGCGCGTCGCCCAACTTGCGCCCCCGGGAGGTCCGTACGTAGAATGAATCCGCGACCAGGCCGCCCCGCGTCGTGATCTGCGCGCTCTGTATGTCGAGCCCCTCCTCGGAAAGGATCCTGGTTATCATGTATAGCACTCCTGGACGGTCGCTCGCAGTGCAGTCGATGATCGTGCTTTCCCTGGAAAGATCGTTCTCGAACTCCACGACACAGGGTATAGGTATTACGGACGGGATCTTCCGTTTCCATTTCTTGATATGCGCGTTGTAGGCCTTTTCGAGATCGACCCTGCCCCGCAGGATGCCGCGAAGATCCAGCGCGATCTTATCCTTCGTCTCGCCCGTGAGAGAAAGCCCTCCATCGATCCGTTCTACGTGGAAGAGGTCGATCACGACGCCGTCCGTGCGTGTGAAGGCGAAGGCTCCGAGTATGTTGAAATCGTTGATGGTGATCGTTCCGCAGAACTGAGACAGCCTGAAGGGCCTGTCGCGGGTACAGACGGTGAGCTCGATCGCATGCCGGAGCCTTCTGAAGTCGGTTACCGCCTGGGCCCCTCCTAGCTGTTCGGTCATCTCGAGATGTCTTCTGCACTGTGACGGAGAAACGACCATCAGATACCGGCCTGGCAGCTTTCCGAGGTGATCCTTCATCCGTTTCTTCTCATCCCCTGTGCGGCAGGAGGCCATGATCCGACCACGCTTCTTCTCCATGATGCTGCCGTACGAGCTGCCGAGCTCCGATTTCTCGGCGAGTATCCTGCTCGCCTTGTAGTAGAGATCCTCCAGCAGGCTCTCCTTCCAGCCTGTCCAGACCCCCGGCCCGGTCGCTTTGAGATCGGCGTAGGTCAAGAGATAGAGCAGCTTCAGATTGAGATGGTTCTTCACGCGACGGATGAACTGCAGGCTCGTGTCACGATCCTCCATATCCCTTCGTTGGCTGAAATGGGAAAGAAGAAGGTGATTCCTGACGAGAAAGACGATGGTCGATCTCGTTTTCGCAGACAGCGGGAAGTCCTTCAAAAGTTCTTCGACCATCCGGGCGCCGGCCGTCGCATGCCCCCTCGCGCGTACCTTGCCGACATCGTGCAGGAGCGTGGCGAGGTAGAGCTCTGTCTTCTCGGCCACTTCGTTGTAGATGCGCGAAATGAGCCCGCCTTCTCTCCCGGCGAGTTCTTCGAGGTATAAAACGGCCTTCAAACTGTGCTCATCCGCGGTGTACTGGTGGTAGAGATCGTATCTCTTGAGACAGGTCAGCCGGTCGAAGGGAGGAAATATGAGCCCGAGCACGCCCAGCTCGTGCATCGACCGGATCGCGGGCTCCTTCTCGCCCGGCAACAGGAGAAGCTCGCAGAAAGATTCTCTCATCCGGGACAGCGCGGCGGGATCGATCAGTGCGGGCTTGAAGGTGTTTCGGACCCTGCGTTCGAGATGAGGTGAGAGCCGCTTGTCTGTCCGCAGCTGCTCCTTCCAGACGAAGAGCGGATCGCGTTTCATCCTTTCCCTGGTGAGTCTCAGATCGAGTTGACCGAGCCGCTTCGTCCCAACGCGCCGGTAGAGGGAGCCATCGAAGATCCGGAGTGCTCCTTTCCCGTGCGTCTCCGCCAGAAACCGTTCAAGCGCCCTGTATATCGACTTCGAGTGCTTGTAATAATCGCTCATGAAATGTTCGACGGCCAAAAACCCTTTCTCGTCCTTATAGCCGAGTCCTCCCGCCACAGCCCGTTGGAGATCGACGGTAAGAGTGTTCCAATTCCTCCCTGAGTAGAACTGCAGTTCGTTCCTCGAGCGAAGAAGAAAATCGAACGCCTGCCCAATATCGCCTATCTCGCCCCTGTCTATGACGGCGAGCCTGTAGAGACCCTCCATGGTGCCCGCCCACGGAAGAACCATACCTATCCATCTTATCGTCTGGTAATCCCTCAGACCTCCCGGGCTCTCCTTGATATTGGGTTCGATCAGATGATAGCTTCCCCCGAATTTCTGCCAGCGTCTTTGAGCCTCCTCGAGCTTCCCTTCGAGGAGCCCGCCGCCCTCCTGCAGCCGCAACGTCGACTTGAGCACGGCGAGATTCTCTTTGAGCGATTCGTCGCCGCAGAGCCACCTACCGTCGAGAAGCGCTGTCTTGAGATCGAGGTCGGACTTGATCGCTTTCTTGAGCTGTGTGAGAGAACGCACGGAATGGCCCAACTCGAGACCCGAATCCCACATCATCCTTACGAAGTAGCCGGTGAAGACCCCCGTCCTCTTCGCTCTTCTGGAGGAGGTGAGAAAAAGTAGATCGACGTCGCTCCGAGGGTTAAGCTCCCGCCGTCCGAAGCCGCCCAGAGCGACGATAGCGGGCGGATGCCCCATTTCCCCGCCCATCATCGAACGAAGCGCCTCGTAGAGGTGGACGACGATCGTCTCCACCCCGTCGGCGCCCAGGCGGACAGTCTCTACACCAGACGCTCCAGCCCTGTGCCTTTTTTCGAGCCGTTGGAGAAAACCGCGGTAGGCCTCCCTCGTCTCGCCGGCGAAACGGGTCATATCCGCGAGCCCCTTCGCGGTGGACAGAGAAGGCAGGTCTGAACGTTTCAGAAGTTGTCGAGGCATATCTCTCGCTGACCCCGGAATCCTAAGAGGCTCCTGCCGGCCGAGTCTTACACGTCGTAGTAGAGTATGAACTCGTACGGTGTCGGCCTGCTCCGGACAGGCGTTACTTCGTTCTCCCGTTTGTACGCGATCCATGTATCGATCACGTCTCTTGTGAACACATCACCCTTGAGCAGATAGCCGTGGTCGTTCTCGAGGGCGGTGAGCGCTGTTTCGAGATCTGGCGGAGCCTTGCGGACATTTTCGAGCTCCTCCGGAGGCATGTCGTAGATGTTCTTGTCCAGCGGCTCCCCCGGATGAATCCGGTTATCTATCCCATCCAACCCAGCCATAAGAATGGCCGCGAGGGTGAAGTATGGGTTTCCCGTCGCGTCCGGGCATCTGAACTCGACCCGTTTCGCCTGCTGAGTTTCAGAGTATGCCGGTATTCTGATCGACGCGCTCCGGTTCCTGCTCGAGTAGGCCAGGTTCACCGGCGCCTCGAATCCAGGGACGAGCCTCTTGTAGGAGTTGGTCGAGGCGTTGGTCAGCGCGAGCAGCGAGGGGGTGTGCTCTAACAGGCCTCCGATGAAATAGAGGGCGGTCTCGCTCAGGCCGGCGTACTCGTGCCCGTAGAATACGTTATCGTCCCCCTTCCAGAGAGAGACATGAACGTGCATTCCGGAGCCGTTGTCCCCGTAGAGCGGTTTCGGCATGAATGTGGCCGTCTTCCCGTGCATGCGCGCCGTGTTCTTGACGACATACTTGAATATCGCCAGCGCATCTCCCATCTTCGTCAGGGTGCCGAATCTCAGATCGATCTCCCCCTGCCCGGCGGTCGCGACCTCGTGATGCTGTATCTCCGGCGTGAGCCCGCAGCTCTGGAGAATCTTCACCATCTCGCTCCTTAAATCCTGCAGCGAATCTGTCGGCGGCACTGGAAAATATCCGCCCTTGAACTTCGCCTTGTATCCGAGGTTGGGATCCTCCTCCCTCGCCGTGTTCCAGTAACCCTCCGCCGAATCGACGCTGAAAAACCCCATGTTCTCGTTCTGTGTGAACCGGACGTCGTCGAAAACAAAGAACTCCGGCTCGGGCCCGAAGAAGGCCCTGTCGGCGAGGCCACTGTCGACGAGATATTGTTCCGCCTTTCGCGCTATGTAGCGCGGATCGCGGCTGTAGGGCTCCCTGGTGATCGGATCGAGGATGTTGCCTATCAGGCTGAGCGTCGGATGCCTGAAGAAGGGATCCATGAAAGCGGTCGAAGGATCGGGAAGCACGAGCATGTCGCTTTCGTTGATATTCTTCCACCCCCTGATGCTCGATCCGTCGAAACCGAGACCCTCGGTGAAAAGCTTTTCCCCAAACTCGCTGGCGGGAAGTGTGAAATGCTGCCAGGAACCGGGAAAATCGGAGAATTTGATATCGATGAATTCCGCATTGTTCGATTTTGCAAATTCAATGACTTCACTTGGCCCTTTAGACATTCCGACCATCCTTTCTGTGTTAAGAGTGCCGCCCCGGCGAAGAAATGACTATGTAATATCACTAAAGGGCGCTGTGTCCCACGTCAATAAAAATCAGCCCTCCGCTCACGGCTTCCACTTCCATGGAGCAAAATTGATATACCTCAGGCGGTTGGATCCAGCGTTGGGCGAGAGGAGCGTCGCCGATGCGTTCGCGATAGAAATACGGTGCATGTCATCGAGGTCCATACCGAGAAAATGTGTGACGAGCGGCTTGATCACATCGCTGTGGGAGACTATCGCGACCTTCGGGCCTGCGCTCTCGGCGCATGCTCGCTCGACGGCCTCCAGGGCCCGGCGCTGGATATCCACCATACCCTCGCCCAGCGAGAATTTCGACTCGGTAGGCTTCGTCGAGTAGAGCTCAAAATCCGGATCGCCGGAGAGGTCGCTGTATCTCTTGCCCGCCCAGAGCTCGTAGGGGGACTCGTTCACCAGCGGCTCTTCCACGATGTTGCTTCCCCAACGCCCGGCGAGGATGGCAGCGGTCTCCGACGCTCTCTTCACGGTGCTTGTATATATGGCCTGAATCGATTCCTTCTCCAGCGCGGCCGCAAGAATCCCGACCGATCGGCGGCCCTCGTCGTTGAGCGGTATGGGACCCGTGCCCATGATCTTCCGGTCCCTGTTCCAGTCGGTCTGCCCGTGACGGATGAGATATATGAGCATCCGTCCTCCTCTTCTATTAGAACTCGTGCTGGTATCCTGTGTCCGGGATTTCACGGCGCTCTCCATCCTCGCCAACGATCACCAGGCCATCGGTGACCGGAGTCACTCGCCCGATAGAAACTGCACCCGCCGGCAACCCGGCGCCCCGCGCCGCCGCGAGAATAACGTATTCTTCCCCGCTGGAGAGCGCAAACTCTGTAATACTCTCTCGATCTAACTCGAACAGATCCGAGAGCGCCTTTGGAATCTCTAGCGCGCGCTCCTCGATCTCGGCTCCTACACCGCTCTCCACGCAGAGATGCCGAAGGTCTCGCGCGATCCCATCGCTCACATCTATGGCAGCGGTCAGGGAAGGTTCCCCTTCGGCAAACAACCTCTCTTCCAGCGGTCGGGCGGCTGGAACTACGTGCTGCTTGACCAGTGAGAGTGCAGCTTTCCAGTACTCGCCGAATCCCTCGCACAACGCCGAGATATCATCATCTCCGCTCCCGAGCGAGAGTGATCGCACGAGAGGCTCGAAACTCTCCCACTCAGGAAGGTTGGGGGGTGGATTTCCGGGGAATAATTGCAGCCCCGCAAATATCACATCGATAATGAGCAATCCGCCCGACGAGCCTCCACATTCACCGAAGAGGACGATCGAATCCCCAGGCCTTGCGCCCTTCCTGGTCAGCGGCTTCCTTCCCTCGAGGCCACCCGTCACGGCGATGCTAAAAAAGAGGCCACCGGGGCTCGAGACGGTATCCCCACCCGCCAGGCTGATCCCGTAATAGGTACAGCCTGCGTGCAGGCCGCCTATCACCTGCTCCATATCGGCGCTGCTGAATCCGGAGGGCAGGCCGGCGGTGAAAAGCACGGAGCGGGGTTTCCCGCCCATCGCATAGATATCGGAAACATTGGAGGTGACGAGCTTCTGAACGGCCTGCGACAAGGTGGCGTAGTCCCGCTTGAAGTGCACACCTTCCACCATAGCATCCGTGGCGAGCAGAGTCCCCCCGTCATGCGAGTCGACAGCGGCATCGTCGCCGAGGTTCGATTCAGGAAAGGCTGCCCTCAGTGCCTCTATGAATTCATCTTCTTTTAATCGTTCGGACACGGCGTTGAGGCGATCCCCCTTTCTCCCGGCTCGGTCCGACCGCCGGTTCGCTCTCCGCTACTCGAGCTCGCCGAGTGCGATTGACAGGGCTCTCATGCAGTCACCCGCGATCATACCGCCCTCACCCGTATTCAGCGCCGCTATGTCGGCTGCCCTCGAGTGAAGATAAACGCCAGCTCTCGCCGCTGCTCCTGCTGAACATCCCTGCGCGAGAAATCCGCCGATCGCGCCGGTCAGCACATCTCCACTGCCAGCTGTAGCCATGCCGGGGTGGCCCGCGACATTCACGTACAGATGGCCTTCAGGCTGGGCGACGATCGTCGGCGCGCTCTTGTGGACGAGCACAAAACCGCCCGACGTAGAGAGCGCGCGCAGATGCTCGATACGCTTCGACGGAGGCGACTCTGCCACATCTTCGGAGGTAAGGCGCCGAAGCTCTCCGGAATGCGGAGAAACGACCGCCTCTTTTCCCCGGATCGATTCTAGGAGTTCGTCGTAGTGTCCTTCGAACGAATTTATGCCGTCCGCGTCGAGCAGCAGAGGCACCTCGCACCGGGCGATGAGCTCCCGGACCAACCTCGCCGTCTGCTCCTCGGTCGTCAACCCTGGTCCAACGACGAGAGCGTCGTAGCGCACCTCCCCGAGTATCGACTGGAGGGAATCGTGATGTATCGTCCCGGAATCGGTCTCGGGAAGAGAGATAAAGATTACCTCCGGGGCGGAGGCCTGAACGGCCCCTCGTATCGAATGGGGGGCTGCCAGGTAGACGATACCGCACCCGACCCTGAGGGCCGATTCGGCTGCGAGACGCGCCGCGCCGGCGTACCTGCGGCTGCCTGCTACGACCAGGAGCGACCCCCTGGCGAACTTGTGCGCCTCCGGTTTCTTTACCGGAAGGTCCTCGCGCGCCTGCTCTGCGTCGATCAGGTAGAGGGAAAGGGCTTGTCCCTCGATGACTTCGCCCGGAATCCCGATGTCTCCCACGGCAACATCCCCGGAAAACGACTTGCCCGGATAGAAGAGAAGCCCGACCTTCGGAAGACCGAGCGTAACCGTTACATCAGCCTGGACCGAGATCCCCATGATCTCGCCCGTATCTCCGTTCACGCCGGACGGCACGTCTATCGAGACGATCGGAAGCCCGCTCGAGTTCATCACCTGGATCACCCTCTCGTAGTTCTCCCTGACCGGTTTGCTGATCCCGGTGCCGAGGAGAGAATCGATGATCAGATCCGATTCCTCCAGCTCGAGCTTCACCTTCTTATCCCAATCTGCGAGGTATAGAAAATTCTCCGATATTTCCTTGTTTTTGCGGAAATTCGAGAGCTTCCCGTAGTTCTTGAAAGCGTCGGGCGAAAAATCCTTCGGTTCGTGGAGATAATCGAGCCTCACTCTCGCTCCCGCCTCTGCGAGCAGACGCGCGACGACGAGCCCGTCTCCAGCATTGTTCCCGCGACCGAGGAATATCGAGACCTTCCGGCTCTCGATCGGCCCGAAATCGGCGCAGAGGCGTTCGTAGATCCTCTGCCCAGCTCTCTCCATCAGTGTGATCCCGGGCACGAACCGTTCTATCGTCTCCTCATCGATCCTGCGCATCTCGTTGCCGGTCACGATATACATGCATCGATTCCTTTCTCCTGGGCAGCGCCCTAGCGGGGCGCTTCCCTCAAGTCCGCTCTTTGGGCGACCGCGAAGACTCCACCCCGCTGTTTAACGAATCTACGATCTCGATCAGCCCGAAGATATCGTCGATCTCGTAATCGGCGCCCGAGGCGCCGGTATCGAATGTGTCCCCGTACCGTGCGAAAACGGTCTTTATCCCGAGATCCGAGGCGCCGGCGATGTCGCGTTCGGGCCAATCACCGATCATCATCGCTTCACCCGACTCTATCTCTAGCGTGGCGAGAACCTTCTCGAAGGGAGCGGGGTTCGGTTTGAATTCGCCCGTGTCATCATGCGTCAGGACGATATCGAATATATGGTGGAGCTGTAGATAGCAAAGTCTGAGCCATGCTTCCTGCCGCGGTGCGTCCGATATCACGGCCAGCTTGAGTCCCCGCTTCATCAATTCGATCAGTGTCACCTTCACATGTGGATAGAGCACGAGAGAGGCTTCGCGCACCCTCCGGTACCCGACGATGCCGGCGGCGAGGATCTTGTAATCGATCTCCCCTGTCAGGTTTATCAGAAGCTGGTTGAACACCCGCTGGTACTCGATTCCCTCTTCCTCGTAGATCTTGTAGATCTCATCCCGGATCAGTTTCGGCGAAAACAGGAGCCCAGCGTCGATCATGGCGTGGACCGACGCGTCTATAGAAGCATTCTTCATCTTGATGAAATCGGTCAGTGTATTATCGAGATCGAATATGATAAGTTTGATCATGCCCTTTCTCCTTGAAGCTCCGTGAGTTCAGCGATATATTGGATTCTGTGGAACACGAGACTAAACAGCCCGAACCCGAGACGGACGCCAGCCTGGGGATCTTCGAAAGGCTGAACAACTACCTCCTGCTCCTCTACGCGGGCGCCTGCCTGCTCATGTATTTCTCCCTTTTCGGACTTCTCTACATGATCGGCGCCATCACCCTTTCTCTTTCGATTCCGGGCCTTTTGGCGATCATATTCCCGCTCTTCGTACTATCGAGAAGATTCTCACTGAGATTCGCCGATGAGTACCGGATCGGGGTTCCCTCCCTGGAAACAATGGTTCTATCGCTTCTTATCAGCGCGGGGATGATTCTTCCGATCGAAGCGCTCTCTACATTCGTCGAGAGAAGGTGGACTCCCGATGCCGATTATATCAACTTTCTCATCGCAATCAAGCCCAAAGGGTTACTCTCCCTTGCAGCCGTCGGCGTCGGCATCGTCGTGGTGACTCCCATAGCAGAGGAACTCCTATTCCGGGGTGTCATCCAGCGGATCTTCGTGCGCAACATGAAGACTCCCGCTGCCCTTTTGCTCGCCTCGCTCCTCTTTGCCCTCTGTCACTTCGACCTCCCCTCCGTGCCGGCGATCGCCATTCTCGGGCTCCTCTACGGCTACCTATTCCTCGTTACAGGAAACCTCTTCTATCCAATCATGGGCCACGCACTGTTCAACCTCTTCTCTCTCGTCAGGTTGTACAACATAGTGGAATCCGACCTGCAAGCGATCACTCCCCGGTACCCGACGCTCTGGCTCACGGTCCTGTCCCTGGCCGTCGTCATCGCCTGCGTGCGGCGCCTACGCCGCAGTCCCGGCACAGAATAAAAACGAGCGGAAGATCCGTCTCCCGCCCGTTCGTAAAGGAATCGTCCCGCACCTACTTCGTCGAGATCGTAAGTTCCCTTCCTATGCTGAGTTCACCGTTGTCGATCCTTATGTTGAACCCGCAGTCCGGGTTATTGCACACCCAGGCTTTGTACCGAATCGGCGCACCGTCCCGTCCGTAGTCGGACAGCGGTATCAGTATACCCTTATTGCACTTCAGACAACTAGTAAATGTATCAGGCATTTCCCCGCCCGGTCTCTCGATTGTGGACCGGGTCATTCACCTCCGTCTCCACGTTAATCCCGACCTTACCAGTATTTATCAACCTTTCAAGTTACACATAGTCAATAGTATCTGATATGCTGTCAAGAGAAAAAGGATATGGACACCGACGAGGTGATTCCGGAGAGAGGTGAATTAAGATATGAACCGTTCAAGACCAGCTCTTCTCTTCGACCGTATGCTGGGCAGGCTCTGCCGGACAATGAGGCTGCTCGGGTACGATGCCGAGCTGAACAGAGAGGGGGAGAGCGGCAGGTTCTTTCTGAACGCCGAAACGTTGTCCAGAGTGGCCGTGACCCGCTCGCGCGGGCTTCGTGACCGCCCGGGAGCCAGGCCTATCGTTATCGAGAGCGAGGAGATTATGGATCAGATCGTAGAGCTATTCTCCAAGCTCGGCCGCAAGCCCGATTTTGCCCCCTTCACACGCTGCCTCGAATGTAACGAGCTTCTCACTAAGGAGCCGCCCGAGTCTGTCCTGGGCGAGGTCCCTTCCTACATAATAAAGAATTTCGACGAATTTCACCGGTGCCCCGCATGCAGGCGTGTCTTCTGGAGGGGCAGCCACTTCGAGGCGATGGTCCGCAAGATCGAGGAGATCGAGCAGATACTGTCTGATTAAGTCTTCTGCTCCTTTTTCCGCGCCGCGGGGAAGAGAATGTTGTTGAGTATGAGCCGATAGCCCGGCGAGTTTGGATGGATACTCAGATCGGTCGGCGGGTCTCCCACCAGATGCTGATAATCCTCCGGATCGTGGCCCCCGTAGAAGGTAAATGTGCCGCGTCCGAAATTCCCGTGAAGGTAACGGACCTCCCCCGCCCCTTCGACTTCACCGAGTATGACGACCCTCTTCTTCATGCGGCTTTTCCTGAATGAGGTCGTCTGACCCATAAATCCTTTGATTACCGAAACATGGTTCTGAACTAGCATCGACGGCACCGGATCGTACTTGGCGGAGAATTCGAATAGCGTGAAATAATCCCGCTTCTCGCCTCGCCGGGAGGCCGCGCTTGTCATGTCTATATCGCTGAACTCGTAGATCATCGGATCCAGTATCAGCTCAAAATCCTCGAACGCGAGACAATTGCCGTATTCGAGCAGATCCTGACACCCCGGCGTCGTGCCGTCGTGATCGTACTCGCGAGGTGCAATATCGACTCGCTCGGCCGCAAGGGCGAGGTCGATCGTGTCGCATGCCGAGCACATCGCGAAGAGGAACCCGCCGGAACGCACATACTCCCTGATGGTACGCGCAACGGCCTTCTTCTCCTCCGACACCTTATCGAATCCGAGGGAGGCGGCGATCCGCTCGAACAGGATCTGCTGCTCCATGTACCAGTCCCTGTTCCTGAATCCCCTATAGAACTTTCCGTACTGTCCGGTGAAATCCTCGTGGTGCAGGTGAAGCCAGTCGAAGCGCTTCAGCCCGCCCGTGAGCACCTCATGATCATAGACGATCTCGTATGGTATGCCGGCATATTCAAGGGCCATCATAACAGCGTCGTCCCACGGCTGTTTGTTCGGAGGGGCGTAGATGGCGATCCTCGGCGCTTTTTCGAGCAGGATCACCTCCATGTTCTCCGATTCTCCCGTACCGATTATGCGGGCTGTCTCCCCCGCATCGATGCGCTCCACCGTCACGCCGAGCGCCTGCGCTTCGAGCGCGAACGCGGGGCTGTCGGGCACAAGGAACGATCCTCCCCGGTAGTTGAGAAGCCATTGCACATCCGAGCCCTTCTCGAGAACATAAAATGCGTATCCGTAAGCCTTGAGATGGTTCGACTGAGCGAGGTCCATCGGCACGAGCAGCTCGGCGCGCAGACCGGCCGCCGCAGAGGAAAGAGCGAGGATACCGAACAGCAGGATCCTGCATCCGGCCCGGAATCCGCCTCCTTTCCACCGAGGCCCTACATAAAACGATCTGATTCTCCGTTCAATCCGCACCCTGGTCCTCCTCGATCGATTTTCTGAGCGCGATGTACCGGCTCCTGATCCGCCCGATGAAGGGATCGTCCGGGTACCGCTCGATGATCTTCTCATATAGCTCCGCGGCTTCGCCCCCCCCGGCCATCCCCGCGATGCGCTCGAGCGCCCGCGGCGCCAGATCGTGCAGAGGAAACCCCTCGGCGAGCTCCGTCCAGAGACCTGCGGCTGCTTCCGGATCCCCGTCGTTCAGGTAGATCTCAGCCCTCATGAACAGAACGCCAGGAAGCAGCAGGGAGAGGGGATACCGCTGCCGGAATGAGTCGAGAGAATCGGCGGCGGCCCCTACGCGCCCCTGTGCCAGCGAGACATAGGCCTCCCTGTAACAATCGAGTGGTGCTCTATCCTCGATGAGCGCCTCCTTGATCAGGATTGCCGTCTCCAGAGCGTCGTTGGCGTACTCGCTCCACGGGTGACGCTCTGCGAACCGGCTCAGGCTATCGACGGCCGCCCCGTATTCACCTCGATAGAAGTGCATCTTCCCTATACCGTAACGGCCGACGGCAGACTTGACCGAATCGGGATCTCCAGATAGCAGTGCGAACCTAGACTCGGCCTCTTCCCATCTCCCGGCGTCTATGAGCGCCCTCATTATGAGCCGTTCGGCCTCTCTTCCCTTATCGACCGCCCGGAACTTCGCTCCCTCGAGTGCCTCCAGCGCTCCGGCGGGCTGGTGGAGTTCGTCCAGCAGAATCTTCGCCTCGAGCAGAAGGGCGGGCTCGAAGTAGAAACCGCTCTTCGGGTGGCTCAGTATCCGATCGATCACATCGAGCGCCTCCTGTAATGCCTCTTCCCTGCCGGTTCCCGACTCGGCCTGTGCCAGAAGATCCTCAGCGAGGGCGAACATTACTCCAGGGGCGACCGGAGATGCCTCATGGTCCTCGAGAAAGGCCTCGAGGGCCTTCCGCAGAACCGGGTCTCGGCCGTTCATCGGCTCCTGCTTGCGGGCCCTCACGAGGTATCCGACAATGGCAAAGATCTCGCGTTCGCCAGTGTCATCGAGCTTTTCGAAGTGCTCGATCGCCTCACCGTACCGGCCGGTATCGACGAGCAGAGCCGTTTTCAATACTGCCAGATAAGCGTTCCCCGGTGAGTCGCCCGTGGCAGCGGAGTCCAAGTGCCCGAGCAGCTTTTCGTCCCGGCCCGCTCCAACGAATAATTCGACGGCCAGGTCCACATCGGCGGCGCTGAACTTGGAACTCCCGGCTATGAGCGCGACCGCCTCCTCGAAAGCTACTTGTGTCCGGCCGAGCAGGCGTTCGAGCCGGATGATCTCGATGGTGAATTGCCTGTAGTATGGCTCGTGTATTCTTCCGGCCCTGTAGGTGCCGAGCGCCTCCTCGTAGAGCCCGGCTTCCTTTTCGAGTTGCGCGATGATGCCGTAATATCCTGATCTCTTCGGATCGTCATCGAGGATGGAGTGCCAGGCCTCGATAGCCCTGCCGCGCTCTCCCAGATCGAGATACGCGTGACCGAGCGTCCGCGCGAAGGGGAGATGATGCGGATCACGGGCAATCCGTTCCTCGAGCAGCGCTACCGCGTCCTGCGGCCTTCCCGTCTTCTGATAGCACAGAGCCAATCTTTCGGCCGCATTCTTCATCCCCGGATTTTCTTCGGCAAGCGGTTCCAGTATCTCGATCGCTTCTTCGTACCGCTTTTGCGAAATAAACCTCGAGGCCAGAGCGAGCAGTTCTCCCGGATTGCTCCACCTGACGGGCTCACCCCGCCGTGTCTGAGAGAAAGCCTCCGCGCAGACCGATACGAGCACGGCGAGTATCAAGCCGGCCGCCACCAAGGCATGATATCGGCCGGTTCGCGCTGTCAGGATTGAAAACAGAGGTGCCCTCATCGTTCCTTTTCCCTCACCTTCTTCGAAAGCGCCCTGAAGTAGAATCTGTTGAGCTCCTCGAACTCGACCGGACCCCTTTCCCTCATGCTTCTCCGTATCATCTCGAGCAGGAAATCATTATCGCTCTCCTGCCCGTTCCTTCCCATCCCGGGGGCCGCCACGACATCTCCTGCTGTCCTGCTTACCCGCTCCCGCTTGTAGTCCCTCTGCATGAGCGAGCGCTGGGATTCGAGCATCCTGCCGAGGATCCGCTCCTCCCGCTCCAATAGCCGGGCGTCGAGCTCGCCCCGCTCGAGTCTTCGAGCGACCTCTAACATCTCGCTTCCAAGATCGTCGAGTCTTCCGAGTAGCTCCGAAGTCCCTCTCGATTCTTCCAGGGCCTGTTCGAGCAGTTCCTCCAGCCTTCGCTGCTCTGCTGCTATCCTCGCCATACCTGCCCGCTCCTCAATAGACCATTGACCGGCCGTGCCGCCTCCAAACATCTCCCTCAACCGCCGGTCGAGCGAGTGCTGCTTTGCCATGACCGCCTTCATCCCCGCCGCTCCTCCTCCGCCCCCGCATGAACCGGCCGAGCCGCTGGATTTGAGCAGCTCGATTGCGGCGAGGTTCAATTCCTCATAGGCTTCGCGCGCTTGACCCGCCGCTGCAGGGCCCCGCCGCTCTCCTACCGCTTCAAGCACACCCTCAGTCGCAGCCAGGGCGCGCTCGATATGGTAGAACGCCTTCCCCGGAACAGCCATCGTCTTTCGCGCCGCCAGATAGAGCCGTTCCCGGACCGAGCGAATAGCCTCATTGATTATGATCTGGTGTTCGGTATATTCGGCGAGAAGATCCGCTCCCCCGAACTGCATTTCATCGAGTATCCATCTCTCCTGCTCCTTGGAGATTTCGACTAGCCCGCGCGCCGAACGCGTGATCTCCTTTGCCGCCTCGGCGTCCATCGCGAGCCCCATCCCGAACTGAAACCTCGCGAGGGAGGTGTAGAGTGAGAGTAATCCGTCCATCGCTTCGCCCTGCGAATCACTGGCCCCAGACATATCACCGTCGAAGAGCATGGAAGCCGCATCCATCATCGATCTCTCTATCGCTCTGTCCTCCATCCCTTTCAGAACATCCTCGAGCCCCTCGGAAAATGGGGACCCCGCCTCCTCGCCGGCGAGAGCTTCCATATCGCGCTCGAGTGCTTCCATCTCTCGTGCGAGATCCTCCTGGCGGTCTGCGAGCTCCCCGGCACCCTCACCCGAATCCCTGATATCTTCCTGTTTTTCGAGCATCTCCTCGATTCGCCTGACGAACTCCTCCAGCTTCTCCTCGCGCATCACTTGCTTGAGCAGTTCGGCAGCCCTCTCCAGCCTCAGCGCAAACTCCTCGAGATTGACGTCTACCTGGCGCATCGCCTCCGCCAGATCGTCACTTTCGACACCATCGAGAGTCTTTCGAAAACGTTCCAGCGCCGCCCTGAGCTCGTCGCTCTCGATCTGCGCTAGGAGCTCACGGATCTCGGCCAGTTTCTCTCCGATCTCCTGCGAGGTCGCGCTGTTCCGCTCGAGCGTTTCCAGTGTGCTGTCGAGTTGATCCGCCGCCTGGTGTACCCTTTCTGACAACTCATCCTGCTTTGCGATTAGCTCCTTCGATTCCCTGCGGCGGCTCCAGTCGAACTCCCCCCTGGATTTGAGCTCGTCCGAGAGTTCCCTGAGGCGCGTCCTCACCTCTCCGCTCTCCCCGAGAGCATCGGTGAGCCCCTCGCGCCGCATCGAATCCTCATCACGAATCCGCTCGTAAATATCAGCAAGAGACGGGACAGTGATCCTCCTCGTCTCGGAGCGTCCCTTCGACGGCCCCGAGGCCGTGTTGTTATCGGAGACCTCGAGGAAATAGAGAACCTCGTCTCCCGGGAACAGCCGCATCCCGGAGAGCGCCCAGCGCTCGATCCCTTCGATCTCCCTGCGGGACCCTCCCGGCGGCAGGGGCAGGCCGGAAGGCCGGAACCGTTCATCCTTGCCGCTGCGCATCGCGTAGAGCACGAGCCTTGACACGCCGTAATCGTCGCTCGCGCTGTATATCAGATCGATCTCCATCGAGAGCGGTAGGTGGGCCCCGTCCTCCGGGGCGAGTATCTCGATCACGGGGCGCTGATCCTCGAGCACGGTTATTGGATACCGGATCGGCCGCTCGCTCCCCAGACCCATCGTGTCCACCACGTCGACCAGGAAGGTGTCATCGCCCAGGGCGTCGAAAGAGATCCCGAAACCGCCCGGAACGGGTTGGAGCGGGAGTCTTCCTCCGCTCGAAAACCTTAGCTCGCCCCTTGAGATCTCCTTGCTCGTCTCGCCGTTCAATTCGATTCTCGAGCCGGCGGGGACATAGATCCTCCCGGCAAGACCCGGGACATCCCTGACCGGCGAACCGGTGTATCCGGGCGGCGAGATACGCGCACTGATACTATTGATGACTGGCCTGTGGATCACCGTGACGGTCCGTTCGAGGCTCCGGCCAGCATCGGACAGAAAAGCGTATCCGAAACTTTCGCGGACATTGTCGAAACGGTGTCGGTAGAGGACCATATCCTCACCATCCGTCCTTGCCGTGTCAATATCGAGCCCCGTCTCTCTCCATACTCCCGGGACCGTACTGATGTGCAGTGAGACCTTTCCCGTCCGGCCGCCGAATTCCACCGCCTCGCAGGTTATCCCCCCTCCCGACAGAACGGTCATGTTTCCCGATGTAACAAGCAGGTTGCCGCCTCCACGATTCCTGAAGTAGAGCTGCGGGTCGGTCACCGCGGCCAGAATGCTCCGCTCCCCGCCTCCCATGAACAAGACCTGAGCGAGGAGCAAAATCGCTGCGAGCAACCCCACCGCCGCCCAGACCGGACGCCCCATTCCGGGAAAGACCTTAACCGGGTCTATCACCCTGACCTTTTCCAGGGCCCTGCGCACCGTCTCCTCTCTCAGGTAGGGGGAGTAGCGATCGAGACGTCCCCTCTCTCCGGAGAACTCGAACGCGGAGCTCAAGAGGCCTTTCAACCCCTTTACCCTGTCGATATCCCCTGCCACACTCGCCCTGCGCCGGAGCCGGGGAAACTGCCGGCGGCAGACGTTGTAGAGCGCGGCAAACATCGCAGCCCAGAATAGACAGAAGGAGAGAAACGGAAGCGGCGGCCACCTGCCGAACAACGCATAGAGCAGGTGGATCAAGGAAAGGACTCCGGCGGCAGATGTGAGAAGCACGGCCGCAGCTCCACGCAGAACGGCCAGGCGGTGCCGGAAGGCTAGCCGGCCGACTGCGGACCGGTACTCATAACCTGTTTCTGTTTCGTGCCTTCTCATACTTTCCCCGGCCATAAGCGGAGGCTCCGCACACACCCTGACTCTCTATCTCGACCTAGCGGGTGAGCGCGTAGTAGAGTATATTCACCGCCATCCGAACGGCAGCTTCGCGCTTCGGGGGCGGATCGCCGTGAACGCCGGGATCCTCCAGGCCGTCGCCTATATCGCTCTCGTATGTGTAGAACACCATGAGGCGGCCGGCGTCGAATATGCCGAGCCCCTCCGGAGGCTTTCCGTCGTGCTCGTGGATCTTAGGAGGTCCATCGAGGCGGTAGAAACTACTGTATATCGCGTGATCGAGCGGCAAGGTCACGAGTCTCAGCTCGGGGAAAAGCTCTGCAATCATCCTCCTGAAGGACCTATCCATGCCGTAGTTGTCGTCGGCGTATAGAAACCCTCCCCCCAGAAGGTGGTTCCTCAGGCGCTCCCGCTCCTCACCGGTAAGCTGGATGTTTCCATGCCCCGTCATGTAGAGAAATGGAAAGCAGGAGAGCTCCGGATCGCCGAGCTCTATGACCTTCTCGTCCTTCGCAGTCGGAATTCCGGTTCTCCGCTCGAACTCCTCGAGCAGGTTCGCGAGAGAGGAGGGATCGCTGTACCAGTCGCCTCCTCCCCCGTATCTGACGCGGGCGATCCTTATGCGGATCTCATGTTCGAGCCGCTCCCGCTCACTCTCTTCCGTCTCCTTGCCCCGGTAGCTCTCGGGTGACACGACCTTCTGCCCCGAGGCGCCCGGGCCGAAGCAGAGAATCGTCCCCAACAGCGCTACGGCAAAAAAAACCGTTCTTCTCATTATCGTTTTCATGGTAACTCTATTCGGCCGGCCGTTTCGTCACTTCGCCGCTTCAGAGTGGAGGCTCTCACTGCGCCAGGGGCAGCCTCAAGACGGCCTCGGCACCCCGGCCCTCGTCCCTGTTCCGTATTATGACCTCCCCCTCCATGTCACGGGCGAGACTCTGCGATATGGCAAGCCCGAGTCCGGTGCCGTTGGTCTTGGTCGAGAAGTATGGCTCAAAAAGCCTTTCGACGGCATCGAGTGATAGCCCGGGACCCGAATCCACGATATTGATAAGCGCCTCTTTTCCGCGCGTCGCCGCCCTCACCAATATCACCCCCTCGTTTTGCATCGCCTCGAGCGCGTTCTCGATAAGATTGACGAGGATCTTCCTCAACGCCTCCGGGTCGGCCAAGCAGGCCACGGGAGCTGCCAGCTTGAGGTTTATCTCGACCTTTTCCGCCCCCCTGTAGGCAGCAATGAATTCCTCCAGAAAGGGACCAAGCTCTATCCTTTTCGACTTGAGGCTGCCCGTCTTGCCGAAACTCGAGAACTCCGACGCTATTCTCCGAAGGATCTCTGTCTGCTGGATCACCGTCTCCACTCCGCTCTCGAATATCTCATCAAAATCCTCCGCTTTCGCCTCGCGCGCCCGCTTCATCAGCTGCGCCGAGAGCCGGATCGGAGTGAGCGGATTCTTGACCTCGTGCGCTATCTGCCGCGCCATCTCGACCCATGCTGCCAGCTTCTTCGACCGAATGAGCTCTGTGAGATCATCGAAGACGATTACCGTGCCGAGCGTTTCCTTCCCCTCTACCAGGCTCGTCACCACAGCCTTGATGGTCCTCCTCCTCTCCCCGGCGAACAGCGTCAACTCTCTTTCCCTGACCGGCTCCTCGACGTCCTCGATTAGTTTACAGAGCGGGCCCAACCCAAGGCGCTCGAGCAGCCGCGCCTCCTTTCCCTCTACCTCTGCTTTGTCTATCTCGAGTATCCGCTCACCGGACGGATTGATCGTCATGATCCTTCCCTCGCCGTCGGTCGTTATAACGCCCGTCGCGACACTGTCCAGCACGACTGTCAGGTATCGCTGCCTTTCGAGAAGGTTTCGCCTCGCCACCCTGAGGGCTTCTGTCATCGTGTTGAAGGAATCGACGAGCTGGCCGAGTTCGTCGGTGGCGGCCGATTCCAGCTTGAACTCCAGATCCCCCTCGATGATCCTTCTCGTTCCCGCCTGCAGTTCAGCAATCGGGTTGAATATCTTGCCCGCCAGGAAGATCCCTATCGTGACGGTGGCGGCGAACAGCAGGGCTAGCAGCCCCATGATCAGAGCGGTGGTCTTCAATATCTCCTGCCTGACGAGAACGGGCCTGTAGAGCATAGGGATCGAGAGTACCGCCGCTTCGTCTCCCCTCAAGGAGTGCAGCGGCGTACTCGCCACCTGGAACGAGTAATCTCCCAGCGACTCGCTTCTGACCGACACTTTGCTTTGGAGCAATGCGACATCGGCGAAGACCAGCGGATCGAGCAGGGGATCGAGGAAACCTCCGACAAAGAGCTCCCGCTGACTCGAGGCCCTTACCTTCCCCCTGTAAAAGACATTGACGTTCACCCCCATGACGCTGGCAACGCCGTTTATGAACTCGTCGTCGATCCTCCTCCGGAAGAAGAGATATCCATCCGGCCTTTGATCGAGGTTCACCGGAATCGTCACACCTCCGTACAGATGAGGAAAATCATAGAGCACGAGGGCTCTTCCCGATCCTGCGGCCTGGAGGATCCGCTCGACCTCGGTCGAATCGAAATCGCTCATGCTCTCGTCGAGCATAAGGGCTCCACTGTAATCGAACAGAGCAAACTGGGTCTTTTCGTATAGCGCTACATCCCTGATCCTCGCGGCGGTGTCGCCGCTCAGAATATCCTGGAGGTACTGGCTCCCGGAAAACGATTCCGCCTCCGAAAGAATTGAGTGCGTTATTAAGGAAGCTGCCGAGCGAGCGCCTTTCAGGGCCTCCTGCTCTCCCTCGAGCCGGAACCGCCGTTCTATGAACTCGCCGGAGAACGCCCCCAGGATAACGACGGGAACGATCGAGACTATAAGAAAGGAGAGCAGTACCTTCCGCCTGAAACCCAATTCTCCCCTGATCCTGAGCGCGGGAGTGACGCTTCCTAATAGTGGAACCTTGTTGATCAGGATGGTGAGGAAAAGCATGAACACCATGAGGATCACGTCGAGGGAGACGATCGTCGCCCACCGGAGAAGATCCTCGAAAAACCCGGCCTTCTTGAATCCGACGAGGAACCCCCGCCCGTCGGGCCCGAGATCCACGATAGCCCTGTAGGCCTCCTCTCCGAGGTCGACTGTAAACCATCTGCCCGGCTCCTCCCCGACCGACGTTCCGGGGAATAGGTTCGGATTGGAGGAATCGATGATCCTGCTCCCCTCGACACGCGCCACGAGGAGGTTCTCAGGCTCGTCTATTCTCGGAGCCACGGCACCACGTTCTATATTGTGCAGTATCTCGGGGGCGACAGGTCCGCTGCGCGACAGCAGTTCCAGGTTCTCGAAGAAGTAGGGGATCGTGATCTCCACCCTGCCGATCAGCTTGCCTCGGACATCCAGTACCGCCGCAACGCCCCTGAAGTAGTGAATTGTGCCGTCCTTCGTCTCCTGTTCGATCGACTCGACGAGCACACCGCTCTCAAAGCTTTCGCCCTCATCGAACGGCTCCAGCTCATAGGGAGTCCCAACCGAGAACCTCGATATCCGCTTCCCCGCCGAATCGAAAACCTCGAATATACACGAGATGTTCAGCCTGCTCAGCGAGCTCTCGGCCCATATCTCGAACGCGGCCGACTCCTTGCGTGTCGCCACCCTCGACGCGACCAAACGGTCGATCGCTATATCCTGGCAGAGATCGGGAAGGACCACTTGGAGCCAGTTATCTTCCGGTGAATTGAAATCGTTGAGTTTTTCGAGAACCCTGCTCTCTCTCAGCTCGGCGTACCGCTCCGCGGCCGTCCCGTAAATGAACAGCGTGATGATGATGACCAGAAAAAATGAGGAAAAAACAATCGATATGATGTCCTCCTTCTTCACGAACGGGAACACCCGTATCGAGAGGATCAGCATTCCCGCTGCGCCGAGCGCCACGAGAGGGTCGAAACCATTCGCGAGGGCGGTTCCCAGCAGGGCGAGCGCGGCTGCACTCCACCCCTCGAGCAACCCGGCCTCCCTCCATACCAGCACGAGCCTGGCCAGAAAGAGTACTGCGATGAAGATGGATGAAACGACGAACAGCATCGAGAGGTGAAGGATGAGGACCTGAGGATCTACAAAACTCACATCGAGTCCAATGAGCCTGGGGTTGGAATTGAGGACGATGCGCGAGACGACACGGCGGACGACGAGCAGGGAGCCGTGCATGAGCAGGAACATGGTGGCGGCCTTGATCAGAATCATCGTCGCGCGCCGGCTTTTTCCTTTAAGCACCCGCTCGATCACGCCGGGATAGTAGGTCCTGAATATCTTGATCGAGCCGAAGACGAATACCAGGGCAAATAGCGAAGTGATCAGGAGATCCCCCGCCGTTCTTGCCAACCCTGCTGGAACGTCGTCGGCGAAAATGGCCGGATCGAATAGAGAGGAGCCGAAAAACCCCCTGGGGAGATCGAGTTCCAGCAGTATATATCTCATCAACAAGATGAAAGCCGTGAAAGCGGTGATTCGGAGCAACATCTTCCACAACATGGGCCGTTCGGATCCGAATTTCCGGCAACAGAACCGGTATCCCCAGGCCCCGATTAGCAGCACCGCGCCGGCCAGGAAGACTCCGGCCAGGAAGATACGGCGATTCGAACCCTCCTTTCGATCCGCGGTGAATTCGCGGCCGCTTATCACAACCCTGGCCAACGGCTGGCCCGATCTCGTTTTGATATACCCGTATACCTTAACCGCTCCTCCCTGCCCCATGATGACCTGCGGTTCTTCCTGCTCCAGGGCTTCATCCCTCCACCGGATAGAACCCCTGTGCTCCCCCATCGAAAAGTTGAAGTTCAACTCTGCGCCATAGCGCTTTCCCAGAAGCTCTCCAAGCGTTGTGCTGCGCAGGTATCTGTTGTGGATCCTGTAATTGACTTCCAGCGGGATATCGACGACGACCCATCCATCTTTGCCGAGTGACGTGGAACTGACCAGAAGCATAAAGAGAGAGGTGCGGCTCGTGAAGACCTTCGTCTCGCCGACTGCGACCCTCGCGCTCTCGCGGAAGAGCGGCCGGCCTCCCCATGCCACGAGATCGCCCCTGCCCGAGTATAGCTGTATGCCGATACCCTCAATGGGCAATGTTCCGCGTTCTACCGTGCCGGCGAGGGAATCGAGCGAATAAAAGAGCCGGGATGACTCCGTTCCCCGGTTCTTCCACCCCGGCCGCGAAGAGACGAGTTCGGCCGTCTTCTCCCCGAGCTCGATCGACAGCGACTCGAGCTTGAGAACATCCTCCGCCGACTGCTCATAAACCCTGGTAAGCTTCTCGGCCTGGCCCCTGCGCCACTCATCTTCGGTCGGCGCCTGAGGCGTGTAAAACAGTATAGCGGTAAGAAGCAGAATGAGCGGGACTAGCGGCACCGGCGATATGGTCTTCACGGGCGGACGGAGCCCCTCCCTTCCTTCCCCCTCGCAACCCATGATCTGCTCGAAGGTCCTCGGGTACCACCCGGTGCGGATCGCACGCATTCCGTTTCCCATCCTGCCGGGCAGAGGAATAAACATGAAGAGGAGAAACCCCGCTGTGAGAAGGAGAAACATCAACCAGATCGGCCTCGGCAAAACCTCGAGTCCAATCGAGGGCAGGAAAATAAAAAAAATCAGCGATCCGGCAAGGTATAGCCATAGGACGCTGAAGAAGATCTTTTTTTCGTTACCGTTCCGCACGTCTTGTAGGCTCTCCTGGAGTGATCAGACTCGTCACCAGGTAGACTTTATCTCGGATACGACCCAACGCTCCCCCTCAAGCTTCAAAGTAACGTATACTTTGTCCTGAAAGAGCCTGCCGCTGCTCGTGCTTTCAAAGCTCCTGTAGGCGGTGCCGTAGACCTTCCGGGCCTTGCTCCCGCTGTTGTGGAATTTGACGAACTCGAACCGCTTGAGTTTTGTCGCCTTGAACATCCTCTTGAAAAGATAAAAGACCTGCGGTTTGCTGAAATACCCCCCTTCCTCCCCGAGTCCCCTTACACTGAGATGCACGCGCTGCTCACCGACGAATCCCGACAGCGCCCCGGCATCCCCTCCCCGCCACGCAGCCTCGATCCCTTTAAATACCGGGATCGTCTCCTTCGTCACCTCGGTGGTGGGGATCTTCATCCTCTCTTTTTTCACCTTCTGGAACGCGTGCGATGGAATCGCCGCGCCTATAAACAGGATCGCCAGAACGAATAATATCTGCAGCAGAGCTCGTGTCATCGTCCCTTTCCATTCCCCCGAGCCTCGACAAGGCCCGGGCGCCCGAAGCGAGGGAGCATTAAAATCAGGGCATACGACTCCCCATGATCTCCTACGAGCAAAGGAATCAAACGCAATTGATGTGCCAGAATAGTGGCTTGATTTTACTGCAGTTAGCATTGTACCAATAGAACCGGTGTCCACTTTTGGAGAATGGCGCCCAATAAAGTGGACACTTATGGGGCGGGCCGCATCAGCCCCAGCTTCTGTAGATGAAGATTCCCAGCGTGATTAGGCCTAGCGCGAATTTGACGAACATCGCCCCCAGCTTTCCGACGAAGGCGAAGAATCCGGTCTGAAGAGCCCTGTCTATCGAGCGGTAATAGAGATATTCGAGGAGGACAGCTCCGGCAAACGCGCCCGCCAGCCCGAGGATGATGCTCCCTAGAAAGGGAAGGATCATACCGCCCCCGATAGCTCCCGCGAGTCCGCCGACAAAGGCCCCAAAAACTCCCCACCTGGTGGCCCCCTTCTGGGCCACATAGACAAGCCCCAGAAAAGACTCGATGATCTCCCCGAGGACAGCGATCCCGAGCATGACGAGAATCAGTACGATGCCAACGTTGGAAAATCCCGTTACAGCGTCATATATGATAATCGCCGCAAGGGCGGCCCAACCGCCTGGGACTCCTAAAAAAATGGTGAGATAGAACAGAAAAAGAACGAGGCAGAAGACCACGAGCCCTATATGCTGGAGCACCTCGATCACTTGCGGCTCTCTTTCATCCCGCCTTGATCAGGATATGCCGCCGTGGGATCACTTGGCTCTCTTGCGCGCTGCAAGCCTCGCTTGCCATTCGATGAGGATCGGACTCGCCACATACATTGACGAATAGGTGCCGACCAGGATCCCGACCGTCAGGGCGAGGGCGAAATCACGGATCACCTCTCCACCCATAAAGAGAAGGAACAGGACGACGCCGAGGGTGGTCAGCGACGTGATTATCGTCCTGCTGAGAGACTCATTGATCGATATGTTGATCATGCGTTCATAGCTCTCTTTGCGCCGAAGGCTGAAATTCTCACGGATCCTGTCGAAGACGACGATTGTATCGTTGAGAGAATATCCGACGATCGTCAGCAGAGCGGCGACGATCGCGAGCGATATCTCCCTGTTGAGAATCGAGAAGATCCCGACAGTGATCAAGACATCGTGTATAAGGGCGACGATCGCGCCGATCGCGAACTTGAACTCGAACCGCCAGGTGATGTAGATGAGGATACCGAAGATCGATATGACGATCGCGGCCCATGCGCGGTTCTTGAGCTCCTCGCCGATCTTCGGGCCGACCGTCTCTGTCCGCCTGATCTCTATCACGTCCTCCGGGAACCCCTTGATCAGGCTGTCCCTGAGCCTCTCTGCCGCCTTCGCCTCGCCCCCCTGATATGGGAGGTTGACCGCGAGGCGCGTGCTCGTCTCGAGCGTCGACTTGACTATACCTACGCCCTCAGCCTTCACTTTTTCCTCGAGTTCGGCGAGCGGCGGAATAGTATCAGCCTCGATAACAACGAGGTTGCCTCCCTCGAAACCGCTCGAGTAATCGGGGGGCATCTCCTTTACATCGACGATACGCCAGTTGCTGTCCGGCGAGATCCTTTCGAGCGCCTCCAGAAGCCTCGACGAGGCGATACCCGATTCCTCGATCTTCTCCACCCTTATCAGATATTCGTTCGGCTGACCGAAGGCCTGTATCTGCGCTCCTTCATACCCTGTTCCCGCGACTACTTCGCGAAGCTGCTTTATCGGAACCGGCTCCTCGAACCTGACCTGTACAAGCGTGCCCCCCTCGAAGTCGATGCTCAGGTCGGGGCCTCCCTTGATGGCCAGGGATACAAGGCCCGCCAGCATCAGCACGATCGAGATGACGAAGGCCGTTTTTCTCGTGCCTACGAAGTTGAGATGGGTCTCGCCGAAAAACTGCATACTTTCTCCTCTACCTGTTCCTTGTATCTATATGCTCAATGTCTTGACGCGTCCGCTCCCCGTCCAGAGGCCGAACAGAAGCCTGCTGAAGACCAGCGCGGTGAACATGCTGGCGAGGATGCCGAGGCTCAGTGTCGTTGCAAAGCCCTTGATCGGGCCGGTCCCGAACTGATAAAGCACGACGGCCGTAATCAGCGTCGTGAGGTTGGCGTCCATAATCGTCGTAAATGCGCGTTCGTAACCGGAGTCTATGGCAGAACGGATCGTCTTCGCCTTTCGGAGCTCCTCGCGGATCCTCTCGAAGATCAGCACGTTGGCGTCGATCGCCATGCCGATAGTCAGGATGATGCCGGCTATGCCCGGCAGTGTGAGTGACGCTCCGAGATAGGCTAGCAGCCCGCCGAGTATTACAAGGTTGAAGAGCAGCGTGAGTGCCGCGATGCCCCCTGAGAGCTTGTAGTATACCAGCATGAACAGTATCACGGCTATGAGGCCGAAGAGCGCTGCCCTGACTCCCGTACGAATCGAGTCGCTTCCCAGGCTCGGCCCGACCGTTCTTTCCTCGATTATGAACATGTCGGCGGGAAGCGCGCCCGCTCTAAGTACGATAGCCAGGTCGCGAGCCTCGACGTCGGTGAAGTTCCCCTCGATCACGCCCCGCCCGCTGGGTATCTTCGTCCTCAAGACCGGGTACGACCTGATCTTGCCGTCGAGCAGGATGGCCGTATAACGGCCCACATTCTCGCCGGTGAACTTTGCGAACTCGCGGCGTCCGCGGCGATTGAACTCAAAGGATACGAGCAGCTGACTGGGGGACTGTGGATTGGGCTCCGGGCCGGCGTTCACGAGGTTCGCCCCGGAAACCACCTGGTCGTTCGATACTAGAAAGAGGAACTTGCCCCTTCCGCCCTCGGGCAGCGGGACCCATTCATCGTCCCAGTAAAAATCGGAGTCCTTCGGTATCGCCCCGTTCTCTTTCGCCTTCGCGAGCATCCGCCTTACCCGGGGGATGTTATGCTCGTGCACTATGACCCAGTCCCTGTAGAAACTTATGAGCAGCGAGGTGAAGGGCTTGTCCTTGTCCAATGTCTGGAGCGGAACATCGATGCTCATGCTCTCGAGAGGTTGCAACAGGAGCGAGTCCGCAGCGACCGTCGAATCCGCCGCCATGAGTTGCGAAACTGTTGTGTCGGCAATCGCTTCCTCTTCGGAGACTTCGACCATCTCGTCATCGCCCGCCTTGAGCTCCCGATCGAGCTTCGCGAGCACCGCGGCCACCTCCTGCTGCTGCCGGATGAGACGCCACTCGAGCATGGCTGTCTGACCGATCAGCCTCTTCGCCCGGGCCGCGTCATGGAGCCCCGGCAGCTGGATCAGTATGCGCTTTTTGCCCTGCAACTGGATTGTCGGCTCGGCGACACCGAACTGGTCTACGCGGTTGACGATGATCTCCCTGGCGCGCTGTACAACGTCGGCCTTTTCGCTATCCTTCAGCTGGGAGTCGTCTACCTCGAGCACGAGATGCATCCCTCCGCTGAGATCGAGTCCCAGCTTTATGGATTTGCTTATCATTTTGTCGTATTTCTCCGGCTCTTCCAGTTCGAGTCGCTCTTTCTCCTCAGACGACATCACTATCCGCTGGATAGTCGGGTAGAGAAAATAAGCTGATCCGAAGATCACGATCAGTACGATTATTCCTTTGACTCTCAGACTTCTATTCACGTTCCCTCACCTTGCGATAATGCTTTTCAAAGCGTTCAAGACTGTTGCTGGTAGTACCGGCGCGTAATTAAGCCGCTCCCCCATCCTGAGGACCCCTTCTCCCTTCTCGAGCTGGGGGAGTCTCGATTTATGTAGGAACTGTAAAGTATACGAATTAACCTACTTGAGTCAAATGGAAAATATATCTCCGGAGCGGCGGGTACCGAGGCTGTGGCCGGCCCATGGTGCTCCCCCATGAAACAGAGATTGAATAATCGCGTATTCTCCTGTGTAATAACTAGTAGAACCTTTCGACCCGAGGAGGAGATCAGATGTCCCATCCGAAATACAAATGCCCCAAATGCGGCAACACCGACTACGAGGTCGGGGAAATCCGGGCCGCGGGCGGTTTTTTTACAAAAGTCTTCGATGTCCAGAGTAAGCGCTTCACGACTGTAAGTTGCACACGGTGCCGCTATACCGAAATATACAAAGCGGATAGCAGCATGCTCGGCAACATCTTCGATTTCTTCACGAACGGTTGATAAACCGGGCAGGCTCTGGCCGGCCTTTTCCCGGCGAACTACTATCCGGCTGCCCGATATGCCTCTCCAGAGGAAGTGATCCGGCATGACGCCTGAAAAGAAAAAGGGTGGGGCCCCGAAACTCCGCTTCGGGCCCTTGACGATCGACCGCTGGGATGATTTTAATGAGTTATTCGGCCCCCGCGGCGCTTGCGGGGGGTGCTGGTGCATGTATTGGCGCCAGACCCATTCGGAATTTGAGCTAAATAAGGGCGACAATAACAAGCGGGCGATGAAGGCGCTCGTCAAATCCGGCGAGGTGCCGGGCATCATCGCATATGAGAGAGACGAGCCGGTCGCCTGGTGCTCGATCGCGCCGCGCGCACGCTTCTCCAGGCTCGGCCGGTCGCACATCCTCAAGCCGGTCGATGACAAACCGGTCTGGTCGGTCGTCTGCTTCTTCATCGCAAAACGAGCTCGCAAACGCGGGGTTTCCCTCGCCATCCTGAACGCCGCGGTCACCTACGCGTTCGAGCATGGCGCTTTAATAATAGAGGGATACCCGGTCGAACCGAAGAGGGGAAAAACGGCCGATGTCTTCGCTTACACAGGGCTCGCTTCGGCCTTTACTAGGGCGGGGTTCGACGAGGTCGCCAGACGCAGCGAAACCCGCCCCATCATGCGCCTCGTAGTCAAAAGCCAAAAAAATAATGGACCAGGAAAGGACATTCAATGATGAGCAGATCCGACGACGCGGCAAAGGTATTCGAAAATAATTTCAACTGCTGCCAATCGGTCTTCTCGGCCTTTGCGCCTGACCGCGGCCTTGACAGAGATACGGCGCTGAGAATCGCCGCCCCCTTCGGCGGAGGGATGGGGCGAATGGGAGAAGTCTGCGGAGCTGTCGCGGGAGCTTTCATGGCGATCGGGCTGAAATACGGAAATCCCGATTCGAACAAAGAAGCGAAGAATCGCTCCTACGAAGCGGTCCTCGCCTTCACCGAACGGTTCACCGCCATGCACGGCTCGATTCTCTGCCGGGAGCTGCTCGGCTGCGATATCGGTACACCCGAGGGGATGGCCGAGGCGAAGGCGCGGGATCTTTTCTCAACGCTCTGCGCCGGCATCGTCCGCGACGCTGTAAAAATCGTTGAAACTCTGTAACCTATCCGTCTTGCGCTCGTAACATTATATTAAAGAAAAGAGAATAAGGACGGATCAACCATATTTCACACAACCGTTAATCTCGCGAGGAGCAATCATGGATCGTCTTATACGTGCTATTACCGCTGCACTGATCGTCTTTATCGCGGCCGGCGTCTTGCCGCAGACCGTTTCAGCGATCGAGATGGAGGAGAGATCCTCTTCTAAAAGCCTCGACCTGATTGTGAACGGCGCCGGCATCAGTTTCGGAAACTCGAAGCGCGTCATAGGCCTGCGCTTCAATATCCGGGACGAATGGGTCGAGAAGGTGACCGGCCTCAACTTCACATTCTGGAAGCCGGGCGAGAATCCCGACGCGGTAATGCGCGGCCTGCAATTCGGCATCTACGGACCATCTGCGGACGAACTCCGCATCATCTCTGTGGGCATAGCGATGGTCCACGCCTATTCCCGAGTATCTGGAATCGCTGTCGCCGGAGGAGCCGTCGTCTCCGAGGGCAACATATACGGCATAGCCCTTAGCGGCTTCGCCAATGTCGCCGACGGAAAGATGTCCGGCGTTTCCATCAGCGGCCTCGCCAACGTCGCGACGGTCGACGTTACAGGCATCTCGATCGGGGGGCTCGCCAATGTATCCGAGGGACCCATGACCGGTATCTCGGCCGGAGGGCTCGCTAACGTCTCCCAAGGCGGCATGAAAGGCATATCGATTGGCGGGCTTGCCAATGTATCCGAGGGGCCCATGATCGGTATCTCGGCCGGGGGGCTCGCGGCCGTCAGCCAGGAGGGCATGAGAGGAATCACGATCGGTGGCTTGGCGGCGGTAGCCGAGGGACAGATGATCGGCATCTCGGTCGGCGGGCTCGCGGCCGTAAGCAAGGAGGGCATGAGAGGAATCAATATCGGAGGGCTCGCCGTCATCACCGAAGGCCCCCTGTCGGGAATCACTGCCACTCTCGGGGGCGTGCAAGGCACCGATGTCGATGGGATCACGGCGGGCGTCATCGGCATCATCGGGTATCAGGGCGACGAAGACGGGGAGAGGGGGATATCATACACCGGCATCAAGGCTGAGAGCGCAAGATGGTTGACGGCCCATGGTATCGATATCGCCGTCGAGAACGCTCTCGATGGATTCGCCCTTAGCGGCATAAGAATCCAGGCCGGCTCGATTACCGGAGCCGCAGCCTCTCTTGTGGTCTTATCGGACGAGATGCGCGGATTCAGCGTAGGAGGCGTCAACTATTTCGATGGGCTGCAGGTCGGGCTCTCCATCGGCATATTCAACTATGCCGAGCGCCTCAGCGGATTCCAGATCGGCCTGGTCAATATAGCAAAGAACAACTCGAAGCCGTTCCAGGTACTTCCGATTCTTAACGCGCACTTCGATTGAGCCATCGAGCATCGGTCGTTTTCATCATAATGCCGTTAGAACTGCTATGTTTTACACACATCAAGCTCTTTGCTCTTGACAATGGTTTACAGGCGGCTTTCTTATAGTGTTGAAGCGTAAGAAGCGGAAACGTCGAAAGCTTTCCTTGAACCCACAGCATCTCCGTCTTGTGTGATACCGGGGCCGAAGGCCCCAGGTTGTTCGGAGGAACGAGTCTCCTCCTTAAAAAGGGGTGGTTTGCGATGGCGACCGGTGATCTGAAGAGGATGAAAAAGGCCGAATTGCTCAAGATGGCCCGGGCGATGAAGCTTGGCGTCAGGGGCGGCATGCTCAAGGCTGAGATCATCGCGGTAATCAAGAAGGGGCCGTTGGGCACGAAAAAGAAAAAACCTGCCAAATCAAAACCGAAGACCGGCAGGAAAAAGGCCGCTGCTCCCAAGGCCGGAGCAAAGAAAAAGGCCGCTCCGAAACGACGGCTCCTGGTTCAGGAAAAGCCGGCCGCGCGCGAGCACAGGCTCGAGGCCAAGACGATCCGCCAGAAGGCGGAAGCTGGCAAGTACTATCTTGGCGCCGAAGAGGCGGCGATGCCGCCCGTCGAGTCGCTCGATATCCCGGGCGGCTACGGAATCGACAGGATTGTCACGATGGTGCGCGATCCTCACTGGCTCTTCAGCTACTGGGAAGTAACGATCGGCAGGCTCGAGGGCCTCGAAAAGAAATTAGGGGACAATTGGCAGAAGTGCACAATGATCCTCCGTGTTTTCGACCTTACGGACGATTCCACCGGCCATTTCGACATCTCCCTGGCGCCCGACTCGCGAAACTGGTACATCAACGCCTCTCCCAACCGGCGCTACCAGATAGCTGTCGGCATCCTCACTCCGGACGGCAAATTCATCGAGATCGCCCGTTCCAATACGGTCGATACGCCGCGCGAGGGAGTCAGCGAAGTTGTTGACGACAGATGGATGATCCCCGAGGAGCTCTTCGATCTCATATTCGCCGCCTCCGGCGGCCACGACATACACGTAGCCTCGGCAGAACTCCGCGAACTGCTCGAACGCCGCCTGATCGAGGAGATCGGTTCCGGCGCGGTCTCTAGCTTCGGCAGCGGCCAGATCCGCGAGCTGGAGAAGCAGCGGGGCTTCCGCCTCTGGATCGCTACCGAATTGATCCTGTACGGAGCCACCGAGCCGGACGCACGGCTCACCGTCCAGGGTAAGAAAGTGAAACTCAGAAGCGACGGCACCTTTTCAATGCGATTCGCCCTGCCTGACGGCGCAATCGATCTGCCGGTGACATCCGTCTCGGCCGATTCGGCCGAGGAGCGCACAATAGAGACCAAGGTGAACCGAAAATCGAAGCGAAAGGATCCGGTGGTAAGATGACCGATCGCGAGCAGGGCTACTTCGCGCTCGTGCTGCACGCGCACCTGCCCTACGTCAGACACCCCGAGTACGATGCGTTCCTCGAGGAGGATTGGTTCTTCGAGGCTCTGACGGAGACCTACATACCGATCGTCGAGAACTTCGACCGGCTGATCGAGGAGGGAATCGATTTCCGGGTCACGATATCGCTCACGCCGACGCTGATCTCGATGATGGCCGACCCCCTGCTCCAGTTCCGCTACTTAAGGCACCTGAACAAGCTGATCGATCTAGCGGGCCGGGAGATCGAACGGACGCGTTGGACTCCCGAATTCCACGAGCTTGCCCTGATGTACTACTGGAAGTTCACGCGCGCTCGTCAAATCTTTCTAGAGAGGTACAACAGCCAGCTCATCCCCGCATTCAAGCACTACCAGGACATCGGCAAGATCGAGATCATAACCTGCGCCGCGACCCACGGCTTCCTGCCTCTGATCCTGAACAGGGACGCTGCCCGGGCTCAGATCGAGATCGCCGCGGCGCACTACGAGAGTCATCTGGGCCGCAGACCGCGCGGCATCTGGCTTCCCGAGTGCGGCTATGCCCCGGGCGTCGACGAGATCCTGAAAGATGCGGGCATACGCTACTTCTTCACCGATTCGCACGGGATCCTGTTCGGCTCGCCCCGGCCGCGCAACGGGATCTTCGCTCCGGTCTACTGCCCTTCCGCTGTCGCCGCGTTCGGCCGCGACCTGGAATCGTCCAAGCAGGTCTGGAGCGCCCGCGAGGGCTATCCGGGCGACTACGAGTACCGTGAATTCTACCGGGATGTCGGATTCGATCTCGAGTATGACTACATCCGGCCCTACCTTCACGCCGACGGCAACCGCATCAATCTCGGGATCAAGTACCACCGTATCACCGGACCGGGCAACAGCAAGGAAGCCTACCGGCCCACGCTGGCGCGCGAGCAATCGGCCGTACATGCGGGGAATTTCATGTTCAACCGGGAAAAACAGGTCGAGCACCTGCGCGGAATGCTCGGCATTAAACCGATCATCGTCTCACCCTACGACGCGGAGCTTTTCGGGCACTGGTGGTACGAGGGGCCCGACTGGATAGATTTCCTGCTTCGGAAGCTGCACTTCGATCAGGATACTATACGCCCGATCACACCGAGCGAATACCTCCAGGAACATCCCAAACTCCAGGTGCTCACTCCCTCGATGTCCTCCTGGGGACACAAGGGCTACAGCGAGGTCTGGCTCGAGGGGAGCAACGACTGGATCTATCCCCACCTCCACATGATGGCGGACCGCATGGTCGAACTGGCCGGCCGGGCACCCGACGCAACGGGCCTGGCCCTCCGCGCCCTGAATCAGGCCGCCAGGGAGCTGCTGCTCGCGCAGAGCAGCGACTGGGCCTTCATAATGAAGACCGGCACAATGGTCGAGTACGCGCACAAGCGCACCAAGGAGCACATCAACAGATTCAACCGGCTTTACGACGATATCACAAAGGGCAAGATCAACGAGCAGTGGCTCGGCGAGATCGAGCACCGCGATAACATATTCCCCGATATTGACTACCGCGTTTACAGCCGAAAGCTGTTATAATAGCCACATGAAGCAGAAGACGGAAAACCGATCCCTGATCATTCACGGCCATTTCTACCAACCTCCGCGCGAGAATCCCTGGACGGAACGCATCGAGCGCCAGAGTAGCGCCTCTCCCTATCACGACTGGAACGAACGCATCACCAGCGAGTGCTATCTCCCGAACACGCGGTCTCGACGCCTCGACGGCTTCGGCCGGATAACGCGGCTGGTCAACAACTACGAGTGGATCAGCTTCAATTTCGGGCCGACGCTCCTCTGCTGGCTCGAGGACAAGCACCCGGAGGTCTACAGCAAGATCCTGGAGGCCGACCGCGAGAGCATCAAACGCGAGGGAGGGCATGGAAACGCTATCGCTCAAGCCTACAACCACATTATCATGCCGCTGGCTAGCCGCCGCGACCAGGAGACACAGATCAAGTGGGGGGTCTGTGACTTCCAGCGCCGTTTCGGGCGCGAACCGGAAGGTATATGGCTGCCAGAGGCCGCTGTAAACGACGAGACAATCGAAATCCTGATAGATTTCGGCATCTCCTTCATTATTCTCTCGCCCCATCAGGCGGATAGTATCCGGCCACTTCACAAGAAGGGAAAATGGATCGACGTTTCCACCGGATCTATACCGGCGGGCTCCCCCTACCGTTGCCTCAAACCGGGCAGCGGAAAAGGCGGCGGCTATATCGATATCTTCTTCTACGACTCCCAGCTTTCGCAGGACGTGAGCTTCAACCATCTCCTGAGAAACGGCGACAGCCTCGCCGATGCCGTAATCGAGGGCTATCCCCACAGCAAGAGCTCCCTGGTCGTCATCGCCACCGACGGAGAGAACTACGGCCATCACGAACCGTTCGCCGATATGGCCCTCGCCTACCTGATCGATCAGGGCGCCGCGCGCAGAAACATCACACTCACCAATTTCGGCGCATATCTGGAGCATCATGGGCCCAAGCACGAAGTGAGGCTCAAGAAGGGCCGTAACGGAGAGGGGACAAGCTGGTCCTGCGTCCACGGCGTAGGCCGCTGGAAGGAGGATTGCGGCTGCAGCACCGGCTCCAAGACCGAATGGAACCAGGCCTGGCGGACCCCATTGAGAACAGGGCTCGATTCCCTGAGGGACTCGCTCGCCCTCCATTTCGAGCGCGGATGCTCGGAACTCCTCGCCGACCCTCAGAAATCGCGAAACGACTATATCGAGGTAATAGAGGACCGCTCTCCCGAAACCTCGGCGGCTTTCATCGCCTCGCACTCCCCCCGGGAGCTCGACGAGACTGAAAGGTCGCGGGCGCTGACTCTTCTCGAATCTCAGCGCAACGCCCTTCTCATGTTCACATCATGCGGCTGGTTCTTCAACGACATCTCCGGGATAGAGACTGTGCAGCTCCTGATGTACGCGGCCCGGGCGATCGAACTGGCCGGCGAAAAAGGCCTCGAGAGCGAGCTGATTCGAAAGCTCGAGAAAGCCACGAGCAATATCGAAGGGTTCGGCACCGGAGCCGATCTCTACCGGGACGCCACTCGAGGGACAGCAGTAGCGGTCCCTGCAATCGTCGCGCAGCACGCGATATACACGCATCTATTCGGCGCCTCCGAGGCAAAGGAGATCTTCGGCCGCTTCTTCGAACCGCTGGACGAGCACATAGAGGAGCTGAACGGCGGCACTGTCCGGATCGGCCGAGTGCTCATCACCTGTCCCTACACACTAAAAAAACAGGATTCAATATACGCCCTCTTCGTAGAGGACGAGACCGGCTACAAGTGTTTCGTCGGAGAACTTCCCGACGATGGAATCTTCGCGCGCCTGCGCACACTTTGCCGCGAGGCGAAAGACCGGGGAGGCGTGTACTGGCTCGCCGGGGCCGTCAGCGAACATCTCCCTGGCTCCCAGCACAAACCCATCGATCTCTTTCCAGAGGACCGCGAGAGGGTTCTTAGAGCCCTCGCCGGCCGCAAGCTTGAATCGCTCGACGAGGGATACCGGGCGCTCTACCTAGAAACGCGAGACTTGATACGGATGCTGAACGAATCGTCGATCGAAATTCCCTCGCCCCTGCTCGTGCCGGCGCAGGCGGCGCTTACCCGGATGCTGCTTGACGAGATCGAAGGCTGGGAACACTCTCTCGACCCGAACGCCCTTTCCGGAATAAGAAATATCCTGACCGAGGCCTCGTTCTACGGCGTTCCTATCGACAAGACAACAGCCACAGATTCCTTCACCGAACTTCTCGTCGACACGATCATCGGGCTACTTGAGCCGGAGCGTGCCGAATCGGTCGATGCTGTCATGGCATTCGTCTCGTTCGTCGACGAGATCGAGGTCGCTCTCCACGAGGGAACGGTACAGAATGTCCTGTATCCCATTCTCGAATCGACCGTACTGGATCCGCTCGAACGGGAGGGGACGGCGGACGCACTGAGCGGCGAGGAACGGGCGGCCGCCCTGTCAATGCTCAGGCTGGCCCAGCGGTTCAACTTCAATGTCGACCTCTGGCTTTCTCGGCTGGGTATCGAAGAGACGATCCGGGTAAAAGGAGAGGAATGACCGGCCGAAAAAGAGCAGAGGGGCGGGCGAAGGAGCTCCGCGGCAAGATCCTCCACCACGACCGGCTCTACTATGTCGAGAACAACCCCGCCATATCCGATGAACGGTACGACGAGCTCCGGCGCGAGCTTGAGACGATCGAACTCGAGTATCCGGATCTCGTCACTCCCGATTCTCCGACGCAGCGCGTCGGCGTTCCGCCCCGCGGAGAGCTGCCGACCATAGATCATCTCCGCCCCATGCTGAGCCTCGAATCGGTCTCTGATCCCGGCGAGGCGCGGGAATTCGACCTGAGGATGCAAAAGGCCCTCGAATCGGCCGGCCTCGAATATACGGCGGAGCCGAAATTCGACGGCCTCAGCATCGAGCTCGTCTATACTGACGGTGTTCTGACCAGGGCCTCGACGCGCGGCGACGGCAGGCGTGGAGAGGAGATCACGCCCAATATCAGAACGATCGGGGCCATACCGCTCCGACTCGGCGCGAAGCCTCCCCCCGGCGTGGCGGCCGTTAGGGGAGAGGCGATCATGCCGCTTGCGGAATTTCAGAGACTCAACCGGTTCATGACAGAGCGCGACCGCCAACCCTTTGCAAATCCCCGGAACGCGGCCGCCGGCGCGCTCAGGCAACTCGATTCCCGCATCACCGCCGAGAGGCCATTGACCTTCTTCGCGTACGAGATCATGTTCATCGATGGATACGACGAACCGGCTACGCATGCCGAAGAGCTCAAAACGCTCGCCGACTGGGGGTTCCGCGTCGACTCGCACCTGCTTCTCTGCGCGGGCATCGAGCCGGCCATCTCCTTCCACTCCGAGCTCGAGAAAAATCGCGATTCGCTCTCCTTCGAGATCGACGGCATCGTCATAAAACTGAACTCCAAGGACGACCGCGGCCGGCTCGGCGCGCGTTCCCGCTCGCCCCGCTGGGCGCTTGCGCTGAAGTTCCAGTCCCGCCGCGAGATCACGACGGTCGAGGACATCGTCGTTCAGGTGGGAAGAACTGGCAAGCTTACTCCGGTCGCGCTCCTCAAACCTGTCGACGTGAGTGGCGTGACCGTCAGCAGGGCAACACTCCACAACGCCGGCGAGGTCGCGAAGAAGGATATCCGAGTGGGCGACCGCGTAAGGATCGAACGTGCCGGCGACGTGATCCCCGCCGTCATCGAGCGGCTGCCTGAAAAGGACAGCCGTAGACCCGCCCCCTTCGCGATGCCGAAAACCTGCCCCGTCTGCTCGTCCAGCATAGAGGAGGAGGGCGCCTACCACTTCTGCACGGGCGGCATCTCCTGTACGGCCCAGCTCACGCGCGGGATCGCGCACTTCGCGTCGCGGGGAGCGTTCGACATCGACGGCCTCGGCTACAAGAGGATCGTGATGCTCGTAGATCGCGGTATAGTGCAGAGCCTTCCCGATCTCTTCACGCTCGAGAAGGATCGCCTGCTCGAGCTGGAGGGCTTCGCCGAAACATCGGCTGACAATCTCCTCGAGGCCATAGAGGCGTCGAAGCGGGTCTCCCTCGGCCGTTTTCTATTCGCCCTGGGAATCCGGAATGTCGGCGAACATGTCGCCCGCGTGCTTGCACGCCATTACGGCGCGCTGGAAGCGGTACGCAGGGCTCCCGAGGAAGAGCTGATAGGAATTCACGAGGTGGGCCCCGAGGTCGCGGGAAGCGTTTCGGGCTTTTTCGGGGACTCTCGAAATAGTGAGATGATCGACCTGCTTCTCGAGCTCGGCATAGATGTCGAGGAGACCGAGCCTGAAGCCGGACCGCAGCCGTTCGCCGGCATTACCTTCGTCTTTACCGGAACTCTAGAGCGGCTAAACCGCGACGAGGCGAAACGAATCGTCGAATCGCTTGGGGGACGAACCTCTTCCAGTATCAGCAAGAAAACCGGGTACCTGGTCGCGAGCGCCGGCGCAGGCTCGAAGCTCGATAGAGCCCGCGAGCTCGGCATAACGATCCTCACAGAAGAGGAATTCGAGAAACTTGCCAGGTTCTGACGGGCGGCTACGCCTTCAGCGTGAGCGGCACGCCACAGCATTCGAATCCGCACGGATCCGCGCAGCAGGTCTTATCATCAGAGCACTCGGTGCACTCCCTGACGATCTCCAGCTCGATCCCGCACGAGGGACAGGTGTAGACCTGCCCGAATTTCATCTCATGACAACCGGCCATTGCATTCCTCCTCATATCTGAAGATGGAGCCGATATCCAAATACTCCTCGAACAAAATTAAATTATCCTCAAAAATCAGTAGTTCACACGTCTCATATCGACCCTGCCGGGCCTTATGAACTCGACCCCCTCGCCCCTCAGCAACGCCTCCTTCATAGGCAGGCCGCCCCCGAATCCACCAAGATCGCCGTTCGCGCGGATCGCCCTGTGGCATGGCACGATTATCGGAAACGGATTCTGCGCGAGTGCCGTTCCGACGGCCCTCGCAGCGCCTGGATGGCCGATTTTCGCGGCTACACGACCGTAGGTGCTGACCCTCCCGCGCGGTATACGATACTCTGCCAGGTAGACTCGCCGCCTGAAATCGGCGCAGAGCTCCAGGGCGCAGAGCTTGAGATCGAGCTCGACATTCTCGCCGCTCAGAAACCGTATCATATCGCTCCGGAGCGAACCTATCAGGCCGTTAGAACCTGGGCGCAGCCCGGGAAATCCGCCCAGGGGCAGCTTCTCCTCCCGAGCGAGGAAAATGCGCCTGACGGGCGGCAGGCCGTCACCATCGCCCCAGATCAAAGTTATATCTCCGAAGGCATAAGGGATCTCGATGCTTCTGTATTCGGTTCGTTTATTCATGATGCCGATACTACAGAAAAAGCCCCTTCTATTGAAGGGGCTTTTTGCTCCATCATCGATGGGACTCCGCCTGAACCCCCTGAAATAATGGTAACCTTACACGACACCCTGGTCGATCATCGAATCGGCGATCTTTATGAAACCGGCTATATTCGCGCCGTTCACGTAGTTGATGTAGTCGCCTTCCTTGCCGTACTCGACACACTGCTCGTGGATCTCCTTCATGATGCCCTTGAGCTTTTCGTCTACCTCTTCGCGGCTCCAGCTTAGGCGCAGGCTGTTCTGCGACATCTCGAGACCGCTAGTCGCGACTCCGCCGGCGTTGGCGGCCTTGCCGAGACCGTAGAGGATCTTCGCGTTCATATAGACCTCGATCGCCTCGGGCGTGCTGGGCATGTTGGCGCCTTCGCTCACGCCGATGCAGCCGTTGTCGATGAGTGCCTTGGCGTCCTTGCCGTCGATCTCGTTCTGCGTCGCGCTCGGGAGAGCCACGTCGCACTTGACGTTCCAGGGCCTCTTGCCCTCGAGATACTCGACCTTGTACTTGTCCGCATACTCCTTGATGCGGCCGCGCTTGACATTCTTGAGCTCCATGATGTATGCGAGCTTCTCGCGGTCGATTCCGTCCGGATCGTAGATTGTGCCGCCCGAATCGGAGAGGGTAACGACCTTGGCGCCCATGTCGAGGCACTTCTCGGTCGCGTACTGGGCCACGTTGCCCGAACCGGAGACGGTGCAGACCTTGCCCTCGAGCGAATCGCCCTTGGTCTCGAGCATGTACTGAGCAAAGTAGACCTGGCCGTAGCCGGTCGCCTCGGGCCTGATCCTGCTGCCGCCCCAGTTTCTGCCCTTGCCGGTCAGCACGCCGGTGAACTCGTTGGTGAGCTTCTTGTACTGCCCGAAGAGGTAACCTATCTCGCGTGCGCCGACGCCGATGTCGCCGGCCGGCACGTCGGTGTTATGGCCGATGTGGCGGAAGAGCTCGCTCATGAAGGACTGGCAGAAGCGCATGACCTCTCCGTCCGACTTGCCCTTCGGATCGAAATCGCTGCCGCCCTTGCCGCCGCCCATGGGCAGCGTCGTCAGGGCGTTCTTAAATACTTGCTCGAAGGCGAGGAACTTCAGGAGGCCTAGGTTCACGGTCGGGTGGAACCTCAGTCCGCCTTTGTAGGGCCCTATCGCGCTGTTCATCTCGACGCGGAAGCCCCTGTTGACCTGGATAACGTCCTTGTCGTCGACCCAGGGCACCCTGAACATGATTACTCGCTCCGGCTCGACGACCCTCTCGAGAATCCTCTCGTCCTGGTACTTCCTGTTCTTCTCGATGAAGGGCATGAGGGAGCTTACGACCTCGTCGACCGCCTGGTGAAACTCAGGCTGGTGTGGATCACGCGCCTTTACCTTTTGCAGAAAGGCATCTACAGCTTTGGACATCTCCGCCTCCTTATAGAGGAAGTTTCCGATAAAAAACGCCCAAAAGGGCACTCGCAGCTGATTGACAGAAAAGACCCAAGCGGTGGGCTTTGAGTCAATTCCGAATATACCTGAGCGACCGCAGGTGTCAAGCCTCTTTTTTCATTTCTGAAAATATCAAATAATATTAAAGCAGGTTTTCCGGCATAGCGTAAAACGCGTTGAAAAAACGGTCGGTTCCGTTTATATTTATGGGCGCTTGACTTGAATCCGTCGAAGTTAGTTCCCCTATCAACAAACCGAGGTGGTTTCATGATTATCGGTGTCCCAAAAGAGATCAAAAATCACGAGTACCGTGTCTCTCTGCTCCCCGTCGGCGCAGAGATGCTGCGCAAGCAGCGCCACAGGGTCCTCGTCCAGAAGGGAGCAGGCTCGGGAAGCGGGATTTCCGACGCCGAGTACCGCGCCGCAGGAGCAACGATCGTCTCCAGCGCCAAGGATATCTTCCGCAGATCGGATATGATCATCAAGGTCAAGGAGCCCCAGCCGGTCGAGATCAAGATGATCCGCAAGGATCAAATCGTCTTTACCTATTTCCACTTCGCAGCGAACCGATCACTCACGGACGGCATGCTTCGGACCAAAGCGGTCTCCATCGCCTATGAGACGATGGAAGAGAAGGACGGCACGCTGCCGCTCCTGACCCCGATGAGCGAGGTCGCCGGCCGCATGGCGGTCCAGGAGGGAGCCAAGTACCTGGAGCGCCCGATGGAGGGCCGCGGCATACTCCTGGGCGGCGTACCCGGTGTCGAGCCGGCCAACGTCGTCATCCTGGGCGGCGGCATCGTCGGCATCAACTCGGCCAAGATGGCCGCTGGCCTCGGCGCCAAGGTGACGATCCTCGATATCGATCTCGAACGCATGCGCTATCTGGACGACGTACTTCCGGCGAACGTGGCTACGCTCATGTCCAACTCGGAGAACATCAGCAAGATGATCGCCGAGGCGGATCTGTTGATCGGCGCCGTGTTGATCAAGGGAGCCAAGGCGCCCCGTCTCGTGACCAAGGGAATGCTCCGCATGATGAAGAATGGCTCTGTCATCGTCGACGTCGCCGTCGATCAGGGAGGCTGCATAGAGACGATCAAGCCGACGACTCATACGAAGCCGACCTACATCATCAACGGCGTCGTTCACTACGCCGTCGCCAACATGCCGGGAGCGGTCGCCCGCACTTCGACTTATGCTTTGACTAACGCGACCCTTCCCTACGCGATCGAGATCGCGAACAAGGGATACGTGAAGGCCGCCAGAAAGAGCAAGGTGGTCTGGACCGGCATCAACACGCTCGAGGGCAAGCTTACCGACGACGCCGTAGCGCGCGCATTCAGGATGAAGTACACGCCGCTCGAGACCATGATCAGGCGGTAACCCGCATAGCTCGGATCACGTATATACACAAAAAGCCCCTGTTCCTCTCAACGGAACAGGGGCTTTTTCCGTCATCTAGCGCTTTATCAGCTCCGCCATCTCCCGCACTGCTCGCTCTATACCTACGAATACCGCCCGCGAGATGATGCTGTGGCCTATGTTTAGCTCCTCGATCTCCGGAATTAGTACAATCGGTTGGACGTTGTGATAGGTGAGCCCGTGGCCGGCATGGACCCTCAGGCGGTACTTCTTCGCCGCCGTCGCCGAATCCCTGACCGCTCTCAGTGTATCCTCCTTCTCCGCGCCCTTCGCGTTGGCGTAAGCGCCCGTATGGATCTCGACGGCGTCGAATCCTAACCGCGCTGTCTCCTTGATCTGAGCGAAGTCCGGATTGACGAACGCGGCAATCTTCACTCCCCCCTGTTTGAGCGCGTTCACGACGCCGGAGATTCTGTCGCCTAGACGCAACAGGTCGAGTCCGCCCTCGGTCGTGACCTCCTCGCGGCGCTCAGGAACGAGCGTCACCGAATCGGGATGGAGCGCGAGCGCTATCTCCTGCATTTCGGAGGTCGCCGCCATTTCGAGGTTTACCATCGTCTGGACCATCTCCGACATCAGCCGGGCATCCCGGTTCTGTATGTGCCGCCTGTCCTCGCGGAGGTGGAACGTGATCTGGTCGGCCCCCCCCTGCTCGGCGAGCATCGCCGCCGTCACCGGGTCCGGCTCCGTTGTCTTCCTCGCCTCCCTGATCGTGGCGACATGATCGATGTTGACCCCAAGCCTTATTCGGTTCAAGTCAGCCCTCCTTCCGCCTATCGGCGATTTGCCTGCTCGGTGAGCATATCAGAAATCGTCACGAATTTCACGCCCGCTCTTTTCGCCTCTCCGATCATCCACTCGAGGTCCTCCAGGGTGCCGCTCTTCACGTGCACGATCCCTACTGCGTATCCCTTGCGCCGGGCGATCGAGATGATCTTTCCCATGTTCTCGCGGCGGTCTTCCCCCTTGTTGTCGATGAAGAGGTCGTTGCTGAGAGTCGCGACACGCACCTTCCTGGCAGCCTCCCTGACGGCCGAACGTTGCGTCGTCATACTGTCGATGAAGAAGAGCCCGTGCTTTTTGCAGACTTTGAGCACGGCCTCCATGACACGCCCGTCCGCCGTCGCCCGGGAACCCATGTGGTTGTTCATGCCCTTTACATGGGGCGTCGTCTCGAGCGCTCCGCTCACAGCCTTCTCTATCTCCTTATCGCTCATCTCGACTCGTATCAGCGGAATCTCCCCGCCGTCATAGCTTCCCCTCTCCGGCTCCATCGGCAGGTGGCAGAGTATCTCCTTTCCCGCTTCGGCGGCCGCTTCGCATATCTTCTTTGAATGCTTCAGCCCCGGAATCACCGTCACGGTGATCGGTATATCGAGCGAGAGGAAATCCCTGACGAGCTGATTGTAGAAATAGCCGAAATCGTCGACGATGATCGAGAGTCTGGGCTGCTCCCGGTCGACCGGCGGCTTTTGAACCCTTCGTTTCTTTACTATACATGTGTGAGTCGTATGCCGCCTCGTCCCGATCTCCATCTCGATGACCCTGCCGCCGGAGCTTTCAGAGCAGGAGCGTACCCTTCCCCCTCCTGCCACAATAGCCTCCGTTATGAGGCTGTTCACCTCGAATAGCGAGATGTCCTGAGGGGCGGATGCTGTCACGACTGCTATGCGGCCATCTTCGCCGGGAGCCTTCTTGGTCTCTATTATTACACTTTTACGTTCGACGCCGGCCATGAGCAACGCGTGAACGATTCTACCATCCAGATCCCGCTGTACGATCTCGTACTTTCCGCCGAAGCCCACATCGAGGAGCAGAGCCTCGCCCGCGGGCGACTGTATATAGCGGACGGCGCCTATGGAAAGTGCTATGAGTATGGCCAGCACGACAACGATCGCCCCAGCTTTACCGGATTTTTTCGAGCGTTTTTTCGCCATTATTCTATCCGCGGTTTTTCTTCATCAAGTCAATAGGACAAAAGGTAGAAGAACTATATGCAGCATGCAGGTGAGATGTCAAGGGTAGGGCGCAGGGAGGTAAGCACATCCAATCAATCGCATGTGTCATGCGAATACTATCATTATACAATAAAAATTACAGATTATTCCCGCACATCCATTGCGAAGGCGATCCGGTAGGTTGTGACATCGCCTTCTTGGACAGGGACGACATAGAAAACGACTTTATCGTCACCCAATATGGTATCGACCCCTATATAAATCTTAATATAGTAACCGCGCTCTGTTACCCAACAATCCTCACACGGCTCATCCCAGAGGGAATCCGCGCTGATTCAGATGCCGTCACGGATCTCTAGTTGCAGCTTATCAATTAACGGGTGCTCTAGCTTCGTAGGTGTGCCCATGGCAGCTAGGAACATATTTCCAGTCCTCGTGATGTCCGCTACTCTGTCCAAGTATTCTTCACCGGGACCGATTACATCTTCTTCCTGAAAATACCAGTAGTACTCCTTCCCATATACGCCGTCACTGGTGTTAAGGAGCAGCCTGGAATATTCAGTTATGTTCAGTTCATCGTAGGATAGAACTAGATTGTAGATGAGGTTCTCGGGTGAAGTAAGGGCTCTGAATTCGGCCGTGTCTTCCGCCGGGCGGCCGGGGTGCCATCTTCGCTGCATCCGGCCGTCAGTAGCGCCGCCGCGAGCAGAGCTACGCAAACATACGCATTGCGATTTAATGTACGCATCTCAACCCCTCTCGTTTTTACAGAGGAACCGTCTGGAGCCGCTTTTAATATAATAAAAAAAGGTCCTCCGTTCAACCGGAGGCCCTAAATATTCAGTATCAGTTCAGGACATCATTAGCGATGGCGATCCTGTAGGTCGTTACGTCCCCCTCCTGTATAGGAACGACATAGAACTCAACCTGATCATCCCCGTAAATCCTATCTCCGCCATACTCAATAAAGATATAATAACCACGGCTCGTGTACCAACAATCCTCACACGGCTCACCCCAGAGGGAATCGACACCCTGCCACGTCCCCGGGTCTATATTCAATCCATACTTGTCGATGATGGGGTGCTCCGGTTTTGCCGGAGTGCCCTTTGCGGCGAGGAACAGATTCCCCGTCCTCGTAAGATCTGTTTTCCTATCTAAGTATTCCTCGCCACCGGTAACTACATCATCAATCTGGAATTTGAAGAAGTACTCCTCTTCATAGCTGCCATCATCCGTTTTTAACAAGAGCTCACCATACTTGACGTCATTTAGGTTTTGGTAGGACACAACGAGGTTGTGGATAAGGTTCTCAGGAATTGTTAGGTCTTTATAGTCCGGAGGGGGGTTCGGGTTGGGCCGTATCTCTTCCTCGGGGCTCAGAATGCAGCCGAACGAGTAGGAGAGTATGATAATAACCGCTACTAATAGTGCTGTCTTTCCTGGATGTTTCAACATTGCATTTCCTCCTAGATTAGATAATAGCACACAAACACTCTGTTTTCAAGTTATAAGACCTTACAACATTCTGGTATGAATGAATTTGTATCTTATATCTAACATAAAAGGGCAGCATCTATCAGGCCAACCAATTATTCGACCCCTCTCAA
>DAOUUU010000042.1 GCA_030667985.1 Candidatus Krumholzibacteriota bacterium
ACGACGAGGGCGGAGTACTCGTTTATGCTTACGGCGAGGATCAACAGCCCGGAGAGCCTGAAGAGGGGCAGCAACGCCTCCTTTCCAAAGAACCGGGCGAGTTGCGGGGCGAAAACAGTCGCGGCGACGGCTGTGGGCAGTGTGAATGCAAGGCGGAGCAGCGTGGCCGTTCTGATGAGGCGCGGGATACGCCATGGAGAGGAGACCTGATACTCCGATACTAGGCGGGAAGCCGAGCCCTCAACACCGAATTTCGCCACGATGAGAAGCGCGGTAGCCAGAGCCTGTGTGAGGCTTATGAGACCTACCACCTCGGGTCCCATCCAGCGCGCGATTATCAGTGATGAGAAAAAGGCGCTGACGAGCGGTAGCGCGGTAGCGCCGAAACTCCAGAGGTACCCGACGGTCAGCGACTGCTTTTCTGCATTGCCGCCAACTGCTGCCGGTTCATTTGAATTGCTTTTCAAGGACATCCGCTATGCGTCCAGCCGTTTTGCCGTCCCAGAGCGGCGGTATACGATGCTCGGCCGTTTCTTTCCCGAGGGCTTCCTTCGCGGCCTCGAGGATAACATCCCCGTCGGTCCCGACGAGCCGGTTAGTTCCGAGATCGACGGTGATCGGACGTTCCGTGTTTTTACGCGCGGTAAGGCATGGTACGCCCAGAACCGTCGTCTCCTCCTGGATCCCGCCCGAATCGGTGATCACGAGGCGTGCTTTCTCCATCGCCTTGACAAAATCAAGATAACCGATCGGATCGATAAGCCTGATTTCCTTCGGTCTCGAGTCGGGCGGTATAAAGGCCTCTATCATTTTCCGCGTCCTCGGATGAACGGGAAAGACGACCGGGCTCGTCCTTGAAATCTCCGCCAGAGCGCCGAAGATGCCGCGGAACGTGTCGGGATCGTCGACATTGGACGGCCTGTGAAGAGTAACCAGGATATAGCCACGCTCCTCGAGCTCCAGCTTCTCGAGTATCCTGGACCGCTTGGCCTTTTCCAGATAGAACAGCAGGCTGTCGATCATGATATTTCCGACGAAGAATATCCGGTCCCCGGTGACGCCCTCCCGCTTCAGGTTACCCTCCGCTTCCGGAGATGTCGTAAAACAGAACCTGGAGAGGATATCGGTTACCATCCTGTTGATCTCTTCGGGCATTGCTAGATCGAAACTCCTGAGCCCCGATTCGACATGGGCCACCGGAACGAGCCGTTTTGCGCCGACGAGCGAGCAGGCGAGAGTCGAGTTCACATCACCGACAACGATGATAAGATCGGGACGCTCGTCCTCGACCACCTGTTCGAAAGCGGTCATGACCTTGCCCGTCTGCTCGGCATGCGTACCAGAGCCGACTCCGAGATACATGTCGGGCTGGGGGAGTTCGAGATCCTCGAAGAAGATCTTGGACATGTTCTCATCGTAATGCTGACCGGTATGGACCAGGAGCGGTGTTACCGTCCCGCGGGCTTTGAATTCCCGTATCAGGGGAGCCGCTTTCATGAAATTGGGGCGAGCCCCGACGATGATCGCTGCTTTCAACGCTTTCCCTTTCTCTTTGAAGCCTGGCTTATGCGTTTCCCGTACATCGCACTGTAGTATTTCTTGAACGCGCCCTTCTTTATCGGGCGCCACCAGGACTCATTGCGCCTGTACCACCTGACGGTGGTTTCGAGTCCCTTATCAAAACCGACCCGCTTCTTCCAGCCGAGCCTATTGATCTTCTTCGAATCGAGCGCATATCTACGGTCATGGCCGGGACGGTCGGTGACCAGGGTCAAGAGATCCTCACTGGCCCCGACCAGATCGATGATCTTCCGGGCGATGTAGATATTTTCCTTCTCCTCCCCTGCTCCAATATTGTATACCTCGCCCACCTTCCCCCTGCGGCCGACCAATTCGATCGCCCTGCAATTGTCATCGACATGGATCCAATCCCGTACATTCCTGCCGTCGCCGTACAGGGGCATGGGATTTCCCTCCAGGGCATTGGTGATAAAGAGCGGTATGAATTTCTCCGGGTGCTGGAACGGGCCGTAGTTGTTCGAACTCCTCGTGATGAGTACGGGGAGACCGTATGTGACATGGAAGGCCCGTACGAGCAGGTCCGCCCCCGATTTGCTCGCTGAATAGGGGCTGTTCGGCTCGATTGGATCGGTCTCACGGAACTTACCCCTGGCGATGCTTCCATACACCTCATCGGTCGAGACCTGTACGAATCTGTCTATCTTGTGCTCGAGTGTCTTCTGGAGCAACGTATAGGTCCCCACGATATCGGTCCTGACAAAGCTCCCAGCCTCGAGGATCGAACGGTCGACATGGGTCTCGGCGGCGAAGTTGTAGATTATATCGGTACGGGGCAATATCTCGTCGAGTATCTTCTTGTTGCAGATATCACCCTTTATGAAGGTGAAATCGCGCCGGTTGATTACTTCCTCGAGGTTCTTCAGGTTGCCGGCGTAGGTAAGCTTGTCCAGAACGGTGACATGCACCTTCCTCTTCCTGCCTAGCAGCAGCTTCACAAAATTAGAACCTATGAATCCCGCGCCGCCGGTTACAAGCACCCGTTCCATCTTTCGATTCCTTTCGACAAACCCTACTCGCGGTCACCGTCCGAACGAGTGGTATTTGAATCCCATATCTTTCATCCGGCCGGGCTTGTATATATTCCTGCAGTCGAACAGGATGAGTTCCTTCATCAGATCCTTCACCTTGTCCAGATCGAGCACCCTGAATTCGTTCCACTCGGTCATGATCACAAGCGCATCCGCCTTTTCCACAGCCCGGTAGGCATTGTCGCAGAAGGTGATGCGATTATCATACTTTTCCCTCGCGTTATCCATGGCCGCCGGATCGTACGCCCTCACCCTCGCTCCCTTTTCAATCAGAAAGTCGATGAGTTTCAACGACGGGGCCTCGCGTATGTCGTCCGTATTGGGTTTGAATGCGATACCGAGCACCGCAATGTTCTTTCCATCGAGATCGGGGATCTCGGACTGGATCTTGTCCATCACTACCGGGACCCTCGACTCGTTCACATCGTGGGCTGCGGTGATGACCCTCAATGGGACCCCGGCATCCCCGGCCGTATACATGATGGCCGACACATCCTTCGGAAGGCACGATCCTCCATAACCGACACCAGCGTGAAGAAACTTCGGCCCAATGCGTCTATCGAGCCCCATCGCCTTGGCGACCTCGTCGATGTCGGCGCCCAACTTTTCGCAGAGATCGGCTATCTCGTTTATGAACGAGATCTTTGTCGCGAGAAACGCGTTACTGGCGTACTTGATCAACTCAGCAGTCCGTATCGTCGTAAAGACGACGGGCGTCTCGAAAAGATAGAGGGGCCTGTAAATCTCGCGCATGATCTCGCGCGCCCGTTCGGACTCGACTCCGATGACGACACGGTTCGGCCGCAAAAAATCCTCGATCGCCGAACCTTCCCGGAGAAACTCCGGATTCGAGACACGGTCGAATTCGACCTTGCTGCCCAGATGTTCCTCGATGATATTGCCTACCTTCTCGCTCGTGCCGACCGGCACGGTACTCTTCTGCACGATGACCTTGTACTCGTCGATATGACCTGCTATGTCTTTTGCCACCTGGAAGACCGCTGTCAGGTCGCAGGAGCCGTCCTCGCGCATCGGCGTGCCGACAGCGGAGAAGATGACGGACGATTCCCTGACCGCACTCCCCAGATCGGTCGTGAACTGAAGCCTCCCGGATGAATAGTTGCGCTCTACCAGCTCACGGAGACCCGGTTCATAGATCGGCATGATACCGCTCTTGATCTGTTCCAGCCGTTTCGCGTCGATATCGACACATAGAACATTGTTGCCGAAATCGGCGAGACACGCTCCACCCACGAGACCTACATAACCGGTACCTACCATACATATCTTCAGCATCATCCACTCCCTACTTGAAATTTCTTGATGTTGGTCTCCCAGAATACAAAGAGATCCGTCAGCATCTCCTCTGTCGCAATCGATGGGCTCCAACCCGTGTCGCCGCGGAGCCTTCCGTTATCGCCTACGAGAACCGGGACATCCGCCGGTCTGAAGAGAACCGGATCCACCTCGATCTCCACATCCCGCCCCGTCATACCTGTCAGGGCCAGGAGGGCGTTTTTGAGCGCTACTCCCTCGCCCCGGCAGACATTGTATACCGTACCGCCCTTTCCCTTCTCGAATAACAAGCGGTATGCCGTGACCACATCCCTCACATCCAGAAAATCTCTCGTTACATCGAGATTTCCTACCTTGATCTTCGGCTCGCTCGATCCAGCCTTTATTTCAGCGCATTGCCGAGCGAAGGAGGAAAGCACGAATCTATCCGATTGTCCGGGGCCGGTATGGCTGAAGCTCCTCGTCACCACATTGTCTATCCCGTAAGCGGCGTTGTACTGCAGCATGAGCATGCTCTGCGCGGCCTTGCTCACGGCGTACGGGCTCACCGGCTCGACTCTGCTCTCCTCGGCGAGCGGCATCTCGTCCGGGCCTTTTTTGCCATACTCCTCACATGAACCGACCGACAGTATGCGTACCGGCTCTCCAGAGCTCCCGGTGAAGAGGCGTACTGCCTCCAGTATGTTCAAACTTCCGAATATATTGATCTCGAAGGTCTCACGCGGCCGATCGAACGAGCGCGCGGCTGAACTCTGCGCGGCGAGATGAAACACACCCTGTGGCTTCCACTCGGCTATGACGGCTCTCGTCTCATCGGACAGGGTCAGATCACACCGCCGGTATTCCTTGCCTGGCGAGATCTGATATCCGTCCGGCGGACCGCCGTCCGGCCCTTCGAGCACATCGATGCCGAGCACCTCGTAACCCGCCCCATCGAGTTCGGATACGAGATGCCGGCCGACGAAACCTGCTGCACCAGTGACAATGACTCTCATAGCTATTTATTACGCATAGAAACGGTCTGGACATTCACGCCAGAACTCGAGGAGGTCCTTCAATGTATCTTTTAGCGAAATTTCCGGCTTCCAGCCCGTGTCCTTCATGAAAGCGCTGTTGTCTCCCTCCAGAATCGGCACGTCGCTCGGTCTCATACGCGCCGGATCGCTCTTTATCTCTACCTCGACACCGCTCAACTCGATCAGTATATCCAGGATCTCCCGTATGCTGTGAGCCTTACCGGAACAGATGTTGTAAACCGCGCCGGGACGGCCCTTCTCGAGCGAAAGCCAGTATCCTTTCACGATGTCGCGGACGTCGGTGAAGTCGCGCTTCGCCTCGAGGTTGCCGACCGAAATGACCGGCGGTTTCGAGCCCTGTTCGATATCGACGATCTGCTTCGCGAAATCGCTGCAGACGAAGACGGAGCCTCGCCTTGGGCCGGTATGATTGAAGCCCCTCGTCCTGACGATCTCCATACCGTAACTCATAAAGTACTGGTAGCCGAGCATATCCTGACCGACTTTGCTGACCGCGTATGGACTGAGAGGCCTTAGCGGATTGGTCTCCTTTATGGGAAGCTCGTCGGGATTGACCATCCCGTACTCCTCGCTGGAACAGGCGATCTGGATCTTGCAGGCAAGGCCTATCTTCCTCGCCGCCTCGAACACATTGAGCTGCCCAATAATATTGGTCGTGAGCGACTCGGTCGGAGCCTTCCATGAAGTCGGGACGAAGCTCTGCGCGGCTAGATGGAATATATAATCGGGCTTTACCTCCTCGATCACATCGCGTATCGATGACGCATCCCTCAGATCGCACTCGAGAAGCTTGAGTTTATCCCAGATGTGCTCGATGTTCTCTGTCCGGCTGCGCCACCGTATGATCCCGTAGAGATCGACCTCCTTCTTCGTCAGGCAGAGATCCGCCAGATGGCTGCCGGCAAAACCAGTTATCCCCGTGATCAGAACACGCATTATTTGCTCCTTTGAAAATCATCAAGCCGCCTTCCCGGCGGCGTGACCCTTAGAACAGCTCTCACAATATCGAGAAACCGACGCACAATACCGTAATTGTAAGGAAAACCCCGTCCACAAGTCAATGTGAAACAACCTAGTTCCATACGAGCCAGAGGGCTATGAACGCGCCGAGCGTCGCCGCCAGGGTAAAGGGCAGGCCGATCCTGACGAACGAACCGAAGGAGACCGGATTTCCGGCCCTGCCCAGTATCCCGACCGCGACAATATTGGCCGAGGCCCCTATCGGTGTGATGTTTCCTCCCAGGCAGGAACCGATCAGGACTCCGAAGACGAGCAGCTCCTCGGAAATACCGAAACGCCCCGCCAGTCCGATCACGACGGGGAGCACCGCTGTTATGTATGGAACATTATCAATGAATGCTGAGATAAGGACGCTGAACCAGACAACTGCGGCATAGAAAACAATCGGTCTTACACTCCTCAGGGAACCGAGCCGGTTCATGAGCGTCTCGATAGCACCCCTCTCCTCGAGCATCGTGACGAGGACAAAGACGGCCGCGATGAAAGCTGCGGTCCCCCAATCGAAGTGTCGCATCAGCTTTCTCGCCCCCTCCACGTCCGTCGACCGGTACCAGGCCAGGCCGATCAGGGCTATCACCATGCAGACGACGCCCGAGAACCACTTGAACTCACTGTCGACGATCGAAGCCAGAGAGAGCAGCACGATCATCACGCCGAGGAGCCAGACTGGCGTCCAGGTCCTGACACGGGTCACCGAAATCTCGACCGGTTTGCGCCTCATACCCTTTAGAAAGAAAAAGAGCACGGCGAATCCGAATATCGCCCCGATCTGAACGAAGAAGAATATTCCGATCCGCCCCTCGAACCAGAAAAAATCCAGGAAATTCATCCCCTTTGCCGCCGCTAGGATCATGCTCGGAGGATCGCCGATGAGCGTCGCAGTTCCCTGCAGATTCGAAGATACGGCCAGCCCGATGATCACCGGGACCGGTGATACATCGACTTTCCTGGCGAGCTGGAGTGCAATCGGCGCCACGATTAGCACTGTCGCTACATTCTCGATGAACGCGGAGAGGATCGATGTCAGGACGATGATCGAGAGAAAGGCGATACCCAGATTGGGGCTATGGTTGATCAGAACGTCAGATATGGCCTCCGGCAGCCTCGATACGATGAAGAGCTCGGCCAGCAGCAACGAACCGGCGAATATGCCGATCACGTTCCAGTTGATGCCGGTTATGATCTCCTCGGGATATAGTGCTCCGGCCGCGAGTGCTACCAGTATGCCGCCCCATGCGATGTAGGGACGGTGCCGCTTGCTCAAGACAAACCCGATATATACCGCGAGAAATATTACTGTCGCTTTCCACATGATCCTGTAGGTTTTTAGAGATCGGACAGTTCGTTCTTGATCGCCGCAGCCGCTTCAAGCGGCGAGAGGGCCTGTATGATCGGACGGCCGACGACCAGATAGTCGCTTCCAGCTTCCGCGGCGACCCGCGGAGTCGCGACACGTTTCTGATCTCCCACCTCTGCCCCTGACGGCCTGATGCCGGGCGTGACCACGATAAAATCAGGCCCGAACCGCTGCTTGATGATGGGTGTCTCGTGGACCGACGCCACGACACCGTCGAGACCGGCCTCCTTCGCGTTGCCGGCGAGCTGGAGCGCGATATCCGAGATCTCCGCGTCCCGGGGTATCAACCCCTCGAGATCCCCGCGTGAAAGGCTTGTCAGCACTGTGACGCCGACGAGCAGGGGCCTTTCGATGCCGGCTGAGGCCGCCGCTCCGGCCGCCTCATCGGCCGCCGCGCGCATCATATCGACGCCGCCCCACGTATGGAGTGTCATCATCTGTACACCGAGGCCGGTCGCGGCACGCACAGAGCCTGCCACGGTAGCGGGAATATCGTGAAATTTCAGATCTAGAAAGATCCTGGCGCCCGCTGTCAGAAGACCCTTTACCATGGATGGGCCCTCTGCCGTGAATAGACGGCTCCCGACCTTGAAAAAATCGACGGCGCTCACCAGGCCCTCGACCAACTCGCGGGCCTGATCGCCCTTCTCCACGTCGAGCGCAACTATCACTTCTGGTGTACGATCAGCCATTGAATCTCCCTCTTTGTACTATCGCTCGTTCAGCAAAACCGCCTGTGATCTTCCCTATCAGTTTCGCGCCGGCAATCCCCGCTGCTCAAACGCCTCCACGATACGTTCGGGAAGCGTATGATCATAGAATACAGCCGTGCCGATCTGAATGGCGAAAGCTCCAGCGGCAAAGAACTTGATCGCATCATCGACGGAGGAGATGCCCCCGACACCGAACACCGGCAGATCGACAGAACGCGTGATCCTCCAAACGGCATCAAGCGCCACCGGCAGTATCGCCGGGCCCGAGAGACCGGCCGAAACCCTCCTGAAAACAGGGCGTGAGTCCTCCCCCTCAAGATCCATCCCGAGCACGGTATTGATAGCAGTCACAGCATCGGCCCCCGCCTTCTCGGCTGAACGGGCCAGCGAGACGATATCGGTCACATTCGGCGTCAACTTGGCAATGATCGCCCGGTCGGGAAGCCGCTTCCTGGCCAGCTCGACGTACCGCGCGACGAGCTCCGGATCGGTTCCCACCGCCATCCCTCCCCGCTCGACATTCGGGCATGAGAGATTGATCTCGACCGCAGCCGCAGACGAATCGTCCGCCGCGCCGAGTAGTCCCTCATAGTCGTCCCATCCCTCTGCCGCCAGGCTCACGATGACACCTATACCCTTATCCTCAAGAGCCGGCAGTTTATCCTTGAAAAACCTTTCCGCTCCCACATTCTCCAGGCCGACACTGTTGAGCAGCCCGCCCTGAGTCTCCCAGAGCCTTCGGCCGGGATTTCCCGCTCGGGGCTCGAGCGTGATCGTCTTGGTGACGACACCGCCGATCCGCTCGAGATCTATCAGCTCCTCGTACTCTGTCCCATAACCGGCCGGACCCGATGCCAGAAATACCGGGTTCCTGAAACGGGCAGGACCGAGTTCGATTGCGATATTACCGCTCATCGATCGTTCCAATCCTCCCAGGCGATCTCTCTCGCCCGGAAAACCGTCCCGTCGGCACAGATCGATCTATATGCCGGGGATTTCTCGCCCCTCGTTGGCACCGTGCACCCCCTGCAGGCTCCGACTCCGCAGGCCATGATCGTCTCCAGCGACGTGTAATGTTCGGTAAATCGTTTCCCCAACCCGGCTTCGAGAGCCGATACCATCCCCTTCGGCCCGCAGGAGTAGAGATAGGATCCTCCCACCTTTCCTCCATTCACCAGCTCGGCGCAGAGCGATACGGCGTCCCCGTGATATCCAAGCGAACCGTCCAGCGTCGCGAAATGTGTACTTGCGAATCCTTCGCGCACGATCGACTCGAGAATCTCCTCGGCGCATGACGCTCCATAAACGAGATGCAGATTCGCGTTCCTCCAGGCCCTTGCCGCGAAGAGAACCGGCGCGAGTCCCGTTCCTCCCGCCACCATGACCGCCTCTCCCCCTTCGGGCTCGGGAAAAACAGTGCCCCCCAGGGGGCCTATGATATCGAGCTCATCACCCGGTTCCCGACCCGCCAGCAGAGCCGAGCCCTTCCCTATGACCTTTACGAGCAGGACGAGCTCCGAGCCTGTGAGGTCCATGATACTGTAGGGCCTTCGAAGCAGCGGTTCGATGGAGTGTGCGACCCTGATAGAGACGAAGTGTCCCGGTCGCGCTTCCGGGAAATCCCGGGGCCGTTCGATCGAGAGGAGCACGCATGATGGGGAGAGAGACTCTCTCCTGGAAACGACGGCCTGAAAATGACCCTTGCCGGGATCGATCAATCCGTCCCCTCCTTGGTGCTGTCACTCCGTTGGATCGAGTCAGCGGGAACCGGCGCGATGTCTCCAGGCGTCACAGCAGAATCAACCGCCGCGGGGATCTCCGGCACGCGCGTGGTATCCGGAGGCTCTGCGTAGCCGGTCTCCGGCACAAAAACATCTGCGGAATCCGGCCGAAATATTGCCGGAGCCGACCTAGCCACCGGGCCGGCGTTGGCAGAATCCGGGGGCGGGACCGAGAGAGTCGTATCGGTCAGCGCCGAGTCCGCAGCGGCAGCCAGCGCCGAGTCCGCAGCGGCAGCCAGCGCCGTTGTCGAATCGACGAACGCCCGCAGGCGCTCCCCGAGCTCACGGGCGCCGAGTGTGCCGATCCGGTCGACTGCCCCGACCGCCTGCATCGACCTCGGGTAGAGCGAGACCACACGGCGATACATCTCTATAGCCGTTTCCGTGTCCTGTTTCTCCTTTTCATATATCCAGGCAACTGCAAATGCGGCGCTGGGCGCATAGCTCGAGCCGGGAAAGCTGTCGACGATCGCCTCGTAGTTGCCGAGGGCGAGATCGACCTCTCCGAGCCGGGTCAATTGGATCTCGGCCGACAGGAACCTCTTCTCCGCAAGCTGCTCGGAGTTCTCCTTTGTTCCAGCGCTACTCTCCAGCTCCAGCAGCCGCTTCATACTCGAACTCTTCTGAATGGCCTCGTTCGCGAACTCGGAGTTGGCGTATTCACCGCCCACCCGCGAGAAGGCGGTTTGCGCCTTGCTCAGCGAATCGAGACGCTCGTGATAGATCACTCCCATCCTGTAGTATGCCTCGGCCGAGAATAGCGATTTCGGAAACTCTTTTGTAATATCGGTGAAAATACCAAGCGCCGTCTCGAGAGAATCCATACAGAGGAAACTCGAGGCCTTGCCCAGCATGAGCGGCGGGGTCTCCTTCATCGTAACGCTCTCCTCGAGGAGACGGTCGAACAGCTCGAGCGCCTCCCGGCACTTTCCGATCCTCGTATAGCAATCGCCGAGGTAACGGGAGAAGCGATACCTCTCTTCCCACGATATACCCTTTCGAAGGAGAGCCTCGTAGGCAGCGGCCGCCTTCCCGTATTCCTCCTGCGCGAAGAAGAGCTCGGCCGTGCGCAGGGTCGCATCATCGATCACTTCCCTATCCGACGCCTCTTCGGCTACAAGCGCATAGAGAGCAAGCGCCTCCTCCTGCAGTTGCATCTCCCGTTTTATATCGCCGGCGAGGAACATCACATCATATCTTAGATCATGATCGGGATATGCCTTAATGAACCTGTCGGTGAATGTGATGGCCTGGTTATAATCGCCCTTTTCCCAGTGGGCGAGACCGAGCCAGTAGAGGCTCGGGGGAACGTACTCGCTCTCGGGGAAATTGGTGGTGATCTCGACGAACTTGCGGATCCCCTTGGTCGTCTCTCCCTGCCTTACCAACGCCTTTCCCATGAGAAAAAGTGCATCGTCCACCCATTTGCTGTCTGGGTAGTCCCTCACCACCTTGGCACATTTCTCCACTACTTCACCGTAGCGGTCGCGGAGCTCTCTCTCCGATCCATCGTTCTCGCGCCTCTCTTCGGTCTCCGAGTAGATTCTGCGGGCGTTGTAGAGTGTATTGAAGTAGGCGCACGATGTTCCGAGAACCGATAGCAACAGCAGCGGAACCAGCAGTTTAGAGATGATCGGTGTGCGGTTTTTCAATACAGACAGAGCTCCCCGCTCTAATCGAGCTTTCATCTTCTCAAGGGGGATAGCCTATCGCCTGCGCCCGTTCTGTTCCCTTTGCGGCTTCCCGACAAGATCAAGGTACAACGTTTATCCACTTCCCCTCAAGGAAAACCCCTTCCACCCTGCCGGTAAGCTCCGTTCCGACGAGCGGAGTATTCCTGGACTTGGAGCGCAGGTTCCCCGCCTCGACGACCCATTTCGCCTCTGGGTCCAACAGGGCCAGATCCGCCTTCTCCCCTTTCACTATCCGTCCTCCGGGAAGCCCCAACACCCGCGCTGGGTTCGAGGTCAAGAGCCGTATCAGGTCTATAAGCTCGATAGTACCGGTCTGAACAAGCCTGGTATTGAGGAGCGCAAACGCCGTCTCGAGCCCGATCATCCCTGGGGGCGCGAGGTCGAACTCGACCTCTTTATCTATCACATTGTGGGGGGCGTGATCGGTGGCGATGCAGTCTATCGTCCCGTCCCCGAGTCCCGCGCAAAGCGCATCGATATCCTTCCTGCCTCGCAGCGGCGGATTCGTCTTGAGCGAGGTATCATAGCTCTCCAGCAGTGTATCCTCCATCGTCAGGTGATGGGGTGTCACCTCGGCCGTAACCGGTATGCTGCTTTTCTTCGCCCGCTTGACGAGATCTACCGAACCGGCGGTCGAGATGTGGGCTATGTGAAGCCGCGAACCGGTGAGTTGGGATAGCCTGATATCCCTTGCTACGGCTATCTCCTCGGCGGCCGCGGGCGACCCGCGCATTCCGAGCCTTGTCGAGCTGTACCCCTCGTTCATATGTGTGCCGCCCGATAGGAACGGGTCCTCGCAGTGCGATATGACGGGAAGGTCGAGAAACCGAGCGTACTCGAGCGCCGATCTCATCACCTGGCTGTTCGTGACATAGTTGCCGTCATCGCTCAGGGCGATTGCCCCCGCCTCTTTGAGAAAACCGTACTCGTTTATGATCTCGCCCTCGAGGCCGCGCGTCAGCGCCGCTGTGACAAACACCCTGCAGCTTCCCGAGCGCTCTGTCTCGCGAAGTATGAATTCGACGACACTCGGCTTATCGATCACCGGGTCCGTGTTCGCCATGCAGACAATCGAGGTATAGCCGCCCGCGACGGCCGCGGCAGTTCCCGTCTTGATCGTCTCTTTCTCCTCGTTTCCGGGTTCCCGAAGATGCGTATGTATATCGACAAATCCAGGCGCGAGCACGTATCCGTCGGCTTCGAGAACCGGAAGTTCAGTCCCGGTGACCCTCTGCCATGCGACCTCGGTGATGATCCCTTTCTGCACACATACGGAACCGGCGCGCAGCCGTCCTGATTCCGGATCGGCCACTCTCGCTCCAGCAATCCAGAATTCACGCTTGTCTTTCCAATCTATCATGGACACTCCTCGTAACTTGGTCATCTACTGCAACTCGCTCTCGTCTATCTTGCCTCCGGCTATGAGAAAGAGTACCGCCATACGGACGGCGACTCCGTTTGTCACCTGCTCCAGAATCACCGAACGGTCCCCGTCGGCGACCTCCTGGCTGATCTCGACACCCCGGTTCATCGGTCCAGGGTGCATCACGATGCACTCCAGGGGCGCCGCATCGAGTGCCTCGTCCGTCACGCCGAATATCTCGCAGTACTCCTGCATGCTGGGAAAGAGCCTGTTCTTCTGCCGTTCCAGCTGAACCCTGAGGATATTGAGGGCGTCGGCTCCCTCGACGGCCTTGCGGAGATCGTACTCGACCTTGATCCCGCCGACCCCGAGGTTCTCGACCTCGGGCGGCATCATCGTCGGCGGACCGCAGACGGTCACCTCGGCGCCCATCTTTGTCAATCCCCAGATGTTCGAGCGCGCCACCCTGCTGTGCATGATATCGCCTATTATAGTTACCCTCTTCCCCTCCAGCGTCCCCCATCGCTGCTTGAGAGTAAGCATGTCGAGCAGCGCCTGCGTCGGATGGGCGTGCTGACCGTCTCCTGCATTTACGATCGATACGTCGAGATACTGCGAAAGGAACTTGTGAGCGCCGGACGAGCCGTGGCGCATTACGACGATATCGACCTTCATCGCCTCGATATTCTCGGCGGTATCCCTGAGAGACTCACCCTTGGTCACCGATGATGTCGCCTTGGAGAAATTGATCGTATCCGCGCTGAGCCTCTTCTCTGCTAGCTCGAAGCTCAATCTTGTCCTGGTGCTCGGCTCGTAGAACAGATTGCATATCGTAGTTCCCCTGAGCGCCGGAACCTTCTTGATCGGCCGCTCGAGCACCTCCTTGAAGGAGCCGGCGGTATCGAGTATCAGACCGATTTCGTCGGCCGTAAGCTCTTCTAGCGTAATAAGGTGCTTGCGATTGAACTGCACGGTCTACCGACCCCCCTTCCGGGCGGTCTTTCGCCCGCCTTTCGCGGATTTCTTCTTTGTCTTGGCCTTGACCTTCTTCGTCGTTTTCCCCGCGCCGCCTCCCTTTTTCTTTGTCTTTGCCGCCTTGCTCTTGACCTTCTTCACCTTCCGCTTCGCTTTTTTCGTCTTTCGGCAACGCTCGACCACTATACCTTCCATCTTGCCGACCGGCTCATCGAGCACGGCTGTCGGTTCCTCGTCGATCACATCGCTCAGGACCACGATCTCCTCGCTGTCCGTCTCGTCGAGCAGCACCTCAACCGTCTCGGTGCTCGATGTCGGGACGTTTTTCCCGACGAAATCCGCCCTGATGGGAAACTCCCTGTGCCCCCGATCGACGAGCACGGCCAACTGGATCGCCTTCGGCCTTCCGAAATCGATCAGCTCGTCGAGAGCGGCCCGCACCGTTCTCCCGGTGAAGAGAACATCATCGACAAGCACTACGATACGGTCGTTGATATTCTCGTTGATCTCTGTCGTTCCGATAATAGGATTGTGGCCGATCGTCTGGAGATCATCCCTGTACAGGGTGATATCGAGAGCTCCTACCGGCACCATGATCCCTTCGAACTGATTGATCGCGTCGGCGATCCGCTCGGCGAGCGGAACACCGCGGTTCCTGATCCCCACGAGGATCAAATCCGCCACCCGCTCGTTCCGCTCCACGATCTCATGGGCGATCCTCATGATCGTCCGGCGAATCTGGACGGAATCCATAACAATCGCTTTTCTCAAGATCTTCAAAGAAAACCTCCCTTAGGATTCACCGGTCCGGGCAAAAAAAATCCTCCCAGTCTGAGAGGTTAGGCGGGAACCTTTCGGTCCAGTTCCCTTTTCTGGCCTCCCGGACCAGATTAAAAGGGCTGTGATTTGAGACATCGTACTACAGCAGGACCCTGAATGCAACAACTTTCTTTTTCCGACATTTTCCTACACTTTATGGGATGAGCTATGCTATCCTTTCTACCGGGCAGGGACGTGAACAGCCAAGCAAGATCTATTAACGCCTCTTGACATCCCCGGTTTGTACCGGCTAAAAGCATGAAAAAAGAATTCAGTAGACATATCAGCGCTCTTGAGGAGATCTTTACCGATCTCGACGGATTCCTGTCGCAGGAGAAACTGGATGACAGAATCACTTTCGTGTTAAAACTCGTGGTCGAGGAACTGTTTACCAACCTCATCCGCCATAATGTCGGGGGGCGCGATCAGGTAATGCTCGATATCTCGTTAGAAAGCGGCAAGTTGAAGGTCGTGCTGGAGGATTTCGAGGTCGAGCCGTTCGACATAGCGAGTATACAGCCGGTTGACATAAGCAGTCCCCTCGAGGCGAGAAAGGTGGGCGGCCTCGGGATACATATCGTCAGAAACTACGTCGATGATCTCGTCTACGAATACCTGGACGGGACACTGCGCATCACCGCCGTCATGGATCTGGAGGAGCACGATGTTCGACATTAAACGCACCACCGAAGGCAACATAATCTTTACAGGGAGATTGGACGCATCGAAGTCGGACCAGGCGAGAACTTTCCTCTCCTCCATCAGCAATTCCTGCACACTGGATTTCAGCGAGCTCGATTACATCTCGAGCGCGGGACTAAGTGTTCTTCTTGCTGCCCAAAAGCGCTTGAACGAATCGGGGCACAGTATCAAGATCATCAATCTCAACACACACATAGAGAATATCTTCCGTGTTGCCGGATTCGATTTTGTCTTTGACTTGGAATAATATTTCAGGTATTCTCCCTCTCACACAACTCAATCTGTCAGACATGTGATATAGCTTAATGCCCGGCGGTGGGATAGCTGTCATGTTTTAAGCTGTATCCTGTTCCGTCATTGAAGGTTATATGCACATTTACTTCCTCTGGTTTCCCCTCGAACGAGTACCGCCACCAGCGCTCGGCGGTATCGCTGAAAGATTTTCACCAACTTTCCCCGATCTAACCTGTATTTATGGCAGAAGATGAAAAGATCATAATGAGGATCGAGTTCGACAGAGGCGCCTTCGAGGCGATAGTCGAAGAGTACACGAAACCAGTGTTCAACATCGCTTACCGGATGGTGAATGATTACGAGGACGCTATGGACATCACACAGACAACATTCATGAAAGCTTACGAAAAACGGGGAAGTTACGATTCCCGTTACAAGGTGTTCAGCTGGCTCTACCGAATAGCCGTAAACGAATCCCTCAACCATATCCAGAAGAGAAAACGCGAATCGAACTTGACCTACGATCCAGCCGACCGGCGTCTCACACCCGAACAGATAATGATCCAGAACGAAACGGCCGGCAGGGTCCAGAACGCGATCATGGATCTCGGGCTCGACCACAGGATGGTGGTCGTACTCAAGCATTTCCAGCACCTCAGTTACGCGGAGATCGGCACAATCCTCGACATCCCGGAAAAGAAGGTCAAATCGCGGCTCTTCTCGGCCAGGCATCTACTCAAGGAAAAACTCTCGGCGAAGGGTTTCAAACAATGATCGACGACAAATACATAAAATTGATAAACCTCGAGATAGACGGAGCCATTTCCGACAAGGATCGGAATGAATTGAAACGTTACCTCGAATCCCACCCGGATGCTCTCGAAGACTACAATGCTTTGCGGAACACAGCGGACATGCTGGACGGAACGGAAGAGATCGAACCCCCTGCTGCGCTTTCGAGAAACATTATCGAATCGATATTCGAACGCCATTCCGAAGCGAAGGGAAGATGCCTGAGCACTGGAGGGGTATCGCGGAGGACGTTCAGATGGAGGCCGGGATTCGCCTTTGCGGCGGGTATAATCGCCGGCCTCTTCCTGTTCGCTTCGGCCATGCTCTTCGTAATGAAGAGCCCTATCGGCGAGGGAAATCTCTATGGGACGATCACCGGATCGAAAGAGACCGCCGTTCAGCGGACGGCGGCGATCGACGGACCCGGAGTGCAGGGATCGGTGAGTACCCGGCGCTCCGGGGAAACGATCGTCACAGAACTCGAAATATGGAGCCCGAAGGAGATTCTAGTGCAGTTCATCCATGGCGACGACATCTACTTCGAAAGTGTACGGACCGAGCGTCCAGGCACGCCGCGGATCTCCGTATTCGCGGGCCGGATAGAACTGGCACTGACTGGAGAAGGCGAATACATCATCGGCTTGAACGATAGAAGCGGCTCTCGTTCTCCGATCGACCTGAGGATCACTTCGAACGGAGATGTACTTTTCGAGGAACGGATTGTTCAGGAATCTGAGCGGTAAACAACGCAGTATAGCAACTTTCCTGTTTCAAATACATAAATCGTTGAGAGGCAATTTGAACCCACAATGCAAGGAGGTTGAAGATGGGTAGGAACAAAACGCTGCTGGGAGGGATAGTAGTCATCGCGATCGCCGTGATAGTCTACTTTACGTGGCTCTATCCGCCCGCATCGAACGAGGACGCTTCCGGGACGATCGGAGCGGTGAAAAAGTACCGGGCAACACAGATCACCGACGAGGATGTCGTCCTGAAGGGAGAGGAAGAGACCACGGGCGCCGCGACGGCAAAGGATCTTGCCGAATTGCTCGATCTCGCCAGCGTGCAGGAGAAATCCTCCTTCATGGAGAAGGCTTCAATCCAGGAAAAGGCAAAGATCTTCGAGCGAGCCGAGCTCCAGGATAAGGTCGCGCTGATGGAACGCTCGAACATCGAGCTCCGCACCTCGATCCTCGCCCGCGCAATGGGTCCCAAGCCGATGAAGCATTTCGAGAAGATGAGCCTGCAGGAAAAGGCCGAGATCTTCAACAAATTCTCCATCCAGGAAAAGGCCAAGCTGATCGAGCGCGCGACGATCCAGGAAAAGGCGAAGTTTATGGAAAAGGCTTCGTTGATCGAAAAAGCAGCCATTATGGGCTGCGCGTCTCCACAGGAAAAATCAAAGATCTTCGAGAGGGCTTCTCTTCAGAAGAAGGCCGCCATAATGAACAAAGCCACCATCCAGGAGAAGGCCAGGTTCATGGAGAAGGCGTCGGTCCAGGAGAAGGCCAGATTCATGGAAAGACTCGATGTCCAGGAGAAGGCGAAGTTCATGG
>DAOUUU010000054.1 GCA_030667985.1 Candidatus Krumholzibacteriota bacterium
GGCACCTTCGGCAACGACCCCGGCTGACTTGGTGTAGATTATGACCCGTTCTTCCTCTTCGCCCTTGACATTCAGCATGGTGTCGGTCTTCACCATCGGGATCGATGTGCCCGAGGATCAGGAACCTTTCATAGCGCCCGATTAGATCCGCTATCGCCTCGAACTGCTCTCTGAATCCATCCTCACCCATCTTCCGGCCCCTCCTTTTCCGGTGGATCCTCATCGTCGTGGATCTTGTGTATCAACTCTTCTATCGCCATGGCCCTGTCGAGAGTCTCGTCATACTGGAAAACGAGTTCAGGGATCACCCTGAAACGGACGCCCTTCTTTAGTTGGCTCCGCACGAAACCCTTGCAGCTCTCGAGACCTTTCTTCACTTCTTCAAGGTCCTCGCTGCCGCCTACGATGTTGTAGTAGATCTTGGCGACGGAGTAATCGGCACTGAGGTCGACATCGATGATCGAGACCCCGGAGACACGCGGATCCTTCACCCGGCGCATCAACAGGTCCGCCACCCTCTGCCGGATCAACTCCTTCGCCCTTCCCTTATGTTTTTCAGACATTACAGTATGTCCTCTATAAAAATTCCCTGTCGGTCTCTATCAATGATATCCTCTGTTCCTTCTCGAGAAACGAGACGACCTGCTGAGCGATCTTCTCCGCACCCCTCCGGCTAGTCGCGACGGACGAGAGTCCGAATTCGCTTCGCTGCCATTTGTCCTGATAATCGACCTCGCAGACGGAAACATTAAACCTGTTCCGCAGTCTCGCCTTGAGGCTGTTCAGAACGAACCTTTTCTCCTTCAGGGAGTGACAACCGGGCAGGAGGAACTGTACTCTCAGGCGAGATACGATCACGGGGCGGCCCTCCGCGCTCAATCGATGGTCTTCCACTTCTTCTCTTCGACGTAGATCTGAAGCTTGTCGCCTTCCATGATGTCCTCGAAGCCTTCGATACCGATTCCGCACTCGAATCCGGCCTTGACCTCTTTCACATCGTCCTTGAAACGCTTCAGAGAATTGATCGACCCCGAATACACGATTTCTCCATCCCTATCGACCCTGACGAGGGCGTTTCGCGTCACCTGACCGGACAGAACGTAGCAACCGGCGATCGTTCCGATCTTGGAAACCCGGAACACCTCCCGGACCTCGACCTCGCCGACATCCTTCTCGATGATCTCGGGTTCGAGAAGACCTGACATCGCTGCCTTGATGTCCTCTATCGCCTGATATATAACGTCGTAAAATCGCACATCCACATTTTCGATCTTCGCTATCTGCTCGGCCTGAGTAGCGGCGCTCGTATGAAAACCCATGACGACCGCGTTCGATGCTGACGCTAGAAGAATATCACTCTCGTTGATGAGCCCGACGCCCTTGTGAAGAATATTTACCTTCACCTCTTCGGCTTCGATCGATGAAAGGCTGTCGGCGAGCGCTTCGACCGAACCGTCGGTATCAGCCCGAAGGACAATATTGAGATTCTTGACGGTCCCCTCCTGTATCTGGCGGTAGAGATCGTCGAGCGTGATCCTCTGTACCGTGCGCCTCTCTCGCTCCCTGTTGAACTGCTGCCTTTTCGTGGCGATCTCCTTGGCAGTCCGTTCGTCGTCAACCTGAATAAAGGCGTCCCCCGCCTGGGGAACCCCGTTGGAGCCGAGTACGACGACCGGAGTCGCCGGCGGAGCGGTGTCGATCCTGTTACCCCTCTCGTTCAGCATCGCCCTCACCCTGCCCGAATAGTTACCGGTCAGGAAAAGATCACCTACCTTCAGTGTTCCCTGCTGGATAAGAACGGTGCAAACGATTCCCATCCCCTTCTCCTTACGCGCCTCGAGGACCACTCCCCTCACCTGACCCTCCGGGTCCGCTTTGAGCTCCATCATCTCGGCCTGCAGGAGGACCATCTCGAGCAGATGGTCTATTCCCTCGCCGTTCTTGGCCGATATCTTCGCGGCCATTACGTTGCCGCCGTACTCCTCGAGAACTATGTTCTCCCTGAGCAAATGCTGTTTGACTTTATCCAGGTCCGCATTGGGCAAATCGATCTTGTTGATTGCGATGATCATCGGTACATCCGCGGCGCGTGCGTGGTTTATCGCTTCCGATGTCTGTGGCATGACGCCATCGTCCGCGGCCACAAGCAGAATCACTATGTCTGTCGCCTGGGCGCCCCTGGATCTCATCGCGGTAAAAGCTTGATGGCCCGGTGTGTCTATGAAGGTGATCTTGCTGTCGTTGATCTCTACCTCATAGGCGCCGATATGTTGCGTGATGCCGCCCTTTTCGCCTGCGATTATATTGCTGTCACGAACAACATCGAGAAACGAGGTCTTGCCGTGGTCGACATGGCCCATGATCGTAACGACCGGGGGACGGTGCTCCATCCGTTCCGGTTTCACCTTCTTCTTCTCTGTGAGGAGTTCCTGCCCGAAGGTCTCGGCGAACTCCACCTTGTAACCATACTCGTCGGTGATCATGACGATTGAATCGGAATCGAGCCGCTGGTTGATCGTTACCATGAGCCCGATGTTGAGGCATTTCTGAATGATCTCGGTCGGTTCGACACCTAGATGCTGCGCCAGATCGGCAACAGTCGAGAATTCTGGAATACGGATGACGTCCATCTTCCCCTCGACCTCGACCGTCTCCTCCTTGCGCTTGCGTCTCTTGGACTTTCGCGTGATATCGAGCTTGGCCAGCGTTCTTTTGACGCTCTCCTTAACCGCCTTCTGGTCGGTGTCTTTCTCCTTGACCGGCTTTTTCCTGCGGCCCCTGGCCGGTTTCTTGACCAGTTTGGGCTTCTTGGGCTTCGGTCTCACCTCTTTTTTCGCTGCCGCCTTGATCCTGTTGATATGTTGTTCTATGAGCATCTCGACTTTTTCATCGACCGTACTCATGTGGCTCTTGACCGTAGTACCCTCCTTGACGAGTATCTTGATCAACGCCTCGCTCGATATCTCATATTTTCGGGCAAGCTGATATACTCGGATCTTCCCCAAGAGAACTCATCTCCCTTCACTCTTTTTTATCATCATCAGATTCTATTTCAGTGCCGGTATCCGGCTCTTCCACGGCTTCTGGCGCCGGATCGGCCGTAGCTTTCTCCTCGGCGGGAATCTCTTCCTCTACAGAAGGTTCCTCTTCGTCGGTGGAGACCTCTTCTTCGGCGGGAATCTCTTCCTCTACAGAAGGTTCCTCTTCGGAAGGTTCTTCTCCGGCCGTAGCTTCCTCGCCGGCAGTTTCCCCTTTCTCCTCCTCGTCAGCATCCTTGTCTTCGAAATCCTTGAAAAGCTGCTCCTCGGTCAGGCGAACCTCCTCTTCCTTCTCCTCTTCCTTCTCGGTGAAGATCTCATGATCGAAGAGAGCCTTCTCCTCCGCTTCCGCCTCCTTCTCCTTCTCTATCAGCTCCTCGAGGGCACGGTTAAGCTCATCCATCGTCTCATCGGCCGTCGCCTTCAGCTTCTCCGCGGTCTTCGGCCCTATTCCCTCGATCTCGAGGATATCCTCGACCGGCGTCTTGTTAAGCTTCTGCACCGTCAAAATACCGATGCTCGTCAGTTTCTGGGCCAACCGCGAGGTCACCCCGTACATCTCCGATATATCCATTTGAAGCTTGCTCTCGAGCCTGTCGCGTCTCTCGGCGTTACGGACCGTCATGAGCTCGATCCTCCACCCTGTGAGCCTGGATGCGAGCCGCACGTTCTGGCCTTCCCTGCCTATCGCGAGGGAGAGCTGATCCTCCTCGACGACCGAGAGGACCTCATACGTAGCCTCGTTGAAACGAAGTGACGAGACCTTCGCCGGCGCGAGGGCTCTGGAAACGAATTCCGAAGAGATGTCGCTCCAGTTCACAATATCTATCTTCTCACCATGCAGCTCGTTCACCACTGCCTGGACTCTTGAACCTTTCATGCCGACACAGGATCCGACGGCGTCGACTTTATCGTTACGCGAGAAGACAGCGATCTTCGACCGGCCGCCCGGCTCGCGGGCGATATTCTTTATCTCGACATCGCCATCGAATATCTCGGGAACTTCCTGTTCGAACAGCTTCTTGAGAAACTGGTCGCTGGTGCGGGAAAGGATGATCTGCGGGCCCTTCGCCTCTTTATCGACATCGAGGATGCAGGCACGGATCGTTTCCCCCTGATTGTATCGCTCCTTCCGTATCTGCTCACGCAGAGGAAGGTAGGCCTCGGCCCTCCCGAGATTGATCAGGATGTTGCCCCTGTCCACCTGGCGGACCGTTCCAGAGACGATCATCCCTATTTTGTCCTTGTAGTCCTCGTATATGCGCTCACGCTCGGCCTCGCGCACCTTCTGCATGAGCACTTGCTTGGCTGTCTGTATCGCGTTCCTCCCGAAATCCTCAATGGGCAGGGAAACAACGACTTCGGAGCCAATCTTGGCCTTTCCGTCCATCTCCTTGGCCTGCTTGAGGTCTATCTCGAACTCCTCATCGGTCACTTCCTTGACGACATTGAATACGCGGTAGATCTCGAGAACTCCCTTCGCCTCGTCCAGCTCGACCCGCACCTCGGCGTTCTGGCCGAGTTTCCGCTTGGCAGCAGAGATGAGACTCATCTTTATCGTCTCGACGAGGGTGTTCTTATCGACTCTCTTCTCTCGAATGACCTGTGCAAACGCATCAATGAAACCGGAATTCATTACAAACAGCTCCTTGGGCTAGTTAATCGATTGTAATTTCGAATCGATACAATGTCAAATATTTACACTATTCACTTATCGGCTCGCCTGGAACCGGAGATCTTCCATTTCTCACCGTGGAGATTCGCTTTCGATATCTTCCCGAACGGTATCCTCTCCTCTTCACCCTCTACCGAAAGGGTCACCGTATCCTCCTCCGCGCCTATGATCTCTCCGATCCTCGTCCGGGTACCCTCCCCATCCTCGAACACAACCATCTTGACCGTTTTTCCCACGAACCGCCGAAAATGCTCGGACTTTGAGAGCGGCCTGTTCATCCCCGGAGAGGAGACCTCGAGATTGTAAGGCACCTTGAGCAGATCCTCTCCATCGAGGACCAGCCCGATCGTCCTTGTCACCTGGATGCAATCATCGACCTTGACACCTCTTTCCGGGTGTTCGATGTAGAGCCGGATCACCTTCCTCTTGCCGGCGAAGGAACCCTCGAGCTTCACCAACTCGAAACCGAGCAGTTCCAGCTCATCCTTGATGATCTCTTCGAGTCGGGTATCGAGTTTCACTTTAGCACAACCCGGAAAAAGCGCATAAAAACAAAATGGGGCGACCCCCGCCCCAAACATCCATTAATACCTATTAGAAAGGGGGAATAAAATCAAGGAAAAACTTGCCTGCCTAAACGAGTTATTGCAGCTGGAGGATATATTCGACCAGAACCGTTCCGACCGCATCGAGACTGGCGGCAGAACACTTGTCCGGAGTGTCCTCGAGCGTGTGCCAATGAGGATATTCGAAATCGATCAGGACCACCGCCGGTATCCCCATCTGTATGAAGGGCAGATGGTCGTCAATGAGCGGCACGCCCTCCTCCTTTTTGAAGGCTTCGATATTCATCCGCTCGGCCACCGCGAAGAGATCGTGGAGCAGGATAGGAGAGTAGTGTTTCGAATAACCCTCCATCTTGATCTCGGTGCCGCGCTCTCCGACCATATCCACGACGATCACACCGGAGGGACGATAGCCCTTCATGTTGCGGGCGAAATGGGCCGAGCCGAGGATATAGTCCTCCGCGACGCCCTCCCTGCCGTAATCCTCTCCATCGAAGAAGACCAGGTCTATTCCAACCGCCGGTTCAGATCGTCCGAAGATCCTCGCGAGCTCGATCAGCACGGCGACCCCGCTACCCCCGTCGTTTGCGCCGGGGATGGGCGTCTCCCGGTTGGCGGAATCAGGGTCCCTGTCGGCTATCGGTCTAGTGTCGTAATGAGCCCCCAGCATGATTCTATGCTCCGCCCCCGAGTTGATATTGCCGATGATATTGACCAGGTGCAGCGTGTCACCAGTCGTGAGGACAGCTTCGAACGGCTGCAGCGACACATTTACGCCGTATTCGTGCAGCCTGTCGACGATCAGCCTTTGCAAGAGCTTGTGCCCTTCGGATCCGGGAAATCGGGGGCCGATACTACATTGCTCTTCGATGAATGAATAGGCCGAATCCCCGTCGAACGAATAGGAATGCCCACCGCTGCAATCGATGAAGGATAATAGTATTGCAGCTATAAGGACCCACATGGCCGGGGCAGCAGCCTTGAGCGCGCTGCCGGATCTAGAATATGAAGTCGGCCGTGATGTGCAGGCCGATCGAGTGTCTGATATTCCCATAGATTCCTCCGGAGCTCTTCTTGTAATTGAAAGCGACCGATCCACTCATGCGCTTGCTGAATTTGTACGACGCCGTCGGGCTGATCGAGAGCGTATTGGACGGCGGCTGGTTATACTTGGAACTGCTACTGTAACCGACCGAAACATCTGTGGTCAACGTACTTTTGAACTTTATTCGCTTGCTGCCCAGGAAGGGGAGCGGCAGGCCGAATCCCTTGCTTCCCTCGAAATTATACCGGGTATTCACGTTGAATGACCAGCTCTTGGACCAGAGGTCCTGTCCCCTCTCGATCCGCGAACTGGAGCGGTATGAGAATGCAAGGTTCGTCGAGAGATCGTTCTTCCAGACAAAGTTCCAGTTAGGACTGAATGAAGAGGCCGTCTCCTCGCCGCGGATCTGGTTCGATATTGTACGTTCGTAATTCAGGGTAATATCGCTGCTCTCGATCATGCGCTGGAGCATCTGGATATTCTCCAGACCGGTCCAGCTCATGTTGAACGAAGGCCAGGTCATCCTGTCGGTCTCGCTCACCTTGCCCGAGTAGTTGTCACGCCTCTTGGTATACGTGAACTTCGTGTCGAATTTGATGTTCGTTGTAAGGGCGAATCCCGTCCTGAAATTCAGATTGAAATTGTCGGTCGATCGATCCGGATCACTCTCGGTGCCGCCCGACTTGCCCTCTGCTCCCGTATCGTCGGTGATGCCGAACTGGTAGAGGAGCGAAGCCCGATCGTAGACACGCTGATAGTTGCTATTGTGATCCATATTGATACTTGTCTTTATCGGATCGATCCTGCCGATCAATTTGAGCAGATGCCTGACGGCGAGCAGGGGATCCGCTCCCTCGGCCTCGGTCGTATCCGCCTCGGCGGCCTTCATACTGTCGACGACCGCCTCCCCCGTCTTGCCGTCGATCGTCGAGCCCCGCGGCCGGCGGGCGGTCAGATCGTCCAGTCCAGCCGCTCTTCTCTGTTCCTCGGCTTCTTCCTCCAACTCTTCAAGCACATCGTCCGGAATCTTGACCGGGGCCTTGGACGGTCTCGTATCCTCTTTCGCTTCCTGCTGCTGCTTGTAATCCTCCACCCGCTTGTCGAAATCCTCCTTGCCGGGAGGCTTGAAGAAGCGGCCCCTTGTGCCCCGCTTGCTCTCCTTCTCCGCGTCAGTGTCTTCGAGGAGCTTGACCTTCCTCCCAAAATCAATAGCGTACCTTCCTACATCTACGTCGAAGACGAAATTTATATTCCGGGTGGCTCCGATATTCCTCGCCCCGAAGGGATCTTCCCCCTGCCGTATGGACGGATTGAGATCCTCGTTATAGCGGCTCTTGTATTCGAAACGCGGATTGAACTGGTTCAAGAATAACATCCCGCCGACCGGCTGGAACATCAGCTTGAGATCGTGGCTGAAGTTCGTCTGAACGCCGATGGGAATCCCCAGGAAATCGTGATCGATCGCCGCGTTTCTGTTCTCCCTCATATCGAAGTCGATATCGATCGACTCGAATGGCTCGTAGAGCATCGAGACGCTCGAATTCCAACGGGCATCGTAGGTAACAGGTCTCTTGACGAATTTCTCGCCCGAGACCGCATAGTAGTTCCTGACCTTCCGGGAACCTGAACTCTGGAACGAGAAGCTCGAGAGCCAGTACCGCCACTTAACATCCCTGAACAGGCTGAGTTGGCGGTCTTTGCGGAAGTTAGTGCTGTAGTTGAGATTTCCCGACATCGTCGTCGTAGTATCTCTCGAGTTGGGAGACCGCAGGTTCCTTTTAGAATAGCTGAAGCTGGTTCTCAGCTTATCGAACAATTGACGCATCAGGAGATTCGACGAGTTTCGCCTGCTCATCGAGACGGTGAGTGCGTAACTGTTATTGACCGTACTCTGTTCGTCCTTCAGCGCCTTGTCCATGATCTCTACGTCGCTCTGGGGCATATACTTGGGCAGCGATTTCGAGTTTGTATACCTGGCGGTGATCGGCAGGTCGAATCCGGCCGTCGGCATAAAATGATCTATCTTCGTCTTGCCGCCGAGGTTGAGGTTGCTCGTCTCGTGCCCGCTCCCGTGCTTCTGCCTCAGCGAGCGGAACTCGGGACCCGTCCGCTGCCAGGAGCCGTTGAACTGCAGGACGTTTCCAAAGTTGGCCGAGAAAGTGGCCCGCTGCGCAGTATCCATATCCTTTCTAACACCGCCCAGCTTGATATCGTTGAACCATATGGAACCCTGCGGGATAGGCTGTCCCGTCGCGTTCCTGACGCCTATGTAAAGATAGCGCACAGAGAATAATGTCGGTAGGCCCTTCATTGTCGCCGTATATATGCGCGTGGGATCGAACTGGTCCCTGATCTCTTGCGAGACGCCCTCATCGCCCGGGAGAAGCTTCAAGGAGGTGAGATCATTGAGGTCGATGATGGACCTGATCCACCTGTTTGCATCGGCATCCTCAAAGGGTACCGCGATCTCATAGTAGTTGGCGCTGTCGAATGCGATCTGAAAGTAGAACTCGGCCCCGACCATGTCGATATCGGGGCGGATGAAGAACTGAATCTCCGTGTACTCCTGAAAATTCTGGCCCGACCCGAAGAATCGCTTGACCGCCCGGAAAGAGGTCGAATCGGCGAAGTTCTCGAAGGTCATCAGCAGCGACTGTTCCCTGTTCTGCAACCCTTCTTCCAGCGTTACCTCATAGGGCGGATGATAGACTGAGGGGTTGTCCTTGTTGTTGATCGTCCCCAGGACCATTTTCTGGAGCGGATCGCGGTTCTCCGACGGAAGCCCGCCGTCGTAATCGCGGATGCCGTCACGCTCCCACCGGTTACCGACTAGCTTGAGCTCGGCGATTGCCAGTATCGTGCCGGAATCTATCTCCTTGCCCGGCTGACCCAGATTCTCGACATCGGATACCCAGAGTCTCATATGCTGTATCGCATCCCACCTCGGTTCTCCTCCCGAGGCGGAGACGAGTTCCGCCTTGGAGAGATCGATCCGGTACATGCGCCAGGACTTCTCCGTGTTCTTCCTTTCTTCCTGCTCATCGTTCCAGTAATCGGAATAGGTTGTCTGGTCAAAGTCACGCTGTACGTCTATGATCGCCTCCCTGTTCAGGGGAAGATCGATCGTATAGTAGGTGTTGACCGTGTCGAGGCGGCCGTTGTTGTTCAGGTCCTCCGTGTCGTGAAGTCCGTTACGACTGCGGCAATTGATGCCATCGAAGGTATTTATATCGTTATTGAGTGTTTCGAAATCGGTCGTGTACCTGCAGTCCTCGTCCCTGAATCCAAGATCGTGATTGACGGTCCATACATAGGGATACTCCTTGACCTCGTCGTTCCAGTAGGCACGGCCGTCCGAAGTAGTGGAATCGGGCTGGTAGAAATCCTCGTCGATTCGGCCGAAATCGATATGCAGCACCCCGCCGCGGCTGGACGCGAGCGTGTCGGTGTTGAAGTCGTTGACCCATATCTCGAGATACTGGGCTGACGTTAGATCGAGCCCTCCGCCGGGGAATCCGGTCATAATACCGCACCACTCCCCCTCGCCCGGCTCGATCGGATTTATGAAGATCGCCGAGACGGTCGAGTTTTCCCTCGAGTCCAGGCCCGGATTGAGGTCGCGCCTCGTCGTGATGAGCCGGGCTTGCTTTTCTCTGTTCACGTTGAACCAGTAGAATTCGGGGATCGAGTCGCTGGGCAGTTTGATATCCGTATTGTCCGGGTCGAGGGGCGGGCTCGCCTCGAACCAGGTCCTCCTGATCATCGGGATCATGTCGCTGTCCTCTACACCTTCCATGTCGTCTATGAAGGCCTCGCCCTTGACATTGGGATTGGGGATGCTGAGTGCGACCTCTCCGCTCATATTGAGCGAACTCTCATTGTCCGTGTCGACGCGGGGAAGAATGTTGACGAGCGATGTCATCCACTCCGGGCTGAACTGGAAGTTGCCGTTCAGGTCGGCCGCCATCGTTCTGACCGGTTCCTCGCCGAGCCGCGGCGTGTACTTCGGTGCACCTACCGAACTGTAGAGGAAGGTCGCGTTGAGGCGCGAATGGGTCGAGAGGTTCAGATCCGCTCCGATGCCGAGGAGCGAGTTCTTGCCCCCTCCTATGAGGGGCTTGTGCTGGTAATCGATCGATACGCGCGAGTCGGGCGTCATCTCGGTCAATATGTCCCCCTTGAGGGAGACGACGCCGCTCATGTAGTCGATCGTGTAATCAGTGCCCCTCGCCAGCTTAACGCCGTCGACCGTGACCACCTCGCTGCCCTCTATGATCTCGAAGGCGTTGAGTTGGAAGGTGCGCTGGCCGCTCGTCGATTCGATGACGAGATTGTACTTGTGTCCTGTCCGGATAATCTCCGAGTCCAGGATAGCGTTGTAGATGAGACTGTCCCTTTCCAGCGTCGAGTAGTCAAAGTCCGCCTCGCCTGCATATACGGTATCGATGAATGGCGGGATCGACCCCCGCATCACCCACTCCGGGGGATTGAAGCCCTCGTACCAGGGGAGCATGATGTATCCGTATGTCAGATTGAGAATCCCCGGCGCGTCGTCGACGATGTCGTCTTTGCCCACGTTACCCTGGCGATCGTACCGGTCCAGGCCAAAGAGGCGTATGTAACTGAGGCCAGACTCAGGATGTATATCCTTGTTCGCCCTATTGGTCACATCCTCGATCCTGATCTCGAGGGTCCCCTCCTCCATATTGGTCGATCCGAGAGAGTAGATGTTTCTCATCATCATACGCCATGTCGAGGGATAATAGGATATCGAGGAATCGGGACCAAATTCGTCATACCGTGGGCAGATAAGCTCCGCCTTGAAGGGTGCAGTATTATTACCGTAATCGCCGACGAGGAAGGTCTCGCCCGTACTGCTATTGTGTGCCTTGTACCTGACGGCGAGGACGCGGTCATCGGCGAGACGCTGCGCGAGGCGGATGCCGAGGTATTGGATGCTCCCATCCTTCGAGTAATCCTGAATTAGCTGATAATCGCCCTTTTCCAGTGTGAGCTGCTTGAAGAAAGTGGCAAAATGGGCCTGACCCTCGGCAGCCGTCAACGTATCGGCCAGACCATTGTTCTCGGGATCGGCGTATGCGACCAGCCAGACTGGAGGTGTATCGTCCGGTTGCTCGTTAGGGTAAAGCGATACAAACACCTCGATCTCGTCGTTTTCGCTTCCGCCAAAGACCGGCCGAACACTGGAGAAGCCGGGATGCGGATACTCATAACTCTCCCCGGGCGTCTCGAAGTAGAAGTACTGCCGCTTGATGAAATTATGATCCTCAATAGTATACTGCGAGCTCTGGCCGCCCGCCGCGCTGAAGGCCCCCGTGGCCGTCTCTCCTTCCTCCTTGCTCGCGATGACGGTCAGATCGAGCGGGCCGACCTGGGCCATGCTCTTGACGCCGAAGAGTCCCTTGGCGGACCCGGAGTAGCTGATCAGCTGAGCGCCCCTCAGTGTAAGGTCGGTATCGCCCATCTCGACAAGCTGAATGATCTCGTCTTCGAATCCCTTGTAGTTGAGACGCACCCTGTTGACCGACTGCATCTCCCCCTGGCTGCTGTGCTGGATTTCGACGTTTATCTTCTCTCCGATATTGCCGTGGAGGTTGACGCTGAGCCGCTGCTCCATCTCGAGGTCGGGAAACTTTCTCTGGGTGGGACGGCCCTCTGTGAGGGGACAGTTGGCGCACCAGCTCGATTGGCCGCCTATCGTTATGCTCTCTCGCCCCTGTACGGTGAGATTTGTCGCGTCTCCTCTCCCGATGATCGCCTCGATCTGACTCGGCAGTGGCAGGGGTATGTCAAGAGAAAGCAGCCCCCTGCCCGCGACATCCTCGCGTTCCCGGTGGAGGTTGTACCTGATGTCCTCGATCCGGACCGTCTGGTAAGTGCTCTGTTTCACAGCCAGTATACGGGTATCGAGAGTTGCAATCTCGATCTTGACTTCCGGTTCGGTTACGGGCCGCTCCGAGTAACGGAAGAACGCGCCATCGCGCTCGCTGCGCCGTATGAACCTCACATACCCCGGAACGCGGTATGAATAGATAAGACCCGATTCGTCGTCATACTCAACGATGCGCTCGCGGAGATCGAAGTCAGTATCAAGGAAACTGGATCTGAGGCTGAGGCCCCCTATCAGGATATAGGTGGGCGGCAGCTCGCCCCTCTCGGAAAGGTAGTAGCGGGTCTCGAGCAGCCCTGATATCTGTTCGAGATCCACATCGAGCGGCTGTATCGCTTCCTCCTGCGCCGAGCCGGATGAAGGAAGCAGAAGAACGGCAAGAAGAATCAGAAAAAGCGGGATCCTGCAGTGAAACGAGCGAGCCGATACGCGCTCCCCACCGGCATATTGCCGGCGCGGGGAGGCGAGCCCCGAAATCCTTTTGCGCGCCTCGCAGTCCATCTCACACCGTATAAATCTCTATCGTCCATGAATACAGATGTGTTACATTATTCATCGAAAACCTTTTCAAGGGGCTTTACATGTACAGGAGAAAGGCGGTCGTATTGTCCCAGAAAAAAGACACCATTCTCCCCTCTTGTCTACAAAAGCATACACGCATACACTCCCCCCGCCAGCTCTTCCTTAGGAAGGCTGCCCGAGGAAAACACACGCGGCTGGTACCGTTTCGCGAACTCCATCCAATGAGCCCTGCAACCTCTGTAGAACTCCTCTGGACAGGCGGTACAACAGCTGTCACGGATAGAAGAAGAAGGCCTTAAGACAATGAAAATTAAGATACTTGACCGATACATCCTCAAGAACCATATCGGCCCCTACCTGTTCGGTCTTTCTATCATCACCTTCGTCTTCATTATGGATTTTATCTTCAAGTACCTCGACCTCTTTATCGGAAAAGGGGTCAGGTTCCTGGTCGTTCTCGAGTTCTTTATGCTCAGTCTCGGTCATATGTTTGCATTAATCATTCCAATGGCCGTCATGCCCGCGACCCTCATGGCGTTCGGTCAACTCGCTGCCGAAAACGAGATTACAGCGATGAAGGCAAACGGGATCTCACTCTACAGGATGATCGTTCCGGTGATCGTTGCTTCCGCCTGCTTGAGCGCCGGACTCGTCTATTACAACAACATCCTCCTTCCCGAGAGCAACCACAGGCTCATGAATCTTATGATCGATATCGGCAAGATGAAACCGACTCTCGAGATCAAGGAGAACATTGTGAGCGACGTGGTCAAGGGCTACACGATCCTCATCCGGGAGAAGAACGACAAGACCGGCGAAATAAAGGATATCCAGATCCGCGAGAAACGGAGGGGCGGCATACCGACCTTTACCATAGCATCCGGGGGACGCATGAGTTTCAACGAGGAGAACAACACTCTTCGTTTCGAGCTCGAAGAGGGCGAGATCCACGAGATGCCCGACCCCAACGACATCACCACATACCGGCGGACCTCCTTCAAGCACTTCGTCCTCAACATCCAGGACACCGACCGCAGCTTGAAGAGGAGCGACCGGGCCTATCGCGGCGATCGGGAGATGAGCGCCGGGATGATGAATGACAAGATAGAGAAAATATTGGGGATCAGCGGATCGGTCAGGAAGTACATGCACAACTCCGCCGCTAAGCAGTACATCTCGGCCATCTCTCTCGCCGAACCGGGTGCGGAGAGCCTCATGCCCCAGAGGCTTGAGTCCCCGCCTGTCGACAGCGGCGTCAAACCGATCACCGAAAAGCGTCTCGGGCCCAGGGACGCTGCCACCCAGATCATGCAGCTCCTCGAGGACGGGGCGAAAAACATCGACTCGCACAGGGATCAGATCAGCAAGTACGGCGTAGAAATACACAAGAAATTCTCCATCCCTTTCAGCTGCATAATCTTCGTGCTGCTCGGAGCCCCGCTCGCGATACGCTCGGGGAAAAAGGGCATGACGATGTCGATCGGTTTCAGCATCCTCTTTTTCCTCGTCTACTATATATTCCTCATCAGCGGCGAGAAGCTCGCCGACAGGCGTTTCATCGTTCCCTGGCTATCGATGTGGCTGCCGAACATCATACTCTCGGTCACCGCCGGGCTCCTCATCCACAGCACGGTACGTGAGGCGAGGACGATCAACTGGGAACGGTTCAATTTCCTGAAACGCTTGAGACGGAGACGATGATCGTGAGAATCCACGACCGGTACGTACTCAACGGTTTCCTAAGGAATGTCCTCATCGGGCTCATCGCCTTCACCGTGATCTACGTCACGGTCGATTTGACCGAGGAGACGGACAACTTCCTCGATCACAGCGCGAAATTATCCCATGTCGTTTTATATTATCTATACAAGATCCCATGGATCCTCGCACTCATACTCCCCGTGTCGGTGCTCCTGGCCACAGTCTTCTCACTCGGGAAGCTGGCCAGGGAGAATGAACTGACCGCATTCATCGCGAGCGGCACATCGTTGAATCGCGTGGCGATGCCGATCCTCATAGCCTCATTCCTCCTCAGCCTCCTGACCATCGTGTTCGGCGAGACGCTGGTGCCAAAGACCAACCGGAAGAGCGAGGAGATCATGCTCGTCGAGATCGAGAAAAAAAAGGCGCGCTCTTCCAATCGCTTCAAGAACAACCTTCACTACCAGGGCGAGGGAAACAGGGTCTACTACGCCGACAAATACGACCTGAGGCTAAGCGTCCTGATGGGCGTCGTCGTACAGGAGTATGAGGAATCCAAGCTGACGCGCAGGATCGACGCCAAGAAGGCCTTCTGGGACGGAGCGCGGTGGGTCTTCATGAACGGAGCCGTGAGGGAATTCCTCGAGCTCGGGGAGAAGATCACGACCTTCGACAGGCTTCCTATGCCGGAACTCCCGGAGAGGCCGGAGGACCTCGCCAAGGAGGAGATCGAGCCCGAGGAGATGAATTACACCGAGCTCAAAGATCACATCGAGAAGGTGAGACGCAGCGGCGGCCCCGTTGACAAATACCTCGTCGATCTATATTTTAAGTTTAGTTTCCCGTTCACGAGCCTGATCTTCGCTGTGATAGGCGCCGCCCTCAGCTCTGCCAAGCGCAAACCATCCATGGCGACCGGCTTCGGGCTCACGCTGTTCATCAGCTTTTCCTACTACGGGATCCTCCGTATCGGACAGGCCCTCGGGCACAGCGGCGTAATACAGCCTCTGTTCGGGGCCTGGATGGGAAACATCATCTTTCTCGCCATTGGGGGCATGCTCCTCTACAGGGCGAATCGTTAGAGAAGGGTTGGACCTTTACAATGAACTCAGAGACCGGCAGATCGATCACATTTCTCAATGGGGGGGCGGTGCGCCGGGTTCTCCCTGGCATTGCCGTCGTGGCGCTCGTCCTTGCTCTTTATTTCTGCTACGGCTACGGAGCGGAGGAATTCGACGGCGAGACCCGGCTGCTGAAAGCCCTGGAGCCGGAGGAGCGCCTGAACTACTTTGGCATGCGGTACCTGATGAACGCGTACCAGGCCAGGCACTATCTCTGCTTGCCTTCGGAATCGGAACGGAAGCAGTGGCTCGAGCGATTCTGGATCGATCTCGATCCATCCCCGACCACCGAAGGCAACGAGCGGAAAGTCGAGCACGAAAAACGTGTGCGTCTGGCCAGAAAACACTACGGCATGAGCAAGGAGCCTGGCTGGGACAAGCGGGGCGAGACGCTGATCCGCTGGGGAGTGCCGAGCAGAAGAACGAGGGTCTTTGCCGACATCGGTTTCTACCGCATGACTCCTCCCGGCGAGATATGGCATTACGAATCGCTCGATATGCTGATCCACTTCCAAGATTTCAACCTCAAGGGTGAATTCATATACGCGATCGAACCCTACGGGCTTTCCGGCAGGGAACAACAGGACAGGCGCGCAACTTTGAACGAGCTTATGAAGTCGGGCACTTTTCAAACA
>DAOUUU010000081.1 GCA_030667985.1 Candidatus Krumholzibacteriota bacterium
CATCTTTTCTTTGAATGGGATCTGTTTCGCGTCGATCTCGTCGAGCTTGCTGTATCCTTCGTCGAACCAGTTCTGCCATATGTGCCGGAGCAGGTCGACCTTGTTGTCGAAGTACTTGTAGAAGGTCATCTTGCTAGCGCCCGCCTCGCGGCATATCTCTTCGACCGTAATGCGCCGTACCCCGTGTTTTGTGAAGAGCTCTGTCGCAGTGCCGACGATCATTTCCCTTTTCTTCGATCTTCGCTTCTTGTTCTCTTCTGTCATCGTTTTCGCTCCATGGATATATACGATAACCATTATTATTTACTATTATCGTAAATATTATATAAATAAGTAACTGTTCTGCCAAGGAAAATCTTACGATATATTAAAAAAATGACGGTAATAGTAATATTAGTATGTATTTAAATGGCGCCCAAGTTGCAGGCGCAAAGAGGATTTCTATTGTGGGAATAATGGAGACAAGCTTCGATCATACGATCCAGAGGCTCACTCCGTGCAATATACCGTAACGCCGTTTATGGTGATGCAGGTGTCATCTGCGCTCTGCCACCATGTAAAATTCGTTGTGCCCGCAATAATTCCTGTACCGGTGATCGCATAGCCGGTGTTGGTTGCATTCTGAATAAATGTAACGTACGCCGTCTCCCCCGGATTGCAGGACGTGCCGTCGACCGGTTCCGTGGCGAATAGGTGGATGGGATTATTGAGCATTCTTCTAGCGGGCAGAAAGTCTACGAGCGTAAGGCCCCCAGGCGTAGTATCGGTTCCGACGTCGCTCGGGTAAATTCCACTGTTATGCGCGGCGAACATCTCGGCCGCCTGCTGCACTAGCAGGCAGTTCACGATCACCGCTTGCTCGATCTCCTCTGTGTTCGACATTTCCACGATCGTGTGGCTCTCTCCGAAGCCGTTGATATAGTAGAGGGTGCTTCCCCAGCTGTATCTCTGGAAGTACCCGGTCTGTCCCGGCTCTGTGGCGAGTGTGTCGACCGGCTCGGTCCTCTCGCCGGTGAAGGGATTCTCCATGAGCTCCCCGTCGGGCAGGTAATCGATCACTGTGAGCCCTAGATCGTTCGTCTCGTTGTAGATATCGACGGGGCAATATCCGTGATTGCTATCCTTGTACTCTACGAGGGCGTCCCTGAATATATTACAATTCGCGATCACCCTCGCCTCGAGCTCCTCGATCGAGGGCTCACAGGCGGCGACTGGGCACTCCGCCTCCTCACCGCTGCAGGAGAGCAGCGCCATGACCACACAGATCATTATGATAATAAGTAAGTTACGCATTGCAATCACCAAACTGGGATTTGCGCATATTTCGAGCCAGGGCAAGCGCAGGGACTGGATATCCCGGGGCTGCTCGTTATCTATGCACGCTAGCGCTAATCGGGTCGCAGCTCCTCTATGAATGAAGCGTCGGTCCAGTAGATGTCGGGCGAGCCGTTCTCCGGTTCGTAGTAGAGGTGCTTGAGCAGGTCGAGGGAGAGCTCCGTGTCTTCTGCGAGCGGTTTGGTCGAGCTGAAGAAGAAGTACTTGCCGTCCCTGGTCACGTAGGGGGAAGCGCCTGTGGCGCCGGGACGGTTGACCTTCGGGCCCATATTGATCGGTCCGGTCCAGACGTCGTCCTCGCTCCGGAAGCTGATGTAGTAGTCGCTGAGGCCGATGTTCTCCTCCCTGTCTGGCACGAGGTAGATGAGATAGCTCTCGTCTGCGGCGACGAAGGCGTTGTACTGCGTCGTTGTGGAATTGACCGCAGGCCCCAGCTTCTCAGGTTCCGCGTAGCCACCCTCGGTCAGACGGGAGCGGTATATGTAGGATTCTCTCGCGGTAGCGCCGCTTCTGGTGAAGTAGAGGGTCCCGTCGTGTGTCAGGGAGGGGAAGTACTCGGCGCCTTCTGAGTTTATCGGCTCCCCGAGATCATAGGGTTTGCCCCAGCCGTCTGCGTTCCGGTCCATCGCCCAGATATTCTGGTAGGCCCAGCCCCGTTTCGGTTCCATCCCCTCGGGCGGGCGTGTGCTGAGGAACATGAAGGTCTTGCCGTCGGGCGAGATGCAGGGCTCGAAATCGAAGATATTGGGGTCTGTAGCGAAGGGTGCGATCTCGGGCTTCGTCCAGCGGTCCTCCTCGCGTTTTGTCCAGATGATCGTAACGACGCCGGCGTTGGCGAGACCGAAGTACATCTCGTCCCCCTCGAACGAGATGGCGACGTCCCGGTTGTGCATAGGGTCGCTTATGATGCCGCGGGCGAAGAGCTCAGGCTCGGTCCCGGGTCGAGGCTGCCCGAAGTAGTTACCTGTAAGAACTGGAAAGTCGCTGGCTCTGGATACTTCCGGCTCCCCACTGCACCCGCAGGTCAGCAGAGAGACAGCGAAAAGGGTCAGAATTTTATACAGATATGATTTCGGCGGCATAGTCGCACTCCTTTTTAAAGTCCAGCCCGCTCCATCCAGATGAGCAGCACGATGAGCCCCGCAGCGAACGGGATCACGACGGCCCAATGGTTAACCCTGAGGAGTTTCGGGAACGTTATATCCCCGAAATTCCCCATTTTCATGATCGATGCCTGCAGCTTGGGATAGAGGGTGGCAAGGATGCCCGCGCCTATCAGAATACCCACCACACCGCCTACGGCTGCGTCCATGTAGCCCTGGCCGACAGCGCCGGCGATCGTACCGGGGCAGTATCCGAGTGTTGCGAATCCCACACCGAAGATCAGGCCGCCTATTATGGACTGGCCTACAGAACCGGGCTTCGGATGGAGCTCGGCGAGGCCGATGCTCTTCAGGAAGTGTACGCCGATCATACCGGTGATAACGGCCGAGAGCATGATCTTGACGACGGTCCAATCCTTGAGGAGCAACTGGCCGAGGATCACGTTGTAATCGGTGGCGCCGCCCTTCTGGAGAAGTGTGCCGAAGAGGATGCCGGTGAGAAGACCCAGTACTAGCTGGAGTTCCTTCTTGTTATGAAGATTCTTGAGCATGCCGCATCACCCTCCCCATCCCGCAAAGACCCTGAATATCAGCATCGCCGTTACGATACCCCCGATGAAGAAACTGACGGCGGCGAGCCAGCTGCTCACCGTTAGCTGGAGAGCGCCGCTTATGCCGTGCCCGCTCGTGCAGCCGCCCGCCCAGCGGGAACCTATACCCATGAAGATGCCGCCCACAAGTGCGACGATAAATCTGGGCGTGAGTGCGGTGCCGAAGGTCTCGGCCCAGAGCGACGGGATCCAGCTGATACGGAAGACGCCGGAGAGGATGGAGGAGATAAATGCGCCGATCACAATCCCTAGAACTAGCATCCACTCCCAGTCGACCGTCGGAGTAAACTGCTGGTAGTAGGGCTTGTCCATCACCTTCGATCCTCTGAAGAGTCTTTCGATCATCCCGCTTGTGCGTGCGAAGGCAGTCGAACAGCCGATCGGCTTGTCCGACAGCAGGAACGTCAGCCAGCTCAGCACTCCGATGCCGACGCCGACGATGTAGGGGGACCAGCGTTCCATGGCGAGCCATTCCAATGTTGTTACCTCCTCTTCTGCTTTCTGCCGAGGAAACGTGAGCCGTGTGGGATAAAGCATATCTTGCATTCGGGTGCGAAACCTGCGGCGCTGTAACCGGCCATCCCGCCGGCGACGTTCATGATGTATTTGAATCCTAACCGTCTCAGGATGCTCGTGCCGAGGCTCGATCTGTTGCCCGTGCTGCATATGATGATCGCGGGCATGATGGGGTCGATCTCGGCATGCCGGGTTCTGAGATCGGCGACCGGAATATTTACCGCGCCCTTGATATGGTGTGCGGCGAACTCGCTCGGTGCGCGTACGTCGATAACGGCGAGTGGCTCCCTGCCCTGGATCATCATGTGGAGCTCGTAGGAGTTGAGCTGCAGCACATGGGCTGTTGGGTGCCCCGCCTTGACCCATTCGGGCATGCCGCCGGCCAGAACGGTCACCGGCTTGTCGAGTCCCATGCGCCTCATCCAGAGGAGTGCCCTTTCAGTGTGCGCTGGATCCCCTGAGACGAGCAGGATCTTCTTGTCGGGAGGGATGATCCATCCAGCGAATGTCGGGAAGTTGCCGGCGAGGTCAATGTTCAAGGCGCCAGGCACGTGCTGGCCGCCGAAGCCGCCGTAGCAGTAGGTGTCGAGGACGATCGTATCGTTACGTTTGGCCATATCATTGAATTTTTCTGCGTCGACCTCTTCTACGCCGAGCAGCTTGCTCAATAAAGTCGGGCCTTTGCCGTTGATCGCGCTGCAGCGTCTGAAATGGTCGGGAGCGGGCGGCATATTCGTAGTGAGCGATTCAATGAACTTTTTTCGCGAACGTATCTTCAGGGCCGGATTGTATTTTTTCTCGTACCCGATCGTGCTGCGCCACTTGGAGCCCATTGCCCTGCCGCAGAGAGAGCCGGCGCCGTGTGTGGGGTATACCTCGCAGTAGTCGGGGAGTTTGAGGAGTTTTCTGTGGAGGCTGTCGTAGAGCTTCGACGCGAGCTGTTTCGCCTTGCCCGGGAAGAGGTCGGGCCGTCCTACATCGCCCACAAAGAGTGTGTCGCCGCAGAAAACACCTATCGGGGACCTTCCTCGTGCCGTGTCGGTCACTACAAAACTTATATGCTCGGGCGTGTGCCCTGGCGTCTCGATGACACGGATCGATATGTCCTCGATCTCGAATGTGTCCCCTTCCTTGACGCCGATGTGCTCGAAGGCGCATTTAGCCCTCTTAGGCGCATAGATCGCAGCGCCCGTCTTTTTCCTGAGGTCGAGGTGGCCCGATATGAAATCGGCATGGAGGTGCGTCTCGAGGATATGCGTGATTTTCATCCCGAGCTCTTTCGCAGCCTCGATGTATATATCGACATCACGCCTCGGGTCGACGACGGCGCAGGTCCTCGATCCTGTGAGTAGATATGAGCTGTGAGCTATCTTGGGCAGGAAAAAGTGTTTGACGAGCAAGGTGTTCCTCCTTGGGGCCTTTCATAGGTTAAACGAATATACCATATATCAACCCGACAGCTATCAGGATGAATATCAATGTCATGAGGCTGCCTGCCCTCAGGTAGTCGGCGTTTCGGTATCCTCCGGGAGACATGAGAAGAGCGTTCACCTGGTGCGTCGGCAGGATAAAGGAGTTCGAAGCGCAGACCGCGACGAGCAGTGCGAGCGCCCGGGGGCTTATGCCGCTAATCTGTCCTATCACCATAACGAGGGGGACGAGCAGAACGGTGGCCGCGACATTCGACATGAAGAGCGAGAAGAGTGTCGAGAGCGCTGCGACTGTAGTCATGATGACGAGTGGATGACTCCCCTCGAGCAGATGCATCATGTTGTAGGCGACATATTTCGCCGCGCCCGTCTTGTCCATGGCGATACCCAGGGGGATCAGTCCGGCAAGCAGAAAAACGGTCCGCCAATCTATCGCCCTGTACGCCTCGTCTATCGGTACGACGCCGAACACGATCATGGCGAGGGCTCCGGTCATGAGGCTGAGTGCGAGATGAACACCGCTGAGCGCCATCACGATCGCAGCTATGAAGCAGAGGATCGCTACGTACGGATTCGACCTTGCAGAGGGTAGTGCTTCAGCCTGTGTGGCGGTGACAAAGGTCCGTTTATCCGCAAGCTGCGAGATCCTTCCCCAGAGGCCGTGGACGATGATGGTGTTGCCCGCTTCTAGCGGCACATCTGAAAAATCGGCCCTCACCTTCCGTTCTCCGCTGAGCAGTATGACCGGCTCGACGCTGTAGTTCTTCCTCATGGCGATCTCCCGGATCGTCTTGCCTATGACGGACGAACGGGGCGGAATTATCACTTCTGCGAATCCCGCCGTCTCGCTGCTTCTGAGGTCGTTGAGAGCTTCGGTGTCTTCGATTCGCTCGAGACCGAATTCCTCGACGAAACGGTCGAAATTCTTCCTCTCGCCCAGGAGAGCAAGCTCCTGGCCGGCGATGAAGCTCGTGTGCCGCCATGGCGCATACTGTGTCTCGCCGCGCTCGGTCATGCTGAGGATGTTGATGTTGAACTTGCTCCAGGGCTGGATCTCTTCGCAGGTTTTGCCTGCGATAGAACTTTTCTCTGGGATGACACATGCGTTGATCGAGGTCGGGAGCTGCCATGTCTCGATTATTTCCTGCTGCAGGCTGGGCGCTTCATCGTGCTTGCCGGAGGGGAGGAGTTTCTTTCCGAACAGGAGAAAGTAGAGGATACCGGCCGCGACCAGGGCCGCACCGACCGGGGTTACACTGAATAATCCGAATCCATCTTCCCCTCCCCGCGCCACGAGGTCGTTCAGTATGATAAGGGGCCCCGAGCCGACCAGAGTCAGCGTACCCCCGAGAATGGCGGCAAAGCCGAGGGGCATCAGTAGTCTCGACGCCGGTATGCCCGTACGCTTCGAGATTCGCATCATGGCGGGAAGGAAGAGGGCCGCCGCGCCGATGTTCTGCATGAAGCCGCTCAGAAGCGATGCGGCAGAGGAGATGATGGTGGTCAGTTTCAGTTCGTTCGTCCCGGCGATCCTCACTATGGGCCGCGTGATACGGTTCATCACGCCGGAACGGTCGATGCCGCAGCCTATTATCATCACGCCGATGATCGAGACGACCGCCGTGCTCGCCAGACCGCTGAAGGCCTCGGCGGGGGTCACGAGCCTGAGCCAGGCGAGTGCTACCATGATCAGGATCGCGGTCACGTCCACACGGAAACGTTCGCTCATAAAGAGCACAATCGTGCCCAGCAGGACGGCGAGTACGAGCGCTATGTCTGTCGTAAAGGGCATATCCCCTTTCGTTGTTCAATTAATTGTTGTTTTGTCGATTATATGGTAGTAAAACTATTCGAGTCAAAGGCCGTTTCGGGTTTAAGCGGGTAAAAAGACATGAGCGGCGATTCGGACAACTTTTTCCTTAATAAATACTGCCTGGAGGATGTCTCCGTCGAGCCTATCGACCGTGGGCCCATCCGATTTCACCGCAGGATTCCCGGATACTGCGCGTCGCCCCTGCGCAGGCTAGAGGCGGCGGAGAGGGAGCTAGGCGTGCGCTCTGTCTGGATAAAGGATGAATCGGACAGGTTCGGTCTTCCGTCTTTCAAGGTGCTCGGAGCGTCGTGGGCCGTATATCGCAAGTTGATCGAGGAGTTAGGGGTGCGGGACGAAGACTGGTGGAGCCTCGATCAGTTGAGAGAGCGGATCCTGCATCCACCAGGTCTCGAGCTGGTCACAGCGACGGACGGAAATCACGGCAGGGGGGTCGCGCGAGTCGCAGCATGGTTCGGTCTCGGCGCCCGAGTATACATGCCCGCTGGAAGCGCCGAGGCGCGGATCGAGGCGATACGCTCCGAGGGCGCCGAGGTAATCGTGGTCGACGGCAGTTACGACGATGCCGTGGCGAAGGCGGCAGGAGAGACTGGACCCGGAGCATGGCTCATACAGGATACAGCATGGCCAGGCTACGAACGGATCCCGACCTGGATCGTCGAGGGTTATTCGACGATCTATCACGAGGTTGACGAGGAGCTCGCCAGGTCGGAAGAACCCGATCCGGATCTTGTCATCGTTCAGATAGGGGTAGGAAGCCTGGCCGCCTCCGTAGTTCGACATTTCAAGCATGCCGGGCGGCAGGAAAGGCCGAAAATTATCGGTGTAGAGGCTGGAGGAGCAGCATGCGCCTTCGAGTCGGTCCGAGCGGGGGAGGAGCGGTCGGTGCCGGGACCCCACCGGTCGGCCATGGCAGGTCTCAACTGCGGTACTCTCTCGAACATAGCATGGCCGCTGATACGCGATTGTGTAGATGCTTTTGCCGTTGCGAGCGACGAGGCGGCCTTCGAGGCGATGCGGATGCTGGCAGCCGGGGGGATCGAGTCTGGGGAATCGGGCGCAGCGGGCCTGGGCGCACTGCTGGAGATCGCTCGAAGAAACCGTAAAGTCATCGAGGGGGGACTCGGTCTCGGGCCGGAGGACTCGATTCTCGTCATATCGACAGAGGGCGCGACAGACCCGGAAGGTTACAGCAGGATAGTCGGTTGAATATAATGACGTAACGGAAGAGGGGCAGTCCGCCGGCCAGGCGGGGCGAAGCGCAGCAGCCCTCTGAATCTGCTGGACTTTCCTTGGGGCTAGTATTACCTTGAACTTCAAAGTTATCGTATTTTCACGAGGTTCGCGGTAAAGCGGGGTTGCCGGTCTTATTTGCTGGCCCCCTTTTATTTTTAGGTACCAGAGGGAGGTAACGGAAGATATGCGTTCGATGAATTTTGCAGTTATCGTAATAGTTGCGCTCATGCTTTTCGTATCGGGCTGTTCGGACAAGGGCGGCCAGGAAACAGCCGACGGTTCCACAGAAGGGGGTATAATGGTAGTCACGGTGAACGGCAGGGAAGTCCTGGAAGACCAGGTGGCTCAGGAAGCCGGCAGGCTTCTCTCGCAGCTCTCCGGACGGGTTCCCCCTGAGCAGCTCGAATCCATGAGGGATATGGTTCGACAGCAGGCGTTGGATAATATGATCAACCGTTTACTCCTCGAGCAGGAGGCTGAAAAGGCCAAGATCGAGATTACGGACGAGCAGGTCACAGTGCGTGTCGATCAGGTCAAGGGCGGCTTTTCCTCTGAGGAGGCCTTCACGGAACAGCTGGCCACGAGTGGACTTACAGAAGCTGGATTAATGCAGGAGGTCGAGCTCGCGATCAGGATCGAGAAGCTTCTCGAGGAGCGCACTTCGGGCCAGAATGAGACGGAAGAGCAGGAGGCTCGCGAATTCTACATCGAGAACATGGGGAGATTCAAACAGGCCGAACAGATCAAAACGAGTCATATACTTATCCCTGTCGAAGAGGCGGACACCGAAGAGATGAAGGCTGAGAAGAAGCAGAAGCTCGAAGGCATTCTGGAGAAGGTGCGGGGTGGAGCGGATTTCGCCGAGCTGGCTCAGGAGCATTCGAGTTGCCCGAGCAAGGCGCGAGGTGGCGACCTCGGCTTCTTCCCGAGAGGACAGATGGTTGGAGAATTCGATGAGGCTGCTTTCGCCCTCGAAGTCGGGCAGGTCAGCGATGTGGTCGAGACTCAGTTCGGTTATCACATCATAAAGTTGACGGACAAGAAGGCGGCGACAACCGTTCCGTTCGACGAATCCAAGGCCGAGATCATGTCGTTTCTTGATAGCCAGAAGAAGCAGCAGGAGGTAGCGACATTCATCGACAGCCTTCGCTCCGTCGCGACGATCCAGTATCCCGATACTAGTTCCACTCAATGATCGTGATCGGTACGGCAGCGTAGGCGCTTACGGGCCGATTCGTTCAACAGATAGATCAGATGAGATTCAGCCCCCGATGCTTTGAGCGCCGGGGGCGATTTTTTTGAAATAGGGGTTGACAAAGAGACGTTATTATATAATAATAGTAATGATTACTATTAACAAAAAGGTTGAAACATGCAGCCCCAAAACAACATACGACTTACCAATCGTAGAAAAGTGATAATTGAGGAGCTTCGTAAGCTTCACACTCATCCGACTGCAGACGAGCTCTACGAGGTCGTGCGGAAGAGGCTTCCGCGTATCAGTCTGGGTACGGTCTATCGAAACCTGGAATTTCTGGCCGGAAAGGGTATAATCAGGAAGCTGGAGATAGGCGGTACTCAGAAACGGTTTGACGGGGATCTCGATATTCACCAACACATCCGATGCACAGAATGCGAAAGGATCGATGATCTTCCCGCCGGCACGGCGGTTACCCGTTGTGACAGGGAGATACTCGAAAATACCGGCTATGAGATAATCGAGCGCAGGGTGGAGTTCATCGGGATATGTCCCGCTTGCAGGGCCCGGCGTGCTGGAGAAGGCCCGGGGCATAGCGGCGTGGTCGATACTCATTGAGGCGAAGATCATCATGACAAAATTGAACAAGCGAAAGACCAAACGTATGAGAGGGATACTGGAGGGCCTCTACGAAAGGTATAACTGGCGCCGGTATGTGCCCGGCGATCCGCTCATGTTCCTCTATGATTTTACAGATGTGAAGGACCGTGAGATCGTAGCGCTCGTCTCCTCTTCTCTCGCGTATGGCAACATCAAGCAGATCGAGAGAGGTGTCGATCAGGTGCTGCGAGTCATGGGGAGCTCGCCGCGACAATTCTTGATGGGTTCGACAAGGCGGTCACTCGATTACGCTTTCGCGGGCTTCAAACACAGATGGACGACGGGCGAGGATGTGTCATCGTTGCTTTTCGGCGCGAGAGGCGCCGTGCGCAAGTACGGCTCACTCGAGGCCTGTTTTATGGACGGCCTCGAGCCAAAGGATGCCGACATCGTTCCGGCTCTCACACACTTTGTAGATAAGGTTTTGACGGGAGAGCGGAACAGATTTCTGCCCTCTCCGTCCAGAGGAAGCGCATGCAAACGCCTGAATCTTTTTCTTAGGTGGATGGTCAGGGAAGACCGAGTCGATCCTGGCGGCTGGAACGAGGTACCGAAGAGCATGCTGCTGATGCCGCTGGATACACACATACACAGACTATGTTCGGGCATGGGGATGTCCACTCGCAGGTCAGCCGATCTCAAGACGACGCGCGAGATCACAGAGATCTTCAGAACTATCTCTCCGGAAGATCCGGTCAGGTACGATTTCGCGCTTACACGGCTGAGCATGAGACGGGACGAGGACCAGGAGGGGGTCCTTTCCCGTCTCCTCGAATAGAGGTGTTTTTTAATGTATGAACTAGCGGCGATTTTTCTGATTTCACTGTGGGAGACCATTCTCGAGATGGCCCCCTTTCTGCTCTTCGGGTTCTTCGTTGCGGGTGTTCTCAGTATTTTGATACAGCCTGAGGTCGTTGAGCGCCATCTGGGTGGAAGCGGAATCAAGCAGGTCACCAAGGCGGCCCTCTTCGGCGTCCCGCTGCCTCTCTGCTCGTGCGGTGTCATACCGGTGGGGGCCTCGCTTCGCAGGAGCGGCGCGAGCTCGGGGGCCACGACAGCCTTTCTCATATCGACTCCGCAGACCGGCGTCGACAGCATCATGGTTACTCTGAGTCTGCTCGGCCCAGTCTTTGCCGTTTATAGACCCGTTGTCTCGTTTGTGAGCGGAATAATCGGAGGCGCACTCGTCAATATATTCGGTGCGGACGAGGATCGGGGTGACCATGGAAGCACAAAGTGTGTCGGCGAGTGTCATACGGATGCTTCAAAGGAGAGGAGTTTTGTCGGCGCTGTGAAGTACGGTTTTATCACATTGCCGAAGGATATCAACAAAGCGCTTATCATAGGGGTGCTCGTCGCTGGCCTGATAGCGGCCATCG
>DAOUUU010000039.1 GCA_030667985.1 Candidatus Krumholzibacteriota bacterium
CGCCCTCGAGTGAGAGATCCATCGCGCCCTGCGCGACTAGCTTTCTGACCAGTACACCCGCAATCAGGATGACCGAGAGCAGCAGGATCATCTTGACCTGGGACACCGCGCGCTGGCTTCTCACCAGAAAATCGGAGACGAACCGAAAACCCAGTACGAGGCTGATGATCCCTGCCATGACGGCGATACGGAGCAGGAGGTTGATGAGCAGAAACTGGTCTTGGGTCAGAGTCACGGGCATGGGCCGCCTCTATTCCTTTACGAAGGGGCCTGCGATCGTATTCTTCTGGATCTCTTTCGTGCCCTCGTAAATCTCGGCGATCTTGGCGTCCCTGTAGAAACGCTCGACCTCGTACTCGGTCATATAGCCGTAGCCGCCGAGTATCTGGATCGCCTCGTCCGCCACCTTCACGGCCGTCCGGCCTGCGACATACTTTGCCATCGAGGTGAGCACCGGGTCGATCCTGCCCTGGTCGTAATTCCAGGCCGCCTTGTAGGTAAGCAGGCGCGCAGCCTCTATATCGGTCGCCATATCGGCGAGCTTGTGCTGTGTCACCTGGAAATCGACGAGCCTCTTGCCGAACTGCTCGCGTTCGCGCGCGTAGGCGACTGCCCTGTCCAGAGCTCCCTGAGCAATACCCAGCGCGGTCGCCGCGATCTCGACCCGGCTCTCGTCGAAGAACTCGAGGACGTGGTAGAACCCCTTGCCCTCTTTTCCGACTAGGTTCTCCAGCGGAACCTTGACCTCGTCGAAAGAGACCTCGGCAGTCGATGTCATCTTGATACCCATCTTCTCGCCGACATCCTCGGTCGACAGGCCTTCGGCGCCCTTCTCGGCAATGATCAGGCTCATGCCGCGGTAGGTCGGTTTGACCTCCGAGTCGGTCTGGCATAGAACTATGAAGAAGTCCGCGATCCCGCCGTTCGTTATGAAGGTCTTCGTTCCATTGATGACCCACTCGTCACCTTTTTTCTCCGCTCTCGTATCCATGCGCGTTATATCGCTGCCGTGATTGGGCTCGGTGAAAGCCCCGGCGGAGATCATCTTTCCCTGCGCGACGGCGGGAAGAAACCGTTTCTTCTGCTCTTCGGTACCGTGGCGCATGACGATCTCGCTTGCGAAATCGGCCAGTGCTATCGCTGTGCCGAGCCCCGAATCACGCCTGCAGAACTCCTCCACCACGAGGACGTTCTCCGTGACGCCGAGACCCTGTCCCCCGCAGTCATCCGGAAAATGAAGCCCCATAAAACCGAGCTCGCACACCTTTGTCCATAGAGAGCGCGGAAAGGAATGCTCGCTTTCGTGCTTGAGCGCCAGATCCCTCGTGAACTCTCCCTTGGCGAAAGCGTTCGCCGCCTCCTTGATATCTTTCTGCTCGGTCGTCAGTTCGAAATCCATCGGTTCCTCCTGAAAAGACTGCCAAGCCGATCATCATATCCCGGCTGTAGCCATCGATTGCAGTGATTATCCGCTCGGAACAAGAACGTGGGCGATTCTAGCAAAAGAGAGCGCCACGGGCAACAGATACTTCTATTTGATTTTAGCGCTTCGGGTGGAACAATACTTGCCACTATCAGGCCCGGGAGGCTTATGATGAAACCGTTCAGGGTCGTACTGATAACTGTATTACTTCTATTTATCACATCATATACGGCGGCGTATGCCCAGACGACGGACAGGCTTAAAGCGGAGAAGCTATTCGTCGAGGCGCAAAAAGCCCTGTCGCATGGGAACAGCGAGCGTGCAGAATCGCTCTTGAAGAAAGCTCTCGGAGAGGATCCGACCTTCACCTCCTCGATCTGGCAGCTCGCCCAGATATACGAAAAGAAGGGCAAGCTCGAACATGCCCGCGAACTGCTCATCAGGGGACTCCAGCAGGAACCCCAGGCCACATGGGCAAAGGACAAGCTGACCCAGCTCGAAGCGGAGCTCACCCGCAAGCTCCTCGGCGAAGCGAAAAACCACATGCAGTCTGGGAAATACAGCCTCGCCATTCCAAAACTAAGCCTCTATCTAGGCATCAAGCCATACGATCCGGTCCCCCTGATCATGATCGGACGCTGTCATCTAGCTCTCGGATCGCTCGATTCGGCAAAGGAGTACTTCGAACAGGCGATAGGACGCGATCCATCGAACATCGACGCTCAACGGCTTCTGGGAGAGGTGGAAACCCGTCTTGCCGGCTCGCGAGTCGATCAGCTTATTCAAAAAGCCGCCGCGATCCTCGACGCCTACACTCCCGCTCGTAAGGGCGAAGCGATCGAAGCTCTTCTGGCCGTGCTAGCGGCCGATCCCCAGAACGACTGGGCCAGGAAGAAGATCACCGAGATCGATACATCCGAGCCGGATCCGGCCGCGGCGTCAATGCAAGACGGGAACGAGCAGGGAGAGGGCTGGCTGCCGCCTTTTTCCAAAGGCAATTTCTTCATGTATGCATTCGCAGCCTGCCTAGCAGCACTCGTCCTGTGCATCGTTCTCTTAGCGCGGGGAAAATCGAAGAGGGTCGAATACCAACTGAGCGGGAACCTGTCCCTGGTCCCGATACTCGATGTAGTGGCGCTCGTGCACAGTAACCTCAGGACAGGCAAGCTCGTCATTACGGCCTCTAAGGGCAAGGGCGAGATATTCTTCCAGAAGGGAGAGATCATCCACGCCCGCTGGAAGGGTGTCGACGGTAAAAAGGCGTTTAACAGAATCATGGATCAGCGTGCGGGCAGGTACTTCTTCTCCAACAGAGCCTCGAACAGAAAACAGACGATCGACGAGCCGCTCAGCGTATTACTCCTGTCAATGAACCGCGACGACGGTAATTCAGGCCAACAGCTGGCGGCGCGTGAGAGCGAAAAGCTTATAACTACACCCTGATGACGGATCAAGACGGGATCAGTTCCTCCGAAAGCGATAGTTCGGAAGCTGTGCCGGAAGGCTTGCTGAATTTCACTTCCCACCGAATCGATGGATAGATCTCCTCGCCCCTCTCACAACAGAGCCGGGAGAAACGGTCATGGATAGACCTAAGCATGCTGTCGATCTCTTTCCGGCTTCTGTTCATAACGAAGATCGAGTAGCTGTACGGCTCCTCTCCCTTCGAAACGATGTCGCCGCTCGAGATCGACGAATAGAGACTCTCCTCCAGGATCCCGGTAAAATGCACTCCGCCGTCCGTCACACCAACGATCCTCAACTCGACCAGATGCAGTTCGCATCCGGTCAATTCGGACCGCTCCGTCAAGCTGTGAAGATTGTGAACGATGTCTTTCTCGCGATCGAACTTGGGATCCATGGGTATGAGCAGGCTGATTGAATTCTGATTATTGATCTCTATCTCACCTTCGAGCACGGCGGCCAACCGATTGAGCACGAGACCGAGGTGCGCTTCGTTGAATGAAAGGAAATCCTTGAGATTTGTGCCGCCACTGCTCGAATCCGGGCACGGGCGCGGCTTGATTGTGATCTTGAAGCGCCTGTCGATACCGCCAAGCCGCTTGAAATCTTCCCTGATCGAGGAGATGCACTCGATGTGTGGCCTATATCCTATCCATTTGCCGTAAGCATCGACCGCGGTCGAGATAAAATCCCTTAATCTCGCGCGACCGGTGATTATGGCCAGATCCGGCATTCGAATCTTGAATCCGCGGATCCTGCCGTCCCGCTCCATCTCATCGAGAAGAGGCTTCAGTTCCCTCTTCACCTTTACCAGCGACCGGCTGACATTCAACTCTTCCGATTCGATCATAAAGACCTTCTGGAGCTCATCGAGTGACGATATCAGCTTCTCGACATTTCTAAATCCGATATCGAGGAGCCGCTCACGCTCCTCTGAAGCGATACAATCGCTTTCTTCGTTCAGGATCTTGACCGAATTCCTCAGCGATGTCAGGGGGGTACGCATCCTGTGCGAGAGGTAGGTGGCGAACCTGTTGTGGAGCTCGTCCAGCTTTCTCCATTGTGAGAAATCCTTGATGAGGATCAGGTAGCACGGCTCCGGAAGAATTGAATCGACGTATATGACTTCGAGGCCGACAAGTATGCTCTGCTTGTTCTTCTCGTTCGAGAGATCTACGAAAGTCGCTGCTTGTTTTCCCTGCATGCACTGCTCGAAGATATGGCCCGGACAGTTCCGCTCGATTATCGACGACGCATCGGCGTCATGATCCACCCTCAGAACATTGTTTGCATAACTGTTGCTGAATATGATCTTTCGGGAGCTGTCCAGCACCACGATTCCCTGCTCGATAGTCTCGAAGATCTCGGCCATGATATCGAATGAAGTCTTGGACCCCGGAACGCCACTGCGTATCTTCTCGACGATCAGATCCAGCTCGAAATCCCGAATGGGTTTCGAAAGGATGTCATTAGCGCCGCTACTGATCGCAGTCGCGATCCGTTCCCTGTCCCTGGAGGCTGATACCATGACGAAGTATCCGGTGAACCCGCGCCTGCGGGCCATGATCGCAAGCTCGATCGCGTCAATCTCCTGAGTCTCGAGATCGATAAAGATCGCAGATGGCCTCTCGGTATCGAGATTGTCGAGCACCTGGATCGGATCGTCATAGATTGTGACGTTGAAACCGTGATTGGAAAGCTTCCTCTCGACGATCTCAGCCATGAGAGTACCGTCGTCAACGAGAAAGATCGTTGGAACGTATTCCGTATCCCGACCTGTTTCGCGACTCGGCTGAACTTCGGTCTGCCGCCTCTTCATTGATGTTTTCCTCCAACCGAAAATGTACCGGTCCTATACTTGACTGTTGGCAAGGGTCGTGCCTCGGATCAGGAGAAACATGGCTGAACAAGAGACAGCGATGAGTTATCATCGGAAACGATGAGAACCGGGCATGTTCGCATTTTGCATGTGAGGGAAAGTTATTTTTCAACATCGGCCGGAGCCGGAAGCGCATAACGGAGAAAGATACCGAGCTGAGAGTCGAAGGCTCGCATCTCTTTTGATCCCGCCTCGAGGGCCCCGCTCAGCACGAATCCTATCCCGCCGATCACATGCTTCTGAACGGAGAGAACATAGATTTCCCTCGTCTCCCCACCCCGGTAGATAAGCCCGAATCCGGAGAACGCGAGCGAAGTTCCCCCGAAGAGCTCCGTCTCCAGGGAAAAAGCGATTGTAAAGTAGTTATCGTGGATGAATGGACCTGTCTTTACCCTCTCTCCGGCGAGTGTGAAGGTCGATGCGAATCTCAATTGAAAGAACGAGGTCTTCCGGCGGAACTCGAATCCGCCCCCCCCATCGAGGGATCCGTACGATAACGGCAGATGAGCCTTTTCACCCATCGGCAGCCGTGCATCCCCCAGGAGATAGAGACCCGACGTATCGAGCGTATCGCCCATGAGACGGTAGGAACCGCGAACGATGCCGTCCCCTATGCCGTGGCTGAACCCCATGTCCGTGCGGACCGTAGGATAGGGAAGCTGCAGCCTGACTAGAGCCTTTTCACGAAAACGCCAGGACAGATCGGCCGAAAGGACCATCGAGTTCATCCCGTCCTGCCGGAGCTGTGCCTGAGAAAAACTTATGGCGACCCACGATGTATCTATAGGCGCGAAGTAGGATGTAAAATCGATATAGAGACCCGTCGCGTGAAGCTGTGTAATGGGCAAAGAGGCAGCGAGAATAGTTCCGGCTATGATGAGAAGTGAGATCTTTTTCAATTGAATAATCCTCTAGGTAACTCCTTCGAGCAGTCTGATCTTGCCCTGGTTCACGAAGAGGACATGTATGGTTTTTCTGTTCCCGGGAAGTTCTTCCTTGGCGATGATCTTGCCATAATCGTTCCAGGACCTGTGATAGATCACCTCGTTCACTTCGTACACATCCTTTTCGGTATACTCCCTGGCACTCTCGATATCTATATCTTCGAGCGCGAGATCGCCGATTTCCCCATCTTTCTCCGCGGCGGATTTATCGACATGCTTGCCCTGATCGGTCATGTAGGGCAGGAAACCCGCGCATCCAGGACATTTCAGCCATACAACGTCGTGATCATCGGGCTCCTCGACGACAGGCATCTCGTAGGTCTCTTTGCAAACCGAGCAATACTGTTCAATGGTCTTGCTCTCAGTTGTAGTGCCTTCATCCTTGCGCTGTGCCACGAGGGCCTCCCGTTGATTCCCCACTGCTTGCCGGGTACAAAGTTCTTTAATCGGAAATGACCCGGCAACAATCGTCTGCCTCGGGTCCAGAGAGATAACGCATCCCGCATACGGGACATTGATGTTTTCCGTCTAGCCTGCCCTCGGTTTCGGCCTTTGCGAGCAGGCGGTGAAACTTTACGTAATTCTTTCCTTTCTTTAGAACAGTGGCTTCCTTATTTTCAAGTTTCATATCCACCACTCCCTTCCCTGTAAAGAAGCATGCTCTTGCACATCATGATGTATCAAAGGTGTCCTTCTCGATACTACATGTTGTAATTCTATATCACGAAACTACCGTCTCGTCAATAGCAAATGGTTTAATGACAAAGATTCCCGCACGCTGACTATCGTGAACACTATACCATCAGTCGAATCGGATTTCAAGGGGGGTGGGTGAGAACATCACCTGAGGATGACGACTTTCTTTGTATCTGTATGACCGCCCGCCTGGACGCGTATAAAGTAGATCCCAGGAGCGACCGGCTTGCCCCACCTGTCGAGGCCGTGCCAGGAAAAGGTCCTGGTCTCTCCGTAGATGCTGTTGGAGAAGATCGTGTGTATCCGCTGGCCCTTGATGTTGTAGACATGGATCTCAACCGGAGTATGGATCTCTTCAAGCGCGGGGCTTGCGGCCGACGCGGGCATGGCCATATTATCCTGACCGCCCGCCGGATCGTACCAGCTCTTGGGAATATCGACGGTGAACGAGGTCTTGCCCGCCGTGGGATTGGGAAGCAGATTGCTGATAAAATCGCTGCCTTTCGGTATCTGGGATACCGTGTATATGTCATTAGTCTCGATCTCGAAACTCCGGAGGGTTCCACCGATATACATGCTGAATTTTCCCACGATCCGGTAACGGTATTGATGAGCCGGTTCTATATCCTGGTCGCTGAACGAGTGATAGCGTGTTTCCCCGCTATTCGGCGGATCGGATACAGTTACAGTGCCGATAAGTTCCTCGCCGGTTCCAGCAGTAATATTCTCGCGCATGACATCGAAATACGCCCCGAAGAGCTGTCCCGAGGTCAACCAACCTATGTCGATCCGTTCTTCTTCCGTTAAGAGTTCGGTGTAGACATAATGAATACTGATGTAAGTCACCGTCTTCGAAATAGGGACCGTCTCCATCGAGGCAATGTTGGTGAAAACGTATTCTATACGCGTATCCCCCGTACTCAAACCGTATAGTTCCACTAGAAGTTCGTTGTCGCAGGTCCAACCTCCCTCCGGCGGATCGATATCCGCACTCCCGACGACCTCTTCATTGACTATCTTGCGGTATCTGCCGCTCGAAAGACTGGGAGCGTAATCGATCATCTCATCCGGAAACCTGGAAAACAGATAGGGATTCCTATTCTCCCTGGCGTCGTTGTGTACACCGATTGCCATTTTGTACGGAAGAGTCAAGATCGTATCGAGGTTATAATCTTCCATGTCCTGCAACTGTGCTACCGGCCTTATTTCATAAATATCGGGTATATTGGCTCCTCCGATATTGTCTGTTAATCCGACCTGATCCAGCGTGAACTTGCAAACCGGGATGTAGCCATCGGGCCAGGAGTTCCCGAATGGGTCATCGTTCATTACGCAATGAACGTACGGCATAGCACAGATCCTCTCGAATGTTCGAGAGTTCCTGTTCGGGCCCGGGATATATCCGGACGTAGCCTCGCAGCTGATAGCGGAATGGGCGTCTTCGTTCAGAGCCCAGAATATATGGCACATCTCCTTTACGAAAAAATGAGAAAACCCGAGACTGTCGCCGTACTCGCATGTCGGATATGGGATGACCATATAGGGACCGCCGAAATAGCTATAGGCGACCGTATCACGTACTGCCCAACACCCGTTCTCGCTCGCATCGACGACAAACGCAGTGAATACCCATTCGGTTCCGAATTCCTGTCTGGTGTCATTATTCAGTTCATGCGCCTGCAAAAAATGTGAGTCACCGGGATACCCGAGATTATCCAGAGCTTCGGATATCCAGATTTCGTCCATTGCGATTCCGACTTCGATCGGTTCGTTACTGACCGGGATCCTTCTATAATCTTGATAGTTAATTGTAAAACTGGGGCCGAGGTCCGTCCAAAGAGTGTGCTGAACGAAATCACTGCATCCCCGTACAATGAACTGTATGACTTCTGCTATCTCGTTATCGGTCCAGCTCTCGGTTCCCCCCTGGCTCTCGGGGAAGATCACGTTGACCAGGATCGAACCGAGCATGAATTCGCTGTTCTGATGGATGTTCCTTGATTCTATATCCTGCGCCGCCCCCTGCCTGGGCCCGTCGGCACTCGTCTTTTCCACGATCGCCGGCGGGACATACAGCACAGCGTCCCCGATCATCTCGCCCCCGTGGTGAATCCAGCGCGGCTGGTCGCCCTCTCGGTTCAAAAAGGCGCTTATGGCCTCTTTCTCCACTTGCCCGAGCGATTTTCCGGACAGTTTATCCGCTGTTCGAATGACATCTACAGCAAGACCGCTCATGTCCGCCCGGGTGAAACCGATCGGTACATATCCAAAGATCGCGTCAGGAGGAAACAGGCAGAGGCCCCTGGCGCCGAGCGCTCCCAGAATGTCCCTCGTCCGTTCGAATGTCTCCTGATTATGATCATCTACGACGATCGCCACGGGCTCGAGGCCGTACTGCTCGTATGTCCCCGCGGTCAGCGGCACAAAGAGGATCGCGACCAGAATGATCGCCAGAAAGACCTTGTTTCTCATACTCCACCCATTTCATTAACTTGATGTCTTTTGTAAAAATAGCCGCCAATAAACCGCTTGGCAAATAAAATATTATCCTATGCGTGTCACTCGATCGATATGAGAAAGGGCTAGTTGGAACGCTTCGAAAAAGAGACAAGAACGGATTCGGTCACCGAACGGCGGGGTTCCTGTCGAAAACCTGGATCATCAACGAGCGTTGTCGAGTTCTCGCGCTCTATGCGGCTTCGAACAAGCCCCCAGAATGGAATATCGGGCGAGATCCAGAGTATAATACGTTCCCTTTCCACCCTGACTGCTTTGATTCCTCCCAGACTGATCTCGGTCTCCTTGAATTTCACGATCTCTTCCTTTTCGCACGGGAAGGAACCGGCCGGCGTTCCGACCTCCTCCCGGCCCAGAGAGACGCGAAGGGAATCCTCGGGTGAGGGAAGAAACATCCGCTCCAGATCGAGCTCCTCGAGATCTTCGGGTGAAGGCGCCTGAAACGGGCCATCCCCGTCCTTGACGAGAATCTCGTCGGCATACGAGGAAAATTCCTCCTGAGTTTTGATATCGCGCACCCCTTCCGACAGCCTCATCCTGACGCGTACAGTCTCCTCGACGATCCGCGGATAAGGAGAGGTGGATACTTCTATGAGCGCATACTCCCCTCCCGCTTCGAGAATGGCGAGCTCCACCATCGAAGTGTCGGGAATCCCGTAACTCTTCGAAATGATCAGGTACTTTACGCTCGAACCGCTTTCGAATTCGACCGATCGCAGCGAGATACCCGGAAGCAGGAAATCGAGTCCTCCCGCGGGGGAATCGATCGGGACCAGCGCAGCGGCAAGAATCCCGAAAGTGATGGCGATCGAAATCATCGCGCGGTGGCTGATCTTAACAGAAATCGACACGGGTCATTCCTCCCCGGTTTCGCCGCAGTGTGGAATCCTCTCCCAGAAGGTCTCGAAATCGAAATCGGGACTCCACTTTGATGTATGGCATCTCTTGCAGGAGGAGCGGGCCGCCTCACTGTAGCTTCCGTCCCGTACATGCTTGGTGCCCGGCCCGTGACAGGCTTCACACTGGACCCCCTGAAGATCCAACCCCTTCTTCTGTTCGGCCACGGGATCGTACCCGCTGTACCTGCCATACCCGGTCGTGTGACAGGAAAGACAACTCTTGTTCCGACCCTCGCCGCGCTGGGCGAGCGTCGCGAACGCCCTGAAATGCCTGCCGACGACAAGACGGGCCATGAGGTCGTTGTGGCACCTGAAACAGACATTCTGACCAATGTAGCGCTCCCTGATCTTGCCTGTATTCTCGTCCCTCGAAAGGAACTCTTTCAGCTTTATCTCCCGCTGCCTGAACGCCTCCTCCTTGAAGAATTTCTTTAGCTCCGCTGCGTAGAGTGAATCCCCCTCCACCGACTCGTCCAGGTATATCACTTCGCCGGTCAAAGATGGCGCGGCGGCGTTATCTGGAGTAAGGACAATCTTGCCGATTGCTCTCCCCCTATCTCCGGCGAAGAAGACCGGCACACCGAGATCTTCGTAAGCCCCTCCGATCGTATCGACGCAGCCTTCCACGGGATACTCTATACCCATCGCATGGCCGCGGATGACCAGATCGATTCCACCGAGCTGGGGCAGTATCTCCACCAGCTTATCCCTGCTCCCGTGAGCTATGAGCACAACGAGCTCGCAACCCTTCTCCTCGAGCCGCTTGATCGCCTCCGCACCTTCCACAACGGGATCCGCCAATACGAGCTCGCCCAGTTCACGCGGCTTTTCGAGCAGAAGCGAGAAAAAGCCGACCTTCCACCCATTCGCCCGTTCCACGGCAAACGGAGAAAAGACACGTTTCTCTCCCTCGTACAGGTTTGAACAGATGATCGGCAGTCCCGCTTCACGGTCGGCGAGAATCGGACGCAGGCCGTAGGCGAGCTCAGCCTCGCCAAGGCCCACGGCGGCATAGCCCATTTCCACCATCGTCTTCGATAGATACCGTCCCCGGTACATATCGATGATTCCCTTGTCGCCGTAGAAATCACCGGCCGATACGAGGAGCAGTGATGGATCGATGCCGCGTTCCAACGCAATCCCTGTGGCCCGCCGGGCCACACCGCCTGAGGCTTTGTCCCCTCAACCCGCAGGTGTGAGCCATGCGTTGACATCGCTCGTAAAGAGTATGGTCAATTGCTTTTTCTCGTCGCATCCGATCAGCAGCATGCCGGCGATCGACAACGACACAAGCAACAAAATACGTCTCATCAACAGAACCTGCCTCTTCTCGAAGGAAAGTATGCGTATTACCCGGATGATCAGTATAAATATAAAGAAAGGGGCGAAGAGTGTCTACACTCTTCGCCCCAGGAACTTCTAAATCCCGATTACTTGTTCACACGGGTCTTGAGAGCCTTACCGGCGCTGAACGCAGGGTATTTCGAAGCCGGAATCGTGATGGCCTTGCCCGTCTGCGGGTTGCGACCCATACGCTTCTTGCGACGGCGAGTCTGGAATGTTCCAAAACCTGTGATCTGCACCCTTCTCCCAGCTGCCATCTCGGTCGCGATGATCCCTTCCTTCGGAGCTGTACTGAAAACCGACTCGACGGCTATACGGCTATCCTTCAGGGTCATTCCAGTTTTCTTGGCGACCTTTTCGATCAATTCGGTCTTATTCATTTTCACACCTCCTTCGTTCGACCTTGGATTTAGCGCTACATTACAATCCGTTCTGCACCCTGTCAATACTTTTGTACCTATTTTTTCCCACTCTGACAAGATTTTTCGGGGATAGCCCTTTTTTGCCCCACACTCGATTTTTCGAAAATCGAGTGCAATCTTAAAATCCGGGCCGGCGATAAACCGAAACGGTCTACCAGAATTGACCGACGTTCTGGAGTCCGCGGGGACCTCTTTCATACATGATCTCGGGGTGCGATTTGATGGCGATCTGGAAATAGTAGCTCCACTCGTTTCCGAATTTCCGGTGAACGAAGCTGGCGCGCCAGCAGTGGAGATCCCGTTCGATTCTGTACTGCTGCTCGCGGAACTCGTGGGCCTCAACGGCATAATAGGCGGTGTAACTTACTTTCCAATTTGTTGTTAGGTCGATGTTTCCGGAGATCCTCACGTTGCTGTCGGTCCGCCGGTTGTTATCGACCCCGGACTGCGAAATGTTGTATCCCAGGCTGAGTGTCCAGTTCTGCTTATCCCTCGAACGAGTGGGATCGTGGCTTTTCGGATCCGCGGCATCCTCGGCGGCCCTCAAGGCCTCCCCCTCGTCTATCGACCAGACGGCAGGATAACCGAACCTGCCGCTGAGGTTGAGCGACAGCCCGGCCGTCAGGCTCTGAGAGACGATCTTCTGCTCGTAGGGATCGTAGGTATGACTCATCCTGAAACTGATAAAATTAACGGCCTGGGTGGTGATGTTACTCGAAATCCTGGAAAACCTGACATCCTGATCGGCCTGGGGGTCGTAGGAACCGCTCAGGTTCCAGACCAGGACGTTGCTCTTCTTGACTTCCTCGCCGCCCCGAAGAACCTTGAGGTCGAAGGTGTTTCTGAGCGAGTAGCTAACGCTGTGGCGTTCGACCTGGTTCTCACTCAGCCTGGGTCTGAAACCGTAGTTCACGGATGGATTCAAGGAGTGCCGGACCCCGGCGAGAGGACCGATCCGCGGATAGAAGGTGCCGTAGAAAGTTGTCGAGGCCTGTGCAGAAAGCCTCGATGAGACCTCGTTCACATAGCGGTTGTCCGGACCGCCCGGAACATACTCTGCATAGGCCGAGTCGATCTCGTCGCTCAAGACCTTGAAGTAATCCCAATCAAATCTGACTGACGGATTGAAGCTGATAAAACCGATCTTGTGCGACTGGCTTAAACCCGCTCCAGTACCGGTACTGAACGTCTCCTTTCTCCGCGCGAGGCTCTCCTCCGTTCTCCGGTTGGCCGAGATACGCGGAGTAAAGACAATGCTGCCGAGCACCCGTTCCCATATTCCCCTGTCCCCTTCCAGGCTCTTTTCACCGAACCAGAGCGATGTGCGGGGGAAATTCAGAGATACACTCGGCATCGTCGTCGAGAGTTTCGTCACTGTCGGCGTTTCAGGATTCACGTTGAGCTTCTGGTCCCGTTTCGCCGATATATTCAGACTCGTCCCGCCCCACCTCTTGTTGAACCGGGCACTTGAATAGATCCTTCGGTCGACGATCTTGCTCACATCCTCAGCCCTGTCTATAGAGGACTGGGCGTTGTCGCTGCTCACAAACCGGAGATCGCTGTTGAACTTCGCCGTCCTGCCAATGTCCTGGTTGTGGATCGAGTTGATCGTCCACTCGTTCGTATAATCCTGCATGTTGCGGTAGAAGTTGAGCCTCACGTTCCCATTGAGCAGGTACCGGACCCTGTAGAGATTCTTCAAATGTATCCTGAAGCTTTTCTTCTCGTTGAAATCAGACGAGAGCAGAAAATCGGTGTAATCGTTCAGCGCCCAGTAATAACCCAACCCCCTGATGAATCTGCCTTCCCGGCTGCTGAGACCGAAATCGAAGTTTGGACGCAGCAATCCCGAGTGTCTGTCGCGCCTCAGGGAGGCCGCCATATAGGGAAGATAGAAGATCGGCACCTCGCCGACGTAGAGCGTGATGGGCCCGGATACGATCTTATCCTTGAGATAGATCTTCATCCTGTCCGAACGCATCGAGTAATGAGGGTTCTTCCGGTCGCATGTCGTATAGGTCGAGTTGTAGACCTTGAGGACGTCATCACCGACCTTGAAGATGTACTCGCCCAGATAATACCCGTCACCATACTTCGTCGATCCATCCACGACGACTCCGGCCTCATGTTCCATATGGTAGCCCATATCGATGCCGTACATCTTCTGGTCGACCTCTTCCATCACCGGATCACCGACCGCCTCGAGCACGTTGACTCTGGAATTGAAACTGACCCTCTGGGCGCTGAGAGTCCTGTTCTGGTATGTGAGACTGGCGTTCCTGTGGAGCAATACATCCTCCGTATCGGCAAAGTACTCGATCACCTCGGCGTTGTACTTGACTTTCTCCGCATACGCCTTGAAATCCCTGTAGCTGAGCGACGTATCGATAAGGGCCGCCGCGCTGTCGATAGTCTGGTCGGCCGCCAAGGTCATGAAGTTGTAGAGCCCCTCGGCTCTGCCGGACATCCTGACATAGTTGAGCAGATCATTTCTGAAGCGGAAGAACATCGTATCCCCGGCGGAGAAGTTGTTGGAGACCTTGCCGGCCTCACCCTCGACCGGATAGTACATCGCCCTCGAGTTACCGATGATCTTCACCGAATCGACCTTCTCGTCCGAGAGAAAGATCGAGACCGAATCCCCGATTATCCACGAATCGTCCCGCCATGGCGAGCCGGGGGCGGGGTTCTCGACGAGGCGGCCCTCGGCCGGTATGACGATCTGCCGAACCTCGTCCTCCTCGTAGTATATGTCCATCCTGTCGCCCATCATGCCCGATCGGCCGTTGAACGCTTCCGGCGAGCCGAAAAGACTGACGAAGCCCTCCTCGTTGAAGATCGCCGCCGAGTCGCAGACCGCACGCGTTTCTCCCTTGACGAGCTTCACATCGTTGACGGCGATACCTACCTTGTCCACGATATCGAACCTCATCCATTCGGCGACGATCGTTCCGCGCTCTTCGGAGCTCAGATCGAACGTGAGTATAGGATCGATGTCGACGACCGCCTCGCCGAACGATCTGTTGTACCACGCGTGCTTGCCGGCGATCGAGTAATCGCCTACTTCGTCGATGAGAACGACATTGCCCAGAGCCTCGGCCGTTTCGGAATCCCTGTCATAGACGATGCTGTCCGCGTACATGACCCTCGTGCTGTCCCTGAGACTCAGATTGCCGGTGAGAAGGGCCGTTCTCTGCACGCGATCGTATCTGGCATAATCGCACAGGATCTCCCAGCCCCCGTCCAGCACCCTGACGTTTCCCCTGGTGACCAGGATCATCCCCTCTCCATAGTATTCCCCGATATCGCTGAACATCTCCATGGAGCCGTCAAGGGCATGGACATCATCCTTGAGTTCCGTGAAGTTCTTGTCCTGATAATGGAAGCCTAGCTTGCTTGTTATCGTCGCCGTCTGATGGTCGATACGGACGTTTCCATCGAGAAGCACGACATGTTCACCTTCGATCGTCGTGTAGCGGAGATGGTCCGCAGAGACTTTGTAGAGAGATGTATCCCGCACAGTCCCGCTCTGCTGAGCATGCGCGGCATGGCGGCCGTCGGAGACGAGAGCACATAGACAAAGGACGGCGGCAAGGAGCGAGATGAGAATACGGCCGTCCCGCACGTTATGCGCGGTGTTCCGATCTCTCCCTGATGAACGCGCTCTATCCACCTTTTCGTATCCTCTCTACTCTTTCACCGATTCCATGGACGCTATGAGAGCTGCGCCGAGAAGCGATGCCTCGTTCCCGAGTTCGGCGCGTATTATCCGGACCCCGGCGAGCCGCTCGTGCATTACATGCTCGCCAACCGCTTTTCGCGCCGGCCCGAGAATGAGATCCCCGGCTCCGGCCACGCCTCCGCCGATCGCTATCACCTCGGGATTAAGGAGATGAACGATGTTGCAAAGGCCAATACCGAGGTAACGGCCCGACTCCTCCAACACTTCCCTGGCGAGTCCTTCGCCGCCCGAGGCGGCGGCGGCGATGGCCTTCACTGTAAGAGGTTCTATGCCTTCGAGGTCGCCGCCCGAGCTGCTCTCGAGTTTCCGCTTCGCCCGATCTATGATAGCGCCGGCGCCTACAAGGGCCTCGAGACACCCCCTGCTGCCGCAGGAGCAGAGCGGCCCGTCGATCATGACAATCGTATGCCCTATCTCACCGGCGTGACCCTGCCAGCCCCGCTGAAGCTTCCCGCCCGCTACAATACCACAACCCACTCCTGTTCCAAGCGTTAAGCATGTGAAATCCAGGGTTCCCCTTCCCGAACCCATACGGAACTCGCCATATGCCGCAGCAGTCGCATCGTTCTCTATCACTGCCGGACGAGAAAGACGGGAGGTGAATATCTCCCTTAGAGGTGTTCCTTCCCAACCCTCGAGATTCGGTGATGTAATGATCTTTCCCTTATCCCGGTCGATCAAGCCGGCGCACGCGACCCCTGCGGACAACGCCTCATTCGTCATAGGGCCCTGCCCCTCGAACCAGTTCCATACCCTTTCCGCCGCTTCTTCGGGGCCTTTCTCGGGCTCTGTCGCGATTGCGCTGCTCGCTTCGATCTCCCCCTCGGCATTGACTATCCCAAGCTTGATTTCGGTCCCTCCGATATCGACACCTAGATAATATCTCATCATATCCCTCTCTTTTATACACTCAAAGGTGCCTGGTTGCTTCCTCTACGGTCAAATGAGATCCGAATATGAGCAGCGAGTCCCCCTCTCGGACCCTCTTGCGTGCCTCGGTCACCGCCGCTCCTATACTGGCCGTAGTCACGATCTCGGCTCCACCGGGGGCCGACGATCCGTTGAAGAGCTTCTCTAGATCAGCTGCTTTCGCACCCCGTTCGGTGCCGAGCGGCGCCAGGATGATCTCCCGTGCCGACCTTGCTGCCCTCGCCGGAAACCTTCCCAGTTCCTTGTGAGCCTGAACGGCGAAAAGCAGAACATTTCTCCTGCGAGGCGAAACAGATGTCAGCGTCCGGAGAGAGGCCATAAGAGATTCCTCGTTATGAGAGACATCGAGTATGATCCTCGGATCCCCGGGCAGGATCTGGAACCTGCCCGGCAAAAAGGCACGCGCGAGCCCTTCCCGAACGGCCTTTACGGGAAATCTTCTCCGTCCCGCCGCGCCTTCCAGAGAACCGGCCGATCCATCATACCGAGCTAGAAGCTCGCACGTCCGGACTGCCGTAGCTATGTTCCCCACCTGAGGCAGGCCGATCATGCGGGTCATCAGTCCCTTGTAGCTCCTCACCGGCGTTCTCAGATCGAGACGGATCGAGCGCGAATCCATATTCGAACTCTCCACTTCCACCTCGTCCCGGATGCTGTGAAACGGCGCTGACAGCTCCTGACAGCGCCTTCTAGCCTTCTCGACAAGATATTCAGCACCGAGAGACGCGACGAGCGGCACGTTCGGTCTCGCGATGCCGAGCTTCTCGCCTAGTATACTCGCCCTCGTCCTTCCCAGGTACTCATGGTGATCTATAGATATTCCGGTGATAACAGTCATTACGGCGTTCACAAGTCTCGTCGCGTCGAGTCGTCCCCCGAGCCCCACCTCGAAGACGGCGATATCCACCGATTTCCGCTCGAATTGGACAGCGGCGGCAGCGGTCATTCCCTCGAAGTAGGTAAAGGGCGCCTCACCGAACTGTTCCCTGAGGAGAGCGATCGTCCCGTCGAGATCGGGAGAGGAGATCTCCTCGCCGTCGATCTTGATCCGCTCGTTGATCCGAAAGAGATGTGGTGAGTAGAATGTGCCGACACGAAGCCCGCGGGCCTCGAGCATCGACGAGAGAAGAGCCGTAACCGAGCCCTTGCCGTTGGTTCCGGCGACCAGCACCGCCGGAAAACGCTTCTGCGGGTCGCCGACGAGACAAAGAAGCCTCGAGATATTCTCGAGGCCGAGTTTCATCCTGGTTGGTCTGAGTGAATTGAGGAAATCGATATTAGTAAACGCTCCGGCGCTACCTGATGAGCGAGATGTTCGTGCGCTCATTCTTTTGACTCTTCTCCTCACTACTCGCCGCGGCGCCGCACGTGAGACTATCGAGCAAAAATCCGAGTACATTCTTCACGTCCCGGCGACTGACGATCATATCGATCATGCCGTGCTCGATGAGAAACTCCGAGCGCTGGAATCCTTCCGGAAGCTCCTCCCCTACCGTCTCGCGTATCACACGCGGCCCGGCAAAACCAACCAGGGCCTTCGGCTCCGCCAGTATCACATCACCCTGAAAAGCGAAAGAAGCGGCGACACCGCCGGTGGTCGGGTTTGTAAGAATGGAGATGAACGGCAGACCCGCCCGCGAGACGCGCGAGATAGCGGCGGAAGTCTTGGCCATCTGCATCAGGGAAAGGATCGACTCCTGCATACGCGCGCCGCCGGAGGCGCTGATGAGTATCAAGGAGATACGCTTCTCTATGGCGGCATTGGCCACCCTTGCTATCTTCTCTCCGACGACCGAACCCATGCTGCCGCCGAGAAAACTGAAATCGATTATGCCAAGCGCGGTATACTTGCCCTCTATAGTGGCGGTGCCCGTGATAATAGCCGAATTCATCCCGGTCTTCTTGATGGCATCTTTTACTCTATTCTTGTACTTCTTGCTGTCCTTGAAATCCAGAGGGTCCCCCGAATAGAGTCCCGCCTCGGTCTCGATAAAGGAATTATCATCCGTTATCAGCCTGATAAAGTCATAAGCCCCGATTTTGAAATGGTAATCGCACTTGGGGCAGACCGACATCTGCCGGTTGAGTTCTTTCACATAGAGGATCTCTCCGCACGACGGGCACTTCTCCCACAGACCGTCTGGGAGGTTCTTCTTCTTCCAGGTTTTGATACCATGCCTTGCTCTTTTTAACCAGTTCATAGTGAACTCCGGTTCAGGATCTCTTCATTTCGCCCCATGATCCATTAAATCTACAAAAAATGTACCATAGAGGCAACCTGCCTACCATATTTTTCTACATTCACCGTCATTGTCTTCCATAACCCATTACTATTAAACTGTCAAGCTGATGTTCTATAAATTCTGCGGCGGCCTGTATCCACCCCACCTCACCACCCTCCCCCCGAGAGCAATTCCGCAACGATATCTTCCAGAGCGGGAACACCCTTCTCACCCGCCCTGAGAACACTGCCGTGATCCGCTCCCCTTCCAGAGACCGAAGGGGTATGATTCGTAATGAGGCTGAGAACGGCGGCTTCCAGGCCTACGGCCCGCGCAACTGCGAGCTCGGGAAGACCGGACATACTGGCCGCCGAGGCGCCGAGCTCGACCGCCGCGAGTGATTCCGCCGGCGTCTCGTAACATGGACCGGTCGTCCAAAATAGTATCCCCTCCCTCAACCTAGCCGCCCGCCGGCGGGCGGCATCGATGATCTCGAGACGGAACGTATCCGAGATCAACCGCCTGGCTGCAGCGCCGGCGCCGCACCCGGGTTCGTTCGCGACCGAACGCCGTGGTATTGAAACGATATCTGTGGCGAGCATCCAGCTTCCGACGGTAAGATCCCGCCTCAGACTTCCGGCTGCCTGGGTCAGAAGAAGCCTTTTGCACCCCAACTCTGAGACGATACGGGCGGGCAGGCCGGCCTCTTCGATGGAGAGACCCTCGTAGCAATGAAGCCTGCCCGAGAAGAGGATAAGAGGATGCTTCTCCAG
>DAOUUU010000132.1 GCA_030667985.1 Candidatus Krumholzibacteriota bacterium
TCCAGGGCTTCATGGGCGGAAAGATCTATCTCTTCCAAGGCTATTTTCTTTTCAAAGAGCAACATCGAGTGAATTGAATATAAAAATCGACGAAGTGCTTTTGATAATGACGTACCGTTTTAATATTGGCGAGGGACAGGTAGAACCGCACTCCGCTTCCGATCATCAGGGCGATGAAGGCGAGCAGCCAGAACCAGTCGAGAAAGTGAAATGTCGCCATCCGTTCTCCTTGTGTTGATATTCGGGAGAAACGGTAGCATGGGGCGATGTGGGATGTACAGGACTTCAGCTGGCAGGGAACACTCCTGTGAACTGTAATCATATCTCCGCCCGGCCTGTCCACATTATTCGCCGGATCCAGTCGACCTGTCGCATATTCTGCTTCGCTTACGGGATCGTTTCGATTATAGTTATACCCTGAGAATATTTTAGGGTACCCCCGATCCCGAAAATAAGGAGTGTATCGATGAAAAGCATGAGGATCTTCACCTATTTTGCGCTTATCATGATTCTGACCACGGTCTGTGTTTTACCCGTGCATGCGATAGGTATCTTTGCCTAGTGGCAGGATTCCAAAGACGCAGACTCGGGATACGGCCTCGGCATTAAGCACAATTTCAGTATCATACCGATCATCTCAGTGGAACCGCGCGTATCCTGGCTCAGATACAGCGGCGACGATGGGGCGGGAGATCTGGACATGTTCCCGCTCGAAGCATTCGGGCGTGCGAAATTAGGATGGTTCTACGGCGGCCTTGGTGTCGGATACTACATCTTCTCCGGTGACTATTCACCGAAGAACTCGATCGGCGGGTTTGCCGCTGCAGGCATCGAGATCACGATCCTCGGACTCGGCGCTTTCGGCGAGCTCCGCTATCTCTATCTCGAGCCTGATCTTGATAACGATATCAGCGGAAGCGTTGATATGAGCGGAATCGGTGCTAATATCGGCGTAGCCTTGCCGTTTTGAACAGTCAATAGATCAGTATATATGGTGGAAATGCTCTTAATAAGGAACCGAAATCCGGATCGTGTCAGCATGAGTGTCTCCTTTCTGCTCCTGGTGCTTTTATTGAGCCTGTTTTCATCCCGTCTGCCCGCGCAGGAGATATCCGAGGATCCGGACCTGCAGCCCGTGCACTCGATGGGCCTCGGATCGAAAACGAATTACCACTGGGGCCCGATGTTCGTCATCGACGATCCGAAGCACGGCAGCAGCTTCGGCGGGCAGCTCTATGCCGGTCTCATCCGCGATATATTCACACCAATATTTGGCGTCGGCATCGGGACCGAGGCATATGGAGAAGTCATAGAGAACCGGGACTTCGGCGGAGGCGCGAGGGCCATCCTCTCTATCAAGCCGATATTCCTGCAGTACGGGTATGACTACTCCTTCGAGCGGAAAAACGGCTGTTCGATCTGGTCGTTTATCTTTCCTGTCCGGCGGGGCGGCCTGTTCGGAAGAGGAAGCGAGCTTCGGATAGACTGGTTCCCATCCAGAGGACATACAGTCGATCTCGGATTCAGATTTTATTTCGGACCGCGCTGCCGCGGGATAACACGGCCGAAACATGACCGGTATCACATCCCCAGCACTACGGTGAAGACCGAGCCTGTCCCTGATAACGCCTTCTCCCCCGATCTTGAAAGGACCCTGTCCCATCTGGCTCACTGCGCGCACTGGATCAACCGCTACACGACGCCTTTTTTCGACCAGAAGGAAATATCGGACGAGAAGCACGGGAACGGGTTCGTTCAAAATGTTAAAGATCTGAAAGATCACATGAACCTTACCGATTCCCTCTGCCCTGACGGACATATCCTTGAGGCCGAGGTTGATATCTACCACCGGATGCTCGAGCGCGCCTTTTCCGAATCTGTCGCCGGCGACCCTGCCGCCGGTCGTATGATCGCCGATGTTGCAAGGAGATCGATCTTCGACGATGTGATCATCCCCTACAACCGGCTGCTCGGCCTCGGCAAGAAGAACAACACACTCTACGGTTACGGCGAGTCGGCCCGCGAGAAATTCACAGACTGGCTCGACTCTTCAGCCCGGCTTTCGGAGGGGCAGAGATCGGCAGCCGTCAGGGTATTCAACAGATGGCTGGACATCCTGGATGAGAACAGAGCTTTCGCTCTGTCCGGCTGGAAGGACTCCGAACTTGTCTGGCTGCCCCTGCAGTACGGCCTCAGGCCCGAGCAGTACGCTACAAGGGAAACCCTCAACAGCATAATCGAGCGGATGGTAAAGCAGCCTCTCGTCGAAGGCAACGATGCCTACTATGTGATCGATGAAAGGTTCCAGCCCGAAGTATCACGCATGATCCTTCAGGCAGAGGATTACCACGTACTCTGGATCCATGACTACCGGGGAAAGAACGGGGCCGGCGATCCCGACCGTGTCTCCTTCCGCCAGGCGATGAATTATTTCCAGGCGCTGACCAGAGCGGTCGAAAGGTATGACGAACGCGGGCGCATGCCCCTCTACTTCATAACGATCGATCAGTACTTCTACTCCCTCATGAGCGGAGAATACTGGCTCGCGCTTCTCGAGGATCCACTGGAATTCAACCGGAAACTGCCGAAGGAATACAGTAAATGGTCGAATGAGCTCAGAACGTCCCGCGAAAAACTGCAGGCCGCCGTCGACGAATCTGAACGCCTTCAGGCCGAAGCGGCCAGCTACGGAAAGGACTGGATAAAGAAGACAGTCAAAGTCCACATCAATATCACCAATCCTTCCGACTATGCCTTCCGCAGCCCTCATGTCATAGGCGCTATCCCCTTCTCTCCCGACGAGCTGTTCAGGGATCACAGGAAGATCGTATTCTACGACGTGACGGAAGACGATCCGGGAAAGGGCGAGGCGATCTTCAGCGGTGTCGGTGTTGGAGAGCAGTACGTCGGCCCGACATGGGACGACCGCTCCCTGCTGGTCCAGGGACCCTCCCTCCTTTCCCTGAAGTACAGGTATCTGGAGCTCCTCAGACAGCAGGGATTCAGGGAAGACGAGATCCCCGAACCGTTGCGCGAGAAAGAAAAGCCGGCGGATTATGACCGGATGGTAGACGCGCTCAAGAAGCAGGGATGGGTCATTACCTCGATGAATGTCCACAACCAGACCGGATTTCGGCAGAAGAACGTTAACGTGCTCAAGGCCACCCTCTACAACCTGATGCCCGCGGGGGCGACGATCCTCGTTCCGGACGGCCTTTGGAACGCCCCATTCTGGGCCAGCATGGTGGCGGGCGCCTCACTGCGGGGCTGCGACGTCCTGATCATCGGGATATCTCCTGAACAATCGTCGTTCTTTCTGGAGTCGAGATCGCAGGAGGTCTTCTCCCGCCTGATCCGTTTCAGGCAGGGCCTCGGCGAGGAGATTGCGTCGGCAGGCGGAATGCTTAAAACCGGAATATACGACCGGAAGTCTCCGCTCGGAGACGCCGTCGGCTCATGGGAAGAGGTGTCAGCCGGCTTTGAGGCAAATCCTTTCCTCCAAGAGCTTTTCCCGTTCCGCCGGGAGGTCTACGACAAGGTCGACGAGATGGTGGAGAACTCAAAGAAACTCGGCCTCACTCCCGTCTATTACGCGGAAGACGCCAGACCGCGAAAGCCGAGGCTCCACCTCAAGATCAATTTCCTGATCTCCGAGGAAGTCCGTCCGATCATGAATCTGCCCGGCTGGGAGACGATTGTAACGGAGTACTGGAAGTACCACGAGAAATTCATCCTGCAGGAAGATCTCAACCTCGAGCAGGACAAGTATATCGATCTCAAGGAGATTTCGGATGAGATGAATGACGCGATACTGACTCTTCTGGGCAGGCACTGGAACTCCCTCTCTCTCGAGCAGCGTGAGCAGATTTTGATGTATCTTACCGTTGGATCTCATAATCACAATTACCGCAGCATGATCTCCGATGGAGAAGTCGCCTGTCTCCTTGAAGGGTACGGCAGCCTGATAGCCCTCCTCGATCTCTATACTCTTTCCGGTTTTTGTGTATGGCTCGACGATCTCAAGGACCTGGAGCCTTTCCTTCCCGAATACTCTGGATTCAAGCGCCGGTTCAGCCGCCACATCAGAAAGATAATGTAGATCTATGATGAAACAGATGATCGTCATATTCACACTGCTGATGGCCGTTGCTTCGGCTGCGCCAGCGATCGATTCCAGTAAAGATTCGACTTCGATTGACCTTTATCAGTTTGAAGGCCGAATAATCACGGGTATCGTGTACAGCGGTCTCAACCATACAAAAGAGTTTGTTGTCACCCGCGAGGTGCGAAGTCAGGTGGGAGATCCCCTCGATCTTGCCCTTCTGAAAAGGGATCGAATACGACTGCAGAATCTCCCGATCTTCGGAGCGGTTAATGTATTCGGCAGACCGGACAGCAGCGGTGTCATCGTCGAATTCATCGTCAGCGAGTTCCCCTGGATAATCCCCCACCCTTCGATCAACTATACCGAAGAAAACGGGTTTTCCCTCGGTGGCGGAGTCAAGGCGCTCAATATGTTCGGCCGTGGTGCCATCCTCAAGGGCAGGTTCCTTCTGGGCGGTATCAACACATTCAATTTCGAATACTTCGATCCATGGATCGCAGGCAATCATATATCAATCGGTCTCGATGCAGGGCACACGATCCGCCAGAACGAGCTCCTCGATTTTAAGGAAGTAACAGACCTCGTCACACTGGTTGGAGGGACATGGATAGGGGATTCAGGCCGTCTCAGCGGGAACCTGGGATACAAAAGCATCAAGAGCGATAAGGACGGTATTACTCTCGATCCGGACAATCAGGACAAAATCTTTTTCGGCAATATCATCCTCGGCTATGACACCAGGAATTCATATAACGAACCCCGTTCCGGATGGCAGAACGAGTGGTTTAACGCCACATATTCCGGTGGCAACGCCGATTTCTGGACCCTCCAGTTCGATTTCAACCGCTATCAACCGATCAAAAGCCAGCATTCCATCGCCTTCGGCCCACTTCTTTCCTTTCAATCGGGCATGGTCGGTGTAGATATTCCCGCCTACAGCATGTATTTCATGGGAGGCTCGAACAGTATCCGTGGTTACAAGCTTGAGGAACTTGGTCTGGAACTGTATGGAAAGAACCAGTTCCTCTTCAATCTGGAGTATCGCTGGAATTTCTTCCCCATGAGGGACTGGCCCCTCTGGAAATGGTCGGTCGCCGCCGGCCTTCAGTTTGCCTGTTTCGCTGATGCAGGAATAGCATGGAACCAGGCCGAGGAATTTAACCTGAAGCGTGCACGATTCGGTTATGGTGTTGGGCTCAGGCTGATGCTACCGGTCGTGGAGACGCTGCGATTCGACATGGGAGTCAGCCAGTACGGCGACATCGTCTTCAATTTCGGCGTCAACTCGATCTTCTTCGGCAGGAGGCAGAAGGTCAGATGATTTTCAGGTGACACTCCCCTGTTCTTCATCCATCCAGCCCTTCAGTGCCCTGTATACCGATTCAGCGCCCACCAGATCGTCCTGCTTCGTCTTCCAGTCAGACGGGGCGAGAATGAACGGTCTGGACTGCAGGCCTCCGAGTCCACCGTGGCTGCCGATCTGTTCCTCCAGTGCGGCAACTTCATTCTTTTCGTGCAGGCAGAAACTGTTTACGAGTATATCGGGAACGTTTGAAAAACTGTCTGTCCGGCGCAGGTGATAAGCCGCATTGGGGCCGAAATCAGCGAGAGGATCATCGCCTTCCACTCTGTCGTCATTCATGTAGTATGTTCCTCCTTCGCCGATAACGACCGGTCCGTGCTCCTCGGAATCCACCATGATAAAACCGATCCCTTCATGTCCGACGAGCCCCGAAATCAATCCGGGAAAATCGCGATCGATCCGCTCGAGAGTCAGGCGCTCCTTCCA
>DAOUUU010000145.1 GCA_030667985.1 Candidatus Krumholzibacteriota bacterium
CCGCTGCTCGAATATGATTTTTTCCGGTAGGCTGTCAGAACCATGTTTAGTCTCAGCGCTGGAACTTATTTTATTAGACTTACAGCGTCCATCGTTCATTGGAGCGCCAGGATCAGCCTCGGCGCTGGTGCCGGCACAGCAAGCCGCCGTTAAATCCTCCACACCGGATTTAGCATCGCAATCCGCCGGCGATTCCTGCACGCTCCTCATGACGCAGACTGGCCGGATGATATCTCTAGCTATGCGCTCGGGCCGGTGCCTGGAGACTAAAAGCTCCACCTGTCTTGTGCTCTTGCCCTTTATCGCAGAGAGTATCTCTGCGTAATTATACTGATCCAGGATATCACCGATCATAGATAGAGTAGTAATATTTATCTCCCCGGAAAGCAGCAGTTCGAGGGCCTCCGGATACTTCGTGGTAGTCCGTGCTGCACGAATCCGCCTGGCCGCAGTGGCTCTGGTATATCTGAGATGATAGGTGCAGAAATCAAACAAAGAACTAAAGCCGAGAGGCAGATATAGTTTTCTTTTATCTATTTCCGATAGGTAGAGCAGCACGAGAACCTTGAGCCTGCGTTCTTTATAATCTAGCTTTTCCAGTTCGCTCAAGAGCTTCTTGTCGGAAAGGCCCTCAAGCTGCTTTTTTACCTTATCGAAGCTCGGGTGGTTTCTTGCTGTAGGGTGGTTTTTCGAAGACTGGCTACTAAGCGTTATCACACCGCACCTCCTCACGACTTGTCTCCCCATCACGCATGTATATTATAACACGAGGTTTTTGCAGCCTGCATTATTGCAGCAGAGCCAAAAACATGGACAGGCTGGACATAAAAATCAAAAAATAGGCAACCTTGGTTCTCAGAGCGCAAGAGGTCTCAGAGAGATCGATCCAAAGGCGTACATCAGCTATGTGCAAAATATGCCCAAAATACCGGTCAAGAATAAATTCGGATTTTTTTAATGAATGTCGATAGAATTCAACCGAAGATTGACAATCAGCCCGCCGGGATATTATACTTCTTTCCATCCAATATGCGGTGCCGTATGTAAAGGGGGCTCGATGGAGCGTAATATCTATTCCAGGCGGATTCAGGCCGATCTTGTGGTGGCGGTGAAATCCAGGGACAAGCCTACTATCAGTACGCTACGGATGCTCCTCAGCGGATTAAAAAACGCTGAACTAGAGGAAAGGGAGGAGCTTACGGAGGAATTGGAACTGGCGGTAATCTCCAGTTACGCGAGACGCGTCAAGGAATCGATCGAGGAATTTACCAAGGGCGACCGGAACGACCTCGTGGTGAAGGAGAGGGCGGAACTGGAGATCGTCATGCGGTACCTTCCCGAACAGCTCGGCGAGGAGGAGATCGAGGCCGAGGTCAAGAAGGTTATCGAGGAGATCGAAACCGAGGGGCCGAAGGATATAGGACGCGTCATGGGCGAGATGATGAAGAGATTCAAGGGACGCGTCGACGGTAAGAGCGTGAGCAGGATCGTCTCGGGACTTTTACGGTAAGAACGGGCAAACTATGATTATCGATATCGTCATACTGATCATTCTGATCGCATTCTTCATTACGGGGGCCAAACGGGGTCTGATACGGCAGGCGCTCGATATCCTCGGTATCATCCTCGCCTTTCTCGGGGCTTTTTATCTCGCCCATTTTGTGGCCGGTTACCTGGAAGACTCGATCGCGCTGCAGTACAACATCTCCCTCATCCTGTCGGCGGTAGCGATATTCATCGCTGTCATGATCTTCTTCAAGGTCATGGGTGTCTTTTTGAAGAAACTTGCCGAGATAGCGCTCCTCGGGCCGCTGGACAGGGTCGGTGGCGGGCTGTTCGGTCTGTTCAAGGGTGTGCTCCTGGTCAGCCTGCTTCTCATCATAGCGTTCAACATCCCGATCCCGGACCAGTACAAGAGGCAGATCAGGGATAGACCTCTCGCGATCGGGATCTACCCGGTCCTTCCATCACTGTTCGATTTCGTTTTTTCTCATTCCCCTTCCGATCTCAACTTCGACAAGGTGATCCGGACGGATGAATACAGGAGATCTCTCGATGCCATCAAGAAGAAGGCCAAGGAGGGCGAGAAGGGAATGAAAAGTCGCAAGGAATCTCTCGACAAGGCCTTGAAAGAACTCGACGAGTGAGTCACACCAAGCCTTTATCTCCGTATGAAACAATCGAATTTTGAAAATATGTCCCATGTTGTAGTCGATGAGTTCGAACACGCCTCGAATAAGCTCGAGTTCGATTCCCTGCTCGAAATGATCGCGTTCTATGCGGTGAGCCCACGCTCGGCCGATTTCTTGATACGTACCAGGAGGGCCGGGTCGACCGCCGATGTGGAGAAAAGCCAGGGTGAGATAAGCGAGGTGCTCGGCCTCTTAGAAAGGGGAGAGGACCTGCCTCTGGCAGGATGGAAGGACAGCTGGGAGGCGATCTCCTCGATTCGAGCCGAAGGCGTCGTTGCGGACCGGGAACAACTCGCACTAGTGGCCGGCGGAGAGCAAGCGGCCGCCCGAGTCAGCGCTTATATCAAGAGACATGAGGAGCAGCTACGGATTCTCGGCCGTTTTACCGACAGATTCGATCTCAAAGTAGATGTCGCCGTCCGCATCAATAAAGTGATCGGAAAGGATCATGAAGTGCGGGACGATGCCAGCAAGGAGCTGGCCAGGGCGCGGAGGAGGATCGGCGAGATGAGGGAGCGTTTGAGAAAGGAGTTTGCCTCATTCGCTCAGAAGGAGGGTGCGGGCAAGGGGTATGAATTCGTCACGCTGCGCGGAGAGCGTTATGTTGTCTCGATGCCTCGCCACGAGGCATCCCATATCAAAGGGATAGTCCACCATTCGAGCGCGAGCGGAGCCTCGCTCTTCGTCGAGCCGCTGCAGTTCGTCGAACGGAATAACCTGCTTGAATCCCTGATAGAGGAGGAGAGGAAGGAGGTCGAGAGGATACTGAGGGATCTCAGCTCGCTCGTCTTCTCAAACCGTGAGCCGCTCAGCGGTAACCAGGCGGCGCTCCTCGAACTCGATGCGGTGAGGGCCAAGGCCTCATTTTCTAAGCGGTTCTCCTGCACAAAGCCCCTGCACAGCGAAGATGGGAAACTTCTTCTGCGAAGCGCACGCCATCCGCTTCTCGAGAAGCGGATGGACGAAGAGGGAGGCAAGATAAAATCGCTCGATCTCGAGTGCGGCGCCGGACTCAGAGCGCTAGTAATTTCCGGGCCGAATGCCGGCGGAAAGACGGTGGCCCTCAAGACGGCAGGCCTGCTCGTTCTTATGGACAGGGCCGGTCTGCTTCTTCCGTGCGCCGAGGACAGCGTACTACCCTCATACCGGAACGTTTTCGTCGATATAGGCGACGATCAGTCGATCGAGAACGCGCTCAGTACATTTTCTTCGCGTATCGTGCGGATCAAGGCGATCCTCGAGCGAGCCGACGAAAGATCCCTCGTGCTGATAGATGAGATTGGAGACGGCACAGATCCGGACGAGGGAGCAGCTATAGCCGAAGCGGTGCTGGAGAGGCTGGTCGAGACTGGCGCACGGACCATAGTCACGACTCATCTCAGGGCGCTAAAAGGGTGGGCGCATGCTACCGAAGGCGTCGAGAACGCGACACTCGAATTCGACCCCGAAAGGCTCGAGCCGCTCTTTCGGCTCAGGGTTGGAGTGCCGGGCCGGAGTTGGGGAATCGAAATGGCGGGCAGGATGGGACTCAGGGAGGATATCGTGATGCGGGCGCGGGAAAGAATGGGGGGGGAAGCGGTGCGGCTCGAGGAACTGCTGGCACACCTGGAGCGAACGGAGCGGGCGGTCCTGGAAGAACAGTTAGAGCTCGAGAGGAAGGAACATGAGCTGGCCTCGCTGATCGAGAGCTATCGTGACAATCTCGACACACTGGAGCAGGAGCGCGAAGATCTGGAGCAGAAGGCGAGAAAGGAAGCGCTCGAGATCGTTTCCTCGACGCGCAGGGAGATGGAGCACCTTATCAAGAAGATTAGGGTAACGCAGGCTGAGCGTGAAGTGGTCAGAGAGGTGCAGCGACAGGTCAGGGACAAGAAAGTGGAGTTCGAGGAATCTGTACGGAAAAGGAAACGAAAACGGAGCGATCTACGTATCAAAGATATATCGGAGGGCGCCTGGTACGAGATCATCAGCCTCGGGTTCATCGGTAGAGCATTGCCGGTCAGAGAGGATTCAGACAAGGTCTTCCTGGAACTTACAGGGGGACTGCGTGTAGAAACGAACGTTGAGGACCTTGAGCCGGCCGAACAGGAATCGATGGATCGGACACATCATACGGACCACTCATGGACGGTGAGCCGAGCGGACGGTCCCGTTGCGACGGAACTCATGATACGGGGATACGACAGGCAGGAAGCGATCGAGATGGTCGATGCTTATCTCGACAAGGCGGTCCTGCAGGGCCTCGGGCAGGTGACCGTCATACATGGTATAGGTACGGGCGTCCTGAAGCGCGCAGTCTACAAGATGCTGAAGAAAGATCCACGAGTGCGGGAATTTCGTCCGGGCGAGCCTGCTTTCGGCGGTGACGGTGTCGTCGTCGTGAAGCTGAAATAGGAAGCTATGATCCCAGAACAGGTCGTCAATGATATCAGGGACCGATCCGACATCGTGCAGGTCATCGGCGGTGTGCTGGACCTCAAGAGGTCGGGACGGAATTTCAAGGCCCTCTGCCCTTTCCATCCGGAAAAGACTCCGAGTTTCATGGTCAGCCCCGACAAGCAGATATACCACTGCTTCGGCTGCGGCAAGGGCGGCAACGTCTTCAGTTTCCTCATGGAGTATGAAGGTGTCGGATTCGTGGAATCGGTTCGGAAGCTCGGCAAGGATCTCGGTGTCGATGTCGACCGCTACCTGACGCAGGGTGAGAATCGAGAAAAGCTCGAGCCTTACTACAGGGCGCTCGAATTTGCGATCGATTTCTACTCGAGGATGCTCGAGTCGGGCGAAGGGTACGATCAGGCGCGGGCGTATCTGAAGAAGCGCGAGATAGACGGCGCTATGATCGAGATGTTCCA
>DAOUUU010000068.1 GCA_030667985.1 Candidatus Krumholzibacteriota bacterium
AACACTCTTCGCCTTCGAGTATCTTGACCTCGATGAGATGGAGGATATCGTCTCTTTCAATCCCGACGACATCGACTATATCGCCGATGTCGATATACGCATGGCAATGCCGCGCGATCTGATAGCGGAGTGGGAACAGGAGAAGATCGAGGAATCTGAGAACAATTTCTACAAGTACCTCGAAGAAAATCCGACGATCTACTCCTTCGAACTCGACCGTGAGCTGCTCTCGCTCTACTTCGACGTAACCTCCTTCAAGAAGGGCCCGGACAGTCTCAGGACCGAAGTGAACTTCGAGATCCCCACCGAGGAGATCCGGTTCGTGCGGGAGAAAGGCGTTCTCGCGGCCGAGTTGGAGCTCAGGGTCTCGGTCAGAGACTACGAGATGAACGAGGTGGCCCTAGGAACCGATTCGATCAGGATCACCTATGCGGGCAAAGGGGACTTCGAGGGCCCGAGTCTCATTCCCGGGCAGGTCGTCATGGGGCTCGAACCGGGTTACTACCGTATCGCCGTCGAGGCGATCGATATGAAATCCGACATCAGGGGGGTTATGAAAACCAACCTCGAGCTGCAGGCTGTCGGCGAGGGGCTTGCCGTTAGCGACATCCAATTCGCTAGCAGGATCGACAGGGTGAAGGATCAAACGCGGTTCGTCAAGGGGGACCTCAGGATCATCCCTCATCCGATGCACGCGTACAGGATACCCTTTCCGCTCACATTCTATTTCGAGATCTACGGCCTCGATACGGACCGCGATGACTTCTGCTTTTACTCGGTCGATTACAAGATCAAACCTTTGGAGAAACGGCGGCGGGGACCCGTACTGGAAGAGATCGCGCCGGTCGTAAGCTCGAAATTCGAGACCACGGGCAGCGGTCCGCGCCATGTGCAGCAGCTCCAGATCGCGACCGAGAACCTCTGGCAGGGACCGTTTGAGCTCTCGATCACCGTAACGGACAGGAGGACCCTCGAGCAGGTGGAAAAACGCTCGCGCTTCTCGATCCTCGAGTGATAGTAAAAAACCTCTAATACAACAAAAGAGCCCCCTTCCCGTGAAGGGGGCTCTTTTCTCTCCAGGCCATCGGCGCAGGGAACTTTCCTAGGTGCCGATTTCCCAGCTCGAGAGGTACTTCTTCTGCTTGGCAGTGAGTTCGTCTATTTGGCAATCCATCGCTTCGAGTTTTAGCCGTGCGATGTCCCGGTCGATCTCCTCTGGAACAACGTAGACCCTTTTCTCGAGATCAGTCTTTCCCGCAGTGATGTACTCCGCCGAGAGAGCCTGGTTCGCGAAGCTCATATCCATTACGGACGCGGGGTGCCCCTCGGCCGCGGCGAGGTTGATAAGCCTGCCTTCGCCCAAAAGGTTGATCCTGCGGCCGTCCGGGAGGATAAACTGCTCAACATGCTCTCTGACCTTGCTCTTGCTCTTCGCCATATCTTCCAGATCCGGTATATCGATTTCGACATTGAAGTGTCCGGAGTTCGCGACTATCGCCCCATCCTTCATCCGCTCGAAATGCTCCTTGCGGAGAACGGAGATGTTGCCGGTGATGGTGACGAAGATATCCCCGATACCGGCGGCCTCGTGAGAGCTCATCACGCTGAATCCGTCCATGACAGCCTCGAGAGCCTTGACCGGATCGATCTCGACGACGATCACGTTGGCTCCCATGCCCCGGGCTCTCATTGCGGTCCCGCGGCCGCACCATCCGTACCCGAACACGACAACGCGGGCGCCGGCAAAGAGGATGTTCGTCGCTCTCAAAATTCCGTCTACCGTGCTCTGCCCGGTACCGTAACGGTTGTCGAAGAAATGTTTCGTCTGGGCGTCGTTCACGGCGATAATAGGGTACGCGAGAACACCGTTTTGTTCCATGGCCCTGAGGCGGATGACGCCTGTCGTCGTCTCCTCCGTCCCGCCGATCACCTTTTCCATGATCTCCCGGCGATCCTTGTGAAGCGTGCTCACCAGGTCGGCTCCGTCATCCATCGTGATGGCAGGTTCGATATCCAGTATGGCATGTATATGCTTATAGTAGCGGTCGTTGTCCTCTCCATTGACGGCAAAGACGCTGATCTCGTCATGCTCGACGAGTGACGCAACAACATCATCCTGCGTACTCAACGGATTCGAGGCGCAGAGCGCAACTTCGGCGCCCCCAGCCTTAAGCGTCCGCATTAGATTCGCCGTTTCGGTCGTTACATGAAGACACGCGGCGATCTTGACGCCCTCGAACGGCCGCTCTTCGCTGAATCGTTCCCGTATAATCCGCAGCACCGGCATCCTCTCCTCTGCCCAATCGATCCTGTTCTTCCCTTCACCGGCGAGGCTCAAATCCTTGCAATCGTACTGCATCTTTGTTTCCTTTCCATTCCAATGCTGCTAATACTAGATCTTCGACTTCAGGGAATCGGCCATATCGAGCTTCTCCCAGAGAAAATCCTTGTCTTCTCTGCCGAAATGCCCGTAGGCGGCCGTCTTGCGGAAGATCCCACGGCATAGATCGAACTTGTCGATGATGCCCGCCGGCGTTAGGTCGAAGCTCTCCCTCACAAGCGAGGTCAGTTTCTCGTCGGGGATCTTCCCGGTGCCGAATGTGTCGACCATGATGGAGACCGGTTCCGCTATACCGATAGCGTAGGCTACCTGGACCTCGCATTCGGCTGCAAGGCCGGCACCGACGATATTCTTCGCAACGTGCCGCGCCGCGTAGGAGGCAGATCGGTCGACCTTGGTCGGATCCTTTCCGCTGAATGCGCCGCCTCCGTGGCTGCCGAATCCTCCATAGGTATCGACGATGATCTTCCTGCCCGTCAGCCCCGTGTCGGCCATCGGGCCTCCCCGGACAAAGCGCCCGGTCGGATTCACAAGAAGGCGGTAATCGGAAGAGTCTACTTTATATTCCGCGATGACTGGCTTTACGACATGCTCGGTGAGACCCTCGCGGATCTCATCCAACGACGTATCTGCACTGTGCTGCGTCGAGAGCAGGATCGTATCTACACGGGCCGGGACATGATCCTCGTACTCGATCGTTACCTGAGACTTCCCATCCGGTTTCAGAAATCCGAGGATCCCCTCTTTCCTGATATCCGCCATGCGCTTGACGAGACGATGGGCCATCACGATCGGCATCGGCATCAAGACATCGGTCTGCGTGCAGGCATACCCGAACATCATGCCCTGATCGCCCGCCCCTCCCTTATCGACGCCCATGGCGATGTCACTGGACTGATCCTCGATCGTGGTGAGGACCGCAACGGTCTCGTAATCGAATCCGAGACGCGGATCGGTGTATCCGATGTCCCTGATGACCTCTTTGACGACCGAGGGGATATCTACATAGGTTTTTGTTTTGATTTCGCCGGCTACAAGGGCCATCCCGGTCGTGACCAGCGTCTCGCAGGCAACTCTGCCAGATGGGTCCCCAGTCAATATGGCGTCGACGATAGAATCCGATATCTGATCGGCGACCTTGTCTGGATGACCCTCGGTAACCGATTCCGAAGTAAAGAGATGCTTCTCGCCCATACCGCTCCTCCCTATCGTGTCTTGTTCTGTTCGTGAGTTCTCTATATATAAAAACGGGACTATGATTTCCAATATTATATCATGTTCCGGCCGTCTCAGTGGTAATCGATCTGAGAATGATCGCTCACGTTGAGACTGCTCGACCGCCCCTTCACTTCCGCGAAGGATCCCACCACACTCTCTTTCAAGATGACGTTCTCGAGCCTGCTCCCCTCGTTCAGGATCGAGTTCTTGACGATCGCGTGACGTATCTCGCTGCCCTTAGCGACAGTGACATAGGGCCCGATGATCGAGCTCTCGATGATGCTCTCCTTATCGATGTAGCAGGGCTGGATCACGATGGATCCTTCACGCCCGTCATTCGGCTTCATCTCGTCGAGCAGCACGCGGTTGGTTTCGAGCAGAGTCTCCACCTTGCCGCAGTCGAACCAGCCGTCGATCTCGTGCGGCTTGAACTGCACCCCGCCCTCTATCATTCTTCCGAGCGCATCGGTTATCTGATATTCCCCCTTCGTCGTGATCTTCTTCTCGATTATCTCGGCACAGGCCTCGTACAGTTCTCTGGAATCCTTGAAATAGTAGAGGCCGATCAACGCAAGATTGCTTCGGGGCTCGTCCGGCTTCTCCACGATACTCGTTATAACACCATTCTCGACTTCGCAGACGCCAAATCTCCTCGGATCCTCTACCTTGTGTATGCCGAGCACCGCTTCCCCCACTTTGGGGATCTTCGCAAAGTCGGTCTTGATGATCGTATCCCCGAGAATGATGATCAGCTCTGATTCATCGGCGAATTCCCTCGTGAGGGAAACAGCGTGGGCTATACCTTTCTGCTGCTCCTGCACGACATAGGTAATGGGCATGTCATAGGTCTCGTCCATGTACTCCCTGATCAATTCGCCCTTGTATCCTATGATGGGAATCAACTGCTCCACGCCCATTTCGACCAGGCTATCAATGATATGACCCAGTATCGGTTTTCCAGCGACGTTGAGCAATGCCTTCGGCACGGTGAAGGTATGAGGTCTGAGTCTTTTGCCTATGCCTGCGACTGGTATGACTGCCTTCATTCATCCTCCGTTTTCAGAGCATTCTTGATCTTCTCGATCTTTTCGATCGGCGTCGGATCCTTGCCGTACTCGACGGCGAGATAGACACTGGTGAAGTCCCCGAGTGCGAGAACGCTGAACAGGCGCGCGAGCCTGCCCCTCCTTCCTTTCTCGCCATCGCTCTCGATCCAGGCCCCTCCCCCACCCAGTGGCTCGAGTTCCTGATACGTTATCTCCATGCGTTTCCGTATCCGCGGATGATCCTCGCTGTCCGAGAGCATGATCACAAAGAAATCCTCCCTAAGACGTTCCGGTGAATCCCATCCCATGATCTCGTTATGTCCGAGCTCGGCGAAGGTGTTGAAGAAGGCCATGCACTTGCTGTTCTCGTTGAACTGACACTTCCACCTGTATGCCACCGCGGGCAAGAAACCGTCCCCACTGTAGATCAGCGGGATCTTTCCGTAGAGTTTTTTTGTCAGTTGCATCGCCGTGTTCCCGGCGGGCTCGGAGCCGAGTGAAAACCTCTTCGTGAGATCGCGGAGCTTTCTTACAGCCGCTATGACCTCTTCGTCTGGAACAGGATAGACGCCGATATTTGATGCGGCCTTTAGCAGCGGCGCGAAGATATGTCCCAATGCCGCCCTCGGGGGCATGCCGCCTGGAGTGATATGGACCGGGATCCCGGCGCCGGCCGCCTCCTCGCCGAGCCGACCGCCCGATGTGATCACCGCGGTGGGGCAGCGGCGAGCGAGGGCGCCCCGAAACGAGCTTATGACCTCTTCTGTATTACCGCTGTAGCTTATACAGACGACGGGAGTTTCGGGACCGGTGAATTCGGGCAGTCTGTACCCTCTCTCGAGATGTACCGGGCGTGAGGAATCTGTCTTAACGAGATCGGCCAACATCTGCCCGCCGATCGCCGAACCGCCCATACCGCAGATGACGAGCGGCCCGGAAGTGCCCTCGAGGCTCGATCCGAAATCGCCCGATCTTTCCCAGGCATCCTCGATCTGGTCGGGAAGTCCCACCACGCTGTCGATCATCCGTTCGGTATCGACCCTGTAGTGTCTGGCCTGTTCCTCTTTTCCCATGGTAAATCTCCTTGGGGTCCCGGAATCCGGCGATCCCCCCCGGCCTTACTTGACCGCTTCGGGAATAAATTCCCTCAACTCGGGGCGTTTATTCTCTATGTAGGCTTCGAGCAGCTGCTTGACCTCGGTTGCAGTCGAGAGCTTTATCGCCTTCTTGACTAGCATCTTCGTCTCGTCCAGCGTGACGGATCTGATGATCTTCTTTATCTCCGGGATCAGGTACGCGCTGGCGCTGAACTCGTCGAGCTCGAAGCCGAGCGAGAGAAGCGCTCCATAAACGCTGCCCGGCATCTCACCGCAGATCCCCACCCATATGCCGTTCTTGTGAGCGGCTGTGACCGTATCCCTGATGAATCTCAGGATGCTGGGGTGGAGATCGTTGTAGAGATAGGATATCCTGCTGTTGCCACGATCGACGGCGAGTGAATACTGTATCAGATCATTGGTCCCGATGCTGAAGAAATCGACCTTTTTCGCCAACTTGTCTGCGATAGCGACGGCCGATGGAGTCTCGATCATGATACCGATCTCGATGTTATCCCCCATCTGGTAACGCTCGTTCTTGAGATCCGCTTTTACTTCCTCACATATCTCCTTAGCCTCGAGCACCTCGTCCATGACCGAGATCATCGGAAACATGACACGCACGTTCCCATGAGCAGAGGCCCTGAAGATCGCGCGGAGCTGCGTCCGAAAGATATCCTTTCTCGAGAGAGTGAAACGGATACCTCTCCATCCCATGAACGGGTTCGCTTCAGGCGAGGATGTAGACGCCCATCTTGCGATCTTGTCTCCGCCGACATCGAGCGTCCTTATAAGCACCGGATCGGGAGCCAGCTCCTTTACCACCCGGCTGTAGTAGCGGTACTGCTGCTCCTCACTGGGAAGGTTCTTTCTCGTGATAAAGAAATATTCCGTCCTGAACAGACCTACCCCCTTCGCGCCGTGGCTTACGACATCTTCAACCTCGTCCGCTGTCTCTATATTTCCGCTGAGCTCGATCGTATGCCCGTCGAGGGTCACGGCGGGATAATCACGGAGCGTCAGGAGCTCTTTCTCCATCTCCCTGAATCGCTCCTGCGCCTCCTCGAACATCCCCACCGTCTCGCCAGTCGGGTGAAGAACGACCTGCCCCGTTATTCCGTCCACGATCAGCTTATCGTACGGTTTTACATTGTGGCTGAGACTCTCCAGTCCAACAACGGCCGGAATACCGAGCGAACGGGCTATGATAGCGGCGTGGGATGTGCTCCCCCCGATATCGGTGACGAAGGCGAGCACATACTTCTTCTTCATGATCGCCGTATCGCTGGGGGTCAGATCCTTGGCGACCACGATCGCCTTCTTCCTCAGGTTCGACAGCCCCTCGACCTTCTGTCCTAGAAGATTTCTCACGACGCGCCGTTTGACATCCTGGATATCCGCGGCGCGCTCTCTCAGATATTCGTCCTCTATATGCTGGAAAGTGGTAATGACCTTGTTGATGACGGTGGTGAAAGCGTAGGCCGCGTTGTATTTATCCTTCGTGATGAGCTTTAGCGTATCCTTACGCGCGACCTCGTCCGTAAGTATCATCCTGTGCGAATCGAGGATCTTCGCGTGTTCGACCCCCATCTCCTCTTCGAGCTGCTTGTGGATCTTATCGAGCTCCTCACCCGTCTCCTTCAGGGCGGTCTCGAACCGCTGCACCTCGGCCTCGATCTTGGCCTCGGGAACCTTCTCGGGTGTTGCGGGAATATTCTCGACATTGACTACGAACGCCTCACCGTGAGCGATGCCCGGAGACGCCGGAATCCCGTTGAATATGGCTTCTCTATTTTCAGCTTTGTTGCCTTCCATCACTGCGCACCTTTAGTGAAATCGCTCTCGACAAGCGTGACCAGATATTCTAGAGCTTCTTCCTCGTCATCGCCTTCCACTTTTATGAAGAGCTCCGCTCCCAACTCGGCCCCCAGTCCTGCCACGCCCAGAATACTCTTGGCGTTAACCTCCTGGGAATCCTTCGTGATCCATATCTCGGAACGGAAGCTGTTGGCCGCTTTGACCAGATCGCTCGCCAGCCGAAGATGGATTCCGTTCTTGGTAATGACTTTTACCTGTCCGCTTACCATCTCGCATCTCTCCCGCGCAGCCTCAGATGAGAAGAAGATAGGCAGCGCTGACTATAAATACTATTATAACACTCAAGATCATTGACATCTTCCTGCGAAGCACCAGGAAAGCGACTACCGCCGCGATCCCCCATCCAGATAAGCGCAGGCCCCCGTAGGAACCGGCACGGACGAGAACCAGCGCACTGAACACACCTGCACTGAAAGCGGCACATCCTCCCAGAAATCCCTGCTCCCTGAAGATGTGTCTGATGTACTTATTCCCCAGTCCCTCACCCAGTCGTACCCCTATGAGGTATCCACCGATCCGCGCCTGCAGGTGGAAATAGTTGTAGAGAGCGAGGAAAATAACCGGGCCGAGATACCAGCTATACATAGCAAAAATACAAGCTATTGTCAAACCCAGGGGCAGGAGCACGACGGAGAAGAAATAATCCCCCTTTGCCGTAAGGACCGCGCTGAGAGTGCTCTTCATCCGCTCGATATAAGCGCTGTCGACACCCTCGCCCCTCCGCCGCCGTCTCTCCATATTGATTACGGCTCCGAGGATATATGAAGTGATTATTGGATTCGCATTGAAATAACCCATGTGGCGCCGCACGGCCTCCCTCATTTCATAATCCTCTTCGCTCCACGCATCCAGCTCCGGCGAGATCGCATGGTAAAATCCGAGCCCGTCTATGGTCCGTTCGTTGCGCGAACCATGCAGCAGGAAGAGTCTCCATAGATGATTCAAATGTGAACGCCACATCTTCATGATCTCACTATGAAAAAAAGATAAGTGACGAGAAAACCTGCTCCGAACCAGAAAGCTCTGGATCTGACGAAATAGAGCCGCGCGAGGGAACCGGCTCCTATGAACGGGACGAGATACTGCAGGGCGTTCATGGATCCGCCAGGCTCGACTCCTACCCGTGCGGCCACAAAAGCAATAATCGCCGTTCCCGCGGGGACCAGCGCGAAAAGCACCAAGAATCCATAGAGAAAATGAAAGGCGAGGATCATGAGATGGATCGCTCTTGCGTACCTGAATCTCCCCGCCATGGCCGAGGCCGTTGCGGCCTCGAAAAAAGTCCAGGTTCTCTTTTCCCAAAAGCGATAGAGACTGCATCCCAACAGGGAAATAGCGAGCCCGAAAAGCAGCGCGCAGAACAGTATGATTCCCGTCAGGACCGAGCCTCCCCCGATCCTCTGCACAGAGAGTATATAGTATGCGGAAGCGGCAACCCCTCCTATGGTCAGATCGGGTACGCCCTCACTCTTTATAGGCACGAACCCGAGAAACATGACCTGAAACATCGCGCCGATAAATAGCCCCGCTGCGGGTGACCCGAGGATCAGTCCGGTCAACAGGCCGCTGCATACGGGCTGAGAGACCATGAATCTGAGCTCCGCCCTGTGCTCGAGAGAGAGTAAACCGCCGAGTAGGGAGACTGCCAGAACCTCGCTCACTCCGCAACGCACCCCCCCGCTCCCCCCGGCTTTCCGATGGATATGCGAAGGCTGAATCTGCCCTTTTTGCCCGCAGCGAGCTCGATAGGCCAGAGTGCAGCCATGGCGGATCCCTGGTAGACCCGTTCGAAGCCCGATTCCGAGTTCGATACCGTCTCGACCGGATATCTCCAGACGAGGGCGGCCGGATCAAGCTCGATACAGACCTCTATACCCATCCATTCGTCCACCAGGGAGAATCGGTCGACATCCAGTTCTGCTCCGCTCGAAGCGAGCCGGATATCCCTGACCTTCCTGCCTGGAAAACTGTAGTAACGGTCCGGCGCGTCTCCTGCGAGCAGCGATATCACACTCTCCACCGCGAAACGGCACTCGAGGCCTGCGCCCTCCGGCTTGATCTCGTACCCGACTTCCATAACCGGATCCTCGGGAGACATCCTGATCTTCTTGGTCAGCTCGACCGCCACGGGGCCGTTCGCACCGGTCACAGTCCCCTTCCTCTTCAGCGTGAATATCTTTCCGTCCTTTGCTTTCCTGACCGCGATGCTGTAATCTCCGTCGAGGAAATCACCGAGCTCCTCGTAGGAACCGGAGGCGAAATCCTCGGGCGTGACACCTGTTTCCATGAAATAATCAAGAAGCGATTCGCGGTTCCTCCTGTCATACATCAGATGGCGGTCGAGTCCCTTCTCCTTGGCCGATGACCGCTCGTGTATGCTGATCGCGCCTTCCCCGTCGGCTGGCCGGCCGGCTGAAGCGAGCTCTCCGTGATAGATCTCCTTCCTCCTGGTCAATGTGTCGGTCAGATTGAATGCCGGACGCTTGATATCGAGTTCCCGAAGCGAGCCACCCCTGGACCTGAAGAAGGCCCTGAGGTGCCGGGTCGAGATCATCAACTCATCACTGCCATCCCCGTCGACATCCCGCAGCTCGTGATAGATCGAGGATCCCTCTCCCTCTCTGCCGGAATCGACGATATTCTCGGCCTCGATCATATGTTTGAAGATCGCACTTCTCAGGTGAGGAAGATAGAGACCGCCAAAGAGGCCGTGCCAGTAGGCACAGTTGCACTGAGCCTTGTAGAGATGCCTCGAGGCCGGGCCGGCCTTTTTATCACCCGGGGAGAGGCCCTCTACAGCCTCGCTTACTGCGATCATCCGCTTATGCATCCAGTTGGACTCCTCGTACTTCAGGAGGAAGTTTCTCCAGAACCCGCCCCTTACCATTTCTGCCGGTTCGGTAAACCGTCCCGACTCAGCGAGCGTTTCTACGGCTTCCCGATAGCGGCCTCCTGCACGGATGGGCAGTGCCCATTCCATCATCTCGCTGTAGGAGGCGGTCGGAAGATAGACGATCCCCTTAGGGCGGTACGTGTCAATCACCCTGGAAAAAGTCGACAGCTCGATCCAATCGCTGTTCTCGGCCAGGAGAGTGCACATCTGTTCAAGCCATCCGTCCTCGTAACACCTCTTGTGCGTTCCAGGCCAGAGGCCGAACTTCTCACCGTCATCGGCCAGAACAACTATTTTGGGATCCGATCCCGGTTCCCGCCCAATCGCCCTCAGGTGGTCGATCGCCTTCTCCGGCTCCTCGAACGGGATAAGATATCGAAGGTTCTTATCGATGGGAAAAATTCGTATATACCTGCCGTCCTCTTCGCTCATGAAGAATCCCCTCATTTCCTCCGAGCCGAATCCGGTGGCTTTGAAATGAGCGTCATCGACCACAACATACTCGAGACCGGCCGACTCGAGCGTCTTTGGCAGGTGGGGCTCCCATATCCTCTCGGTCAACCAGCATCCACGGGGAGAAACACCGAAACGCTCCTCGAGAAACCTTCGCATCATTCCGAGCTGCCCCTGTCTGTCGCGCTCGGGGATGACCGACAGGATGGGCTCGTAGTAGCCTCCCGACATGATCTCGGCCTGTCCGCGCTCGATCATCGAGGATACGAGCTCTATATACTCGGGATGTTGTTCCACGAGCCAATCCCAGAGAACACCGCTGTTGTGTATGACGAAAGGGATCCCGGGAAAGGTCCCAAGGACCTCGAGGAAGGGGAGATAGGCCTGGCTGTACGCCTGCTCGAAGATGTGCTCGAAGTTTCCGACCGGCTGGTGGTTGTGGAGCCCCAGAATGAAGATTACACGCTTCTCCATGACCGCTCAGACCACCTTCGAGTTCAGGATGACCGTCTCGCTGTCCGGCAGGGAACGCGCCTCGAGTGTTACGCCCCGCTTGACCAGTTCCCGGAGCGCATTTCTCTCGCCTGCGTCGAGATAGAAATTGTCGAGGACCTTCTCCTTGCCCTCGGCATAATGCAGGCCGCCCACATTGACCGCGTCCACATCAAAACCGAGATCCATCAACCTCAGGATACTCTCAGGATGAGAGACGAGCAGAAATATCTTCTCCTTGTCGAAAACCCCGCCTTCAAGCTGTTTCGCCGTCTCCTCGATCGAGAGGATCGAGACCTTGATCTCGGGCGGCGGCGCCGCCATATAGAGGCTCTTCTCCAACTCGCTGCCCGCCACGCGATCATCGGCGATAACGATCCTGTCCGGCTGCATGGCGCTGCCCCATCCGATTACTACCTGGGCATGAATGAGACGATCATCGATTCTCAGAAGTGATATCATAGTTACGGATACTCCTGCCCCTGTTGGCTAAAATAAACCCTTTCAGCGAGATACCTGGGCGGCGTCAAAAATCGACGAGTTTCACACTCTCCCGTCCCCTGCGCAACAAGTGATCGACCATCTCCTGGAAATTCATCGAATCTCTCTTGGTCGCAAAATCCAGAAGCATCGGGAGGTTTACGCCGCTGATCACCTTTATGCCCTTCAATCCATGGACAGCGCGCACGCTGTTGATGCAGCAGGATCCGCCGAAATAATCTACGAATACTACCGCGTTCTTCGCCTTGGCCTTATCGATAATATCTCTGATCCGGGCGATTACTTCCTCGTCACGGAAATTTGAGCCCGATATAGCGTAACATCCCCCCAGCTTCCCCACGATCAGCTCCGTCGTACGATGGAGTTCGCCCGCAAGCGTACCGTGAGTGACGATGATTCCGATAGTCGATTTGGAGGGTTGTTCTTTGATCATTCCATATCGTATTTCAGGTAGCGTCTCGTCTTCTTGTCGCTTTCCATCATATCAACGAGTTTCTTGTCCAGGCTCTTTGCCGCATCTATACCGTAGACCTTCAACATATGGTTGAGCGCGATCGTCTCCGATATCACAGTGATGTTCTTGCCGGGATAGATCGGTATAATGACCTGCCTGACATTGACCCCGAGAATCTCCTTGTAGTGCTCGTCGAGTCCCAGACGGTCCCAATCCTTTGCCGGATCCCATTCCTCGAGAGCAACGACGACCTCGATACGTTTCTGTATCCTCACGGCACGGATACCGAACTCATCCATCACATTAATTATTCCAACACCGCGTATCTCCATGAAATGGCGTAGATGCGCGCTACCCCTACCCATCACGACATCACCGTGCTTGGTCATCTCGACCACATCGTCTGCGACGAGCCTGTGTCCTCTTTCCACGAGATCGAGGGCGATCTCGCTCTTCCCGATGCCGCTGCGTCCCAGCAAGAGCAATCCAACGCCGTAGACATCGACAAGCGAACCGTGCATCGATGTTCTCGGCGCAAAGACATACTCGAGATGACTGGTCAATCTATGGATAAAGGGCGTGGTCGAGGCGGGGGTTCGCATCAACGGGACAGAGTGCTTCTTTGCCAGTTCCAGCAACCCTTCCGGTATCTCGAGCCCCTTCGTGATAATGATACACGGGAGCGCCTTAGAGAAGAGACGGGTCAGGGCTTCGTTCCCCTGGCTCTTTGTCAAAACCCGCAA
>DAOUUU010000115.1 GCA_030667985.1 Candidatus Krumholzibacteriota bacterium
AAGCATCCGCAGCAGAAGTTCATCGAGGTCGACACGAAGAACATACTCTTTGTCTGCGGCGGCGCATTCCAGGGACTCGAAGAGATCGTCGAGAGAAGAATAGGGCACAAAGTCGTCGGATTCGGCGCCGAGCGCGGCCCGAACTACCGCAAGGAAATCGACGAGATCATAAGGCAGGTGCAGCCCGAGGACCTGATCAAGTACGGGCTCATCCCGGAGCTCGTCGGCCGCCTGCCGATCGTAGCGCCCCTGAAACATCTCGACGAGCAGGCATTGATAGATATCATGCTCAAGCCGAAGAACGCTCTGATCAAGCAGTACAAGAAGCTCTTTGCCATGGAGGATGTGGAGCTCGAATTTACGCCGGGCGCATTCAAGGCGATAGCGAAACTTGCGACAGAACGCAAGACCGGCGCGAGGGGCCTCCGGGCGATCCTCGAGTCGACGATGCTCCATATCATGTATGACATTCCTTCACGCCCCAACATCAAGAAGATCCTAATTAACGAGGAGACGGTCAAGGGCAACGACGAGCCGCAGCTATTCCTCGAGCGCGAACGAGGGATGAGGGCCTAGGGTTCGACTCGAACTCCGCACTCCTTACTCAACAGGGCGGTAGAATATGGCTTTGAAAAAAGCAAAGAAAGAACAGGGACAAGACGATCTCTACCCGCTGGTCCCCCTGCGGGATGTCGTGATATTCCCCTCGATGGGGACGGCGATCCTCGTCGGCCGCCAACCCAGTGTCAACGCAGTCGAGCGCGCGATCGAGCGGGACAAGATCCTGCTAGTTGTGACCCAGAAGAGCCCTGCCGTGAACGAACCGGAGCCGAAGGATCTCTACTCGGTCGGCTGCATTACGCGTATAGGCCTTTTCTTCAGGCTTCCCGACGGCACCATCAAGGTGATGCTCGAGGGTCTCGAGCGAGTCAGGATCAAAGAGTATGTCGAGATGGACAACTATCTCGCCGGCCGCATCGAACCGCTCGTGGACGAGATCGCAGACAGCAAAAAGGTCGAAGTGCTGACTCGTCGCGTAGAAGCGATGTTCACGGATTACGTCCGCATGAACCCCCGCATACCGAACGAGGTTCTTCTCACCGTTCAGTCGGTCGAGGAGCGTGCCGCCATGGCGGACACAGTAGCGGCGCATCTGCTGGTGAAGAACAAAATAAAGCAGAAGATGCTGGAAGCAGAGGATCTGATAGAGCGGTTCATGCTGCTGAGCAAGATTCTCAAGGAAGAGGTCCAGCTGCTCGAGGTCGAGAAGGACATCGAGGAGAAAGTCCATCAGCAGGTCCAGAAGAGCCAGAAGGAGCTCTTTCTCCATGAGAAGATCAAGACGATCAAGCGCGAGCTCGGCGAGGGCGACGATTTCGACGAGATCAGGGAACTCTCGCGCAAGGTACGTAAAGCGCGAATGAGCAAGGAGGCCGACCGCGTAGCGCGCAAGGAGCTCGGCCGGCTCAAGCTGATGAACCCGATGACGCCGGAAGCGACCGTCGTCAGGAACTATATAGAGACACTCGTCGGCCTGCCGTGGCGCAGGCGCACCAATGACAACCTCGATCTGGATCAGGTCAAGGAGATGCTCGACGCCGATCATTACGGCCTCACCAAGGTCAAGGACCGGGTCCTCGAGTTCCTCGCTGTAGTCAAGCTCGTCGGCAAACTCAAGGGCCCGATACTCTGCTTCGTAGGACCTCCCGGTGTAGGTAAGACCTCGCTCGGAAGATCGATCGCCGACGCGCTCGGCAGGAAGTTCGTCCGCGTTTCGCTAGGCGGCACAAAGGACGAGGCGGAGATCAGGGGACATCGCCGCACCTACATCGGATCGATACCGGGGCGGATCGTCCAGTCGATATCCAAGGCGGGCACAAAGAACCCTGTCTTCCTGCTCGACGAGATCGACAAGCTGGGGGCCGATTTTCGGGGCGACCCAGCGGCCGCGCTTCTCGAGGTGCTCGATCCGGAGCAGAACAAACATTTCAGCGACCATTACCTCGAAGTCGATTACGATGTGAGCGAGGTGATGTTCATAACGACCGCTAACGTCATATACTCGATACCGCCCGCACTGAAGGACCGGATGGAGATCATCAGGCTTCCCGGATACCTGCTTCACGAGAAGATCGCCATCGCGCAGAAATTCCTTCTTCCGAAACAGAAGAAGCAGCACGGAATTCAGGAGAACCAGCTCAAGATGAGCATGAACACTCTCAAGGAGATCGTGCAGATGTACACGAGGGAATCCGGCGTGAGAAACCTCGAGCGTGAACTAGCCTCGATTTGCCGCAAGGTCGCAAAGAAGCTCGCTTCGGGGAAGAAGGTGAGTACGGTCTCTATCACGAAAAGGAATCTCGAGAGCTATCTTGGGGTTCCTCGCTATAGCGAGAGCGAGATAGACGAGAAGCTCAGTATAGGGGTGGCGACAGGTCTCGCCTGGACCGAGGTGGGAGGGGAGATACTCAACATCGAGGCGACCCTCATGCCCGGCAAGGGCGAGCTGATCATCACGGGCCAGCTCGGCGAGGTGATGCAGGAGTCGGCCAAGATCGCCCTCAGCTTTGCGCGGAACAAGGCGCGGCTGCTCACGCTTCCGAGCGATTTCTTTGGCTCTATCGATGTGCACGTGCACGTTCCAGAGGGAGCGATCCCCAAGGACGGGCCGAGCGCAGGAGTCGCTATGTCGACAGCGCTCATCAGCGCATTCTTTGACATTCCGGTGCGCAGGGACGTCGCCATGACGGGCGAGGTGACACTACGAGGCAAGATTCTGCCGATAGGCGGTATCAATGAGAAGTCGGTTGCGGCACTTAGGGCAGGTGTCAAGACGCTTCTTCTTCCCAAGGGGAACGAGAAGAACATCAAGGAGCTGCCGGAAGAAGTCCGTAAGAGCATGAAGATCATCATCGTCGAGACAATGGAAGACGTACTGTCGCACGCCCTGTCGAAGAAACTCGACTGGGGAGTGGAGCACAGGCGGGAGCTCGGCGGATTCTTCGGCGAGCAATCCGGAAATCCGGCCAATTAAAGGCAGTATCCACCATTGAAGATCCGTAGCCTCACACTAGCTTGCACGGAAGTCGATCTGAAGAGGCTTCCACAGGCCCAGTTCCCTGAGATAGCCGTCTCGGGCCGGTCCAACGTCGGAAAATCTTCACTTCTCAACAAAATCCTGGGGCGAAAGAATATCGCGCGTACGAGCAAGGAACCGGGAAAGACCCGCACTATCAATTTTTTCCTCGTCAACGACCGTTTTTATCTCGTCGACCTGCCTGGCTACGGCTACGCGAAGGTGTCGGTCGAGATGCGCAAACAGTGGAAGCGGCTGATCCTCGAATACTTCGAGACGAGGGAGTCGATAGGGGGAGTCGTTCAGCTCGTCGACTCGAGGCACCCGCCCATGAAGGACGACCTCATGATGATGGGAAAGCTCATAGAGGAGGGCCGTCCCTTTGTCATTACCCTGACCAAGGCGGACAAGGTATCGCGGGGGAAGAGACAGAAGACACTGAAGATCCTGAGGGAGCACATTGGAGGTGTAAAGCTCCGGCTGCTCGCTGACAAAAGGCCCGAAACCGGATCGCCCGGGCCGGAATCCGAGAGCGGTCTGCCCGTACTCTTCTTCAGCGCGAAGACGGGGGAGGGCAAGGAGGCTCTCTGGCGCTGGATCGCTTCCAGTGTTGGAATCGAATGACAATCATGACAGGCTCTGATGAAAATTTCGTGATCGCTCCCGGGCCGGTACATGTCCACAGGTCTCTTCGTGATGCGGTCAAGCCGATGCATCACCGCTCGGACGCTTTCAGAAAGATCGCGCGGGAGACGGCGTCGATGATCGCAGAGCTCCTCGAAACGAAATCACCCGTTTACATATTGACCGCCTCAGGCACCGGAACGATGGAGGCAGCAGTCGCAAATCTCACCAATCCGGGAGACAGGGTCCTCATCGTCTCAGGCGGAAAGTTCGGAGACAGATGGGGGGAGATATTCCAGGCCTACGGATGCCGGAGCGAGACTCTGCAGTTCGAGCACGGCGAGGCGATCGATATCGCCGCGGTGGCAGAGGCGGCCCGGGCGGGAAATCCCGAAATACTAGCCTGCACGCATGTTGAATCCTCCACAGGGCTCCTTCTCGATCTGGAAGAACTCTCACAGAGCCTTCCAGAGCCAAGGCCCCTCCTGCTGGTCGATGGGATCGCGTCTCTCGGCGCCGAGGAGCTGAAGATGAACGATTGGCGTGTGGATGCGGTAGTGGCCGCCAGTCAGAAAGCATTTGCATCACCGCCCGGAGTCGGTTTTATCGCCTTAGGGCCGCGAGCTCTGGAGCTGGCGAAGCAACCCGGCCCGGCAAACTACTATTTCGATCTCTCCAGATACGAGGCGGGAAGAGAGACGGGAGATCTGCCATTCACGCCGGCGATCGATACTATACAGATGGTCCACGAGGCCCTTGGCCGCGCGAAGGGGATCGGATGGGGACAGATGCGCGAGCGACACCGTCTGGCAGCAGAGGCCTTCACCGCCGCCGCCAGGCACCTCGGCCTCGAGCCCTTTCCCCAGAACCCATCTTCAGCGGTTCAAGTTTTTCTGTTGCCTGATAACTGTAATAATAGCAATATACTAGAGCTTTTAGTAGAGCGTCATGGCATCATTGCCGCCGGCGGACAGGGGAGCCTCGATGGCAGAATAGTAAGGGTAGGATTTCTCGGCCTGCATGGCGGGAGGAGGCTCGTCAGGGCCGTCCGCGCACTCGCCGATGTACTCTCCGAGCTCGGTTGCCATGTAGATCTCCCGGCAGCTGAGAGGGCTCTCAAGCCCGTGATGGATCTCGAGGATATCTTCGCATGAAGTATTAAAATCGATTGCCTCCATTGACAATAGCCCCTTTCATTGCTATACTAGGAATAGAAACAGGAGGTATTAGTGCGCCCAAAGCTAAAGCGTAGCTGTGTTATTATATTTATCGTCTGCTTTGCGGTTCTCCTTTCCGCAGTGCTGAAGGGGAATGAGGGCTTAATGCAGACCCTCCCCGTCTACAGGCACTATCGCTGTAAGCTCTGCCACCAGTCTGCCATGCCCAGTCGCGGTGATCTGAACCAGTTCGGCAAGGATTTCATGACAAATGGCTATGCGTGGGACGAGACACTCGCCGGCATGGATTCAGATGGAGACCAGTACAAGAACGGCCTCGAGCTGGGAGACGAGGATGGCGACGGAGTGCCCGAGGTTCTCATAGAGCGAAGCAACCCGGGCGATCCGCTCAACAATCCGACTTCAATAGACAAGGACACCTGGGGTGTCATAAAAAACCTGTTCAAAGATTGATGGGTGACCAGGATCATATATCCGAGGGCCGCCCCTTCCGGGGCGGCTTTTTTGATGCCAGGTGCAACCATGAAACAGTGACTGAGATTTCACGTATTACACTGGGACGGTTGATTGAATAAATAGGTTGAATCGCCGACTCCCATTATCTACAATTGGTTGAAGCCGAGTAACCTAAAATACACAGGAGAAATTATATGCCCGCCACAATTATCGTGGGTGGACAGTGGGGTGACGAGGGGAAGGCGAAGGTCGTCGATTACCTCATGCCAAAGCATGATGTCGTGGTTCGCTTCCAGGGAGGAGCCAACGCGGGGCACACCGTAGTGACCGATGAGGGGAAGTACGCCTTTCACCAGATCCCGTCAGGTCTCCTCTACCCGCACGTCCAGGCCGTCCTCGGCAACGGGATGGTCGTAGACCCGGTCGCCTTTCTGGTGGAGCTCGAGGAGCTGATGTCGCACGGCGTGAACGTCGAGGGCCGGATCCTGATAAGCTCGAGCGCTCATATCGTCATGCAGCCGCACAAGGTCCTGGACAACCTGTACGAAGTCGACAGGAATAAGGAGCCGATAGGCAGCACGGGCAAGGGCATCGGTCCCGCATACTGCAATAAGCACAGCAGGAAGGGTCTCAGGATGGGGGTGTTCCGGCTGCCGCGTGAAGAGATATTCGAGCTCGTCAGATCGCGTGTCGAGGACTGCAACCGGCTGCTTGAGGCCTACAATGCGCCGCCCCTCTCGGCGGAACAGATTGCAACCGATTTCGTCAATATGAAGGATATCTTTGCCCCGTTCGTTGTCGACACTCAGCCGATGCTCCAGGAGATGAGACTGGAGGGCAGACGATTTATGCTCGAGGGGGCTCAGGGAGCCCTTCTCGATATCGATCACGGAACTTATCCCTACGTGACATCGAGCTCATGCACGATCGGCGGAGCGCTGACGGGCAGCGGCCTGAACATCAAGGATGTAGAGAGGGTCATCGGTATCTTCAAGGCGTACACGACGCGTGTAGGCAACGGTCCGTTTCCCACGGAGCTCAAGGATGACATCGGAGAAGATCTCAGGGAAAAGGGTAGAGAGTACGGGACCACTACGGGCCGTCCGAGACGCTGCGGCTGGTTCGATGTTGTTGCGGCGCGGTACTCGGCCCGCCTCAACGGCCTGGACGATATCGCGCTCACGAAGCTCGATGTGATCTCCGGGTTCGATACGGTGAAGATATGCACTCATTACGAGCTGGACGGGAAGCGTGTCGATAGATTTCCGCTTGAAGCCTCGATGCTCGAGGCCTGCACTCCGATCTATGAGGAACTCTCGGGCTGGGAGCTCGATCCGGCATACTCCGGCTCCTACGAGGAACTCCCCAAGAAGGCCCGCACCTACGTCGAATACATCGAGAACGAGGTGGGAGTGAAGGTGGGCTTTATCTCTCACGGGCCGGAGCGAAAGAGCACGATCGTCCGCGAGAAAGCCTAATCGATTGACATGAGGGAGCTGTATTATTAGATTTGTTGCTCCGATAGAGAGGTAGATACTGCAGTGACGGGTCGCTCTCGACCCTCCCTACAATGCATACTCGCTAATTATGGGCCGCTAGCTCATCAGGAAGAGCACCTGCCTTTTAAGCAGGTGGTGCTGGGTTCGAGTCCCGGGCGGCTCATTTTTTATTCCATTGTAATATAAGCAAATACTCTATGATTGAATAGAGAGATAAAATTGCAGATATATCCGTTGTCAACATATTGTCAGCATTTTTTTTGGCGTGATAACTAACTGTAGAGGCTTTTTCAAGCACTTCATTGACATATTCCCCATAAAGACACTAAAATCGGCTATAAGCGGCTAA
>DAOUUU010000005.1 GCA_030667985.1 Candidatus Krumholzibacteriota bacterium
GTAACCAGGAGCATTCTTCCAAGAACACATGTACTCGAACGGACCATCGGTCGGTCGAGCACCACACCAGGCTGACTGTGTGCCCTCGATAGCAACGAGACGTCCGTCGTAGCCGGGCGCTATCCCGTTGAAATCGTCAACATGGAACCAGGTTCCAACCTGGGCAGTGTTGTCAACCCTAGTCCAGCCTTGCCATGAACTCGGTTCGAAATCATACCACACAATACAGAACGTATCTACGGTGGCCGCATTGTACATATTGACGAGTCCCGGATCAGTCGCCGGAAGCTCATCAGGTCTGTTAATGCGAATACCGTTGTTCAAAGCATCGCGTGCTGACGCAGGAACGAAAACAAGGGCAAGGAGGCAAATGCCTAGTAATACTAATAAGGCTTTCCTCATTATTTATTCCCCCCATCGTTAAGAGAATAAATGAAATCGACGCATAACTACACTAATTCAGTCTCGAAAGCAAAGCGGTTAACCCCCTCGAATTCGGACCGCTTCGTTGTCCCCCCTTCCCACGATCCGTATTGTTCCTCTGAAGCGAGGGTTTCTTCCGCTGGAGTACCAAATTTATTGTCGAGTAAGTCTGGCTCCCATACGGCGGTCGGCGATGGATAGAAACCTCACCCGTAAGGAGGTCTGCCCCGCAGGGCGCAACAACACTCCGCTTTCAGAGATGTAGGGATTCTATCATAAATAACACTGAACTGTCAAGAGGGAATTAGTCAGTAACCAGGTTGGAACACAAGAGGTTCTGGCAATCGGACGCCTGCCCTACTCTCCTGCCACAACTGAAAAATCACAGAATATCCCGAATGCTGTCCTCAGGCTCGAGAGAAATCTATGCCTGTTCACCCTTACGGCCTCGTCGTCGCAGTTGACGAGAACGGCATCGAAGTATCCGTCGACTGCTGGTACAATCCGGGGAATAGTGCTGAAAATGCCGTTAAACTCTTTATTATCAATAAGTTTTATAAGCACGCCAGCATTCTTTGAAGCCTCGCCGTAGAGATCGGATTCGCTTTGCCCCTCGAAGAGATCAGAGGAAAAACCAAGGCGTCCCTCATCCTTTTTCACAAGGGCCCGCAGCATATCGATCCCCTCCGAATATGAGACCGGCTCCTTCATATCCTTCGGCAGAATATTGATGATCCTCTTCATCGCAAGCACGAAGGGAAGCAACTCCCCCCCCCTTCTCATACTCTGCAGCTTATGGACCATTTCGCCCGGCGCGAAGGGAAATTCCCAAGGAGCGGAGAGAACCGCCTGGACGAGATCGTAGTCGTATCCGTCCTCACGAAGGATCACGTTCAACCTTCCCTCTATGAATTGACGGACCTTGGATGATATAGTGTGCCCCTCGGCTTCGGACGGATCTATTATCCCCTCATCTACAAAGAAAGACATGCTCGTTTCGATCAGGCCGCTGATTGGGACTGGCAAACGCTTCTCTATCAGTATCCTCAAAAGACCCACAGATTGCCTGCGAAGCGCATAGGGATCCTGAGAACCGGTAGGCTCGAGCCCGATAATGAAACACCCAACGACCGTGTCGGTCTTGTCGGCCACGGCCAGGATAGCCCCCGTATCGGTCGACGGGATCACATCACCCGCGAAACGCGGAAGGTAATGCTCGAATATCGCTTCAGCCACCTCCCTGGCTTCCCCCGCGACCTTGGCATACTCCCGTCCTATATATCCCTGAAGCAGAGTAAATTCCTTGCCGTCCTTGACCATCTCGCTTGCGAGATCCGCTTTGGCGAGACGGGCGGCCCTGCTCAGGTTTTCCCATATCTCTCCGCCCCCCCTATCCGCCTGTTCGATGATATAATGTCCGAGCCGTTCGATCCGCTGGGCCTTCTGCGCCAGAGTACCCAACCGCTCGAGCCAGACGATGCCGTTGAGCTTTTCGGAGAGTTTCTCGAGCGATTTTGCAGTATCCTCCCGGTAGTAGAATTCCGCATCGGCCAGTCTCGCCTGCAGAACTCGTTCGTAGCCCTTTATTATCTCTTTCCTGTTCTTTTTTATCCCATCCGCGAACGCGACGAACACCGGTTTCAGCTCGCCACTCTCGTCCGAGACCGAGAAGTAGCGCTGATGGCTCTTCAGGGCCGTCACGATAACCTCTCGTGGAAGTTTGAGAAAGGCTGGATCGAATTCCCCTACGAGCGGAATGGGGGATTCGAGCAGATTTGCGACTATATGAACGAGGGCCTCGTCCTCGACGAGAACACCACCGCTTCCGCCGGCCGCCTTCCTCGCCATCGACAGGACCCTTGAACGACGGACCTCGTCATCGAGAATGATCCCGTGCTCTTCCATAAGCTCGAAATATCGAGCTATCGATCCGACTTCTATCGACTCCTCGAAAAAGGGCGAAAGACGCGTCCTTCGACCGGCGCCAAGGCCTCCGCTCAACTCCACCTTCATCACACTATCACCGAAGAGAGCGATCATCCAGCGGATCGGTCGCGCGAACCTCTGTCCGCTAGAGTCCCATTTCATGACCTTTGGAAACCTGATGCTGTCGATGATCGCCGGAATACGCGCCTTGAGCAGCGATCCGGCCAGTTTTCCCCTGACTCGCTTGACAATGGCGATATATTCGCCCTTTTCAGTCGTTACACAGGATATCTTCTCCACGGGAACGCCCTGGCTTTTTGCGAAACCCTCGGCTGCTTTGGTGTAACCGCCGTCGGGAGTCAGCGCGATGCCGGCGGGGGGACCGATTATCCTCTCTTCGACCGACTCCTGTTTCGCCGCAAGCCCCTCGATATGGACTATGAGCCTGTTCGGTGTACCCGTCACCAGGAGTGACTCGTAAGGAATCCTCTCTTCCTCCATGAATCTGGAAAACAGGTTCTCGAGCTGATTCAACGCACCCTCTATATACCCGCTCGGTATGTTCTCGCAACCGATCTCGAGAAGAAAATCCTTTTTCACTTTTGCTTCCTTCCTCCGCCGTGCTTCTGCTCGAGCAATGGAAAACCCAGATCGCGTCTCTGTTCCACATAAACCTCGGCCGTCCTGCGGGCCAGATCACGAATCCGAGCTATATAGCTGGTACGCTCGGAGACACTGATCGCTCCGCGGGCATCGAGGATGTTGAATACATGAGAACACTTTATGACATAATCGTAAGCGGGCAGAACAAGTCCGCTCTCGATTATCCTCAAGGCTTCCCGCTGGTACAGTTCGAATATGTCGAAATAGAGCGGGACATTAGCCTGCTCGAAATGAAAGGCGCTGAACTCGCGTTCGGCCTGCTTGTAGAGCTCGCCCCAATTGATTCCGCCACCCCACTCGACATCCATGATATCATCGACTTTCTGGATATACATACAGATCCGTTCCAGCCCGTATGTGATCTCGGCCGAGATCGGATCGAGCTCGAGCCCGCCCGCCTGCTGAAAATAGGTAAACTGGGTTATCTCCATGCCGTCGAGCCACACTTCCCAACCGAGACCCGCTGCGCCCAGAGTCGGAGACTCCCAATCGTCCTCGAGGATCCTGATATCGTGTTTGGAGGGATCGATTCCGATCGCCACAAGGCTCTCAATATAGAGAGGAAGCACATTCTCCGGTGCCGGCTTCAGGATGACCTGATACTGATTGAACTGCTGAACCCTATTCGGATTCTCTCCATACCTGCCGTCCTTCGGCCTCTTGGACGGTTCTATATATGCCGCCTTCCAGGGCTCGGGACCGAGAACTCTGAGAAAGGTCGCCGGATTCATCGTTCCCGCTCCAACCTCGGAGTTATAGGGGGTCAGGAGTAGACATCCATTTTTCGCCCAGAATCGCTCCAATGAAGCAACGATCTCTTGAAACGTCAAATTCAATCCACCTCTTTCAATATTTTCAATGCGTTGGGCAGCCTGTAACCTTCGATATGATAAAGAAAGAAAAAGTGCAGAAATCTGCCTATCTCTTTTCTCTCCTCCGGCGATATCGATAGTTCTTCGATATCATTCAGGTGATCTCCTGTCAACCTCGAGAGAAAACGGGCCGACTGTTCCGATACGAAAAGGGCGCCATCCGCTCCGCAGGCGCAGCAGGTGATACGCCCCGCCTGCGGTTGCGCCATAAAACCGCTCGCGAGATCGGCTCCGCATCCCGCACAACGGTCTGTAGCCGGATAAAAACCGGTCAGTTTCAACAGACGGGCGTAGAGCAAGAACAGCAGCGCCCAGGGATCGGCGATCCGGGGCAGCAACCGGATGAAAGACTCGAACAGATCGAATATCCGCTCATCCGCGTCCCGCTCCCTCACCGAACGGTCGAGAACCTCGAGACCCGCCTGGAATATGCAGAGCCTCTCGAGGTCTTCAATAGAATTCTGAAATATGTCGCTGTTCTCGATCTCCTTGAGCAGGTGCAGATCGCGCTCCTGCTTGAAATAGAAAACGATATTCCCGAAACTGCCGGTGCGCAGGGATCCCGAAAAGGGACTCTTGTCTTTCTTCGCACCCTTTGCGAGCAGCCTGATCTTGCCTTGTGAACGTGTGAGAAACGAGACTACGAGGCTCGTTTCACCATAATCATAGGTTCTGAGAACAACGGCACGGTCTTTCAGGATCTCGCTCAATGACAGCCTTCCTGCCTACCCCCTTCCGATCCAGTCGATGAACAGGGTAGCGATTCCGAGATATATTAGTATACCGACTATATCGTTCGAAGTCGTGATGAATGGACCGGTCGCCAGGGCCGGATCGATATTCATCTTCTTCAGCAGCAGAGGAACGATCGCTCCCATCAGCGTAGCCCAGAGAATTGTCATCATCATACAGACACCGAGCAGTACTCCGAGACGATAGTCTTTCTGCCACAGTGAAACTGTGACGAGAAGCACTGAAGCGAGGACGATCCCGTTGATGATCGAGACCTTAAGCTCCCTGAGCAGCTTTCCGCTGGTGCGGACGACACTCACGCCTCCTACAGCTAGCTCCCTGACGACGATCGCTGAAGATTGGATACCGACATTCCCGCCCATCGCAGTGATGACCGGCACGAAGAAGGCAAGGGTCAGCACCGATTCCAGGGAACCTTTGAAATGGTTCATAACGAGCGCACTCGCTATACCTCCGAACAGCCCTGTCAGAAGCCAGGGGAGCCGTGCCCGTGAAACCTTGACGGGAGAACGCTCCCAGAACTCCTCTTCTCCGGTTCCCGCCATGATCGTGATATCCTCGGTCGCTTCCTCCTCGATGACGTCGATGATGTCATCAACGGTGATCCGTCCTACGAGCTTGCCGCGCGAATCCACGACCGGAAGACTGTAGAGATCGTACTTGGCGAAGATAGAGGCAACCTCCTCCTGATCGGTCTCGACGTCCACGGAGATAAAATCACTCACCAGCACCTCCCCCACAATGTCATCGGGATCGGCGACGATGAGCTTGAGAATCGGGATGTATCCGACAAGAACGCCCTCTAGATCGACTACAAAGATATTCTGGAGATGCTCTATGCTCCCCTCTTCGGACCGCAGCAGCTTTATGATATCGGAGATCCTGGAATCGCGCCTGACCTTCATGACCTCGCGCGCCATAAGACCACCGGCCGATTCCTCGTCGAATTTCAGAAGTTCCCTGACATCTTCGTATTCCTCCCTGCTGATCCTTCTAAGCACGCGCTGGACCTGTCCATCGGGAAGAAGATTTATTATATCTGCAGCGTCATCGCTTGCCATAAGCTCGATGAGATCTACAATCTCCGACTCCTCGAGTTCTTCGATGATCTCGCGCGCCGCGCCGTCATCGACGAATGTGAGGACTTCGCTCGCGAGCTCACGCTCGAAGGTCCCAAAGAGGATTCTCCGCTTCTCAACCGGCAACGCCATGAGCAGATCGCTGACATCGGCCGGCCTCATATCCTCGATAACATTAGGTATCGGAGAGAGGTCTCCGGCGTCTATCACCGATTCTATACGCTCGATCATATGTTGACGTTCGTTTTCCATAAGTGTAGAGATTCCTTCGAAGTTGCGGAATGACTCGAATAAGACAGGATGGAACGAGAAAGCCTAAACGTCAAGACTTTATTGGTTATTACGCCGTTTCGGAACGTCCGCCGGACTCATCACCCTCCGCCGACTTATTGACCTGATCATTCATACCCGGAAGAACGGCTCCGGCAGAGATTATGAGCTTCATCGCTTCCTCTGTCGTATAGTCGAAGGGGATGGCCTCCTCCTCGGGGACCATCAAAAAGAAACCGGAGGTCGGATTGGGAGTCGTCGGAAGGAAAACATTTACGAAAGCCATCTCCCGCCCGTCGATATCCTTTTGTTTCCATGTTGATGTCACGAATGCCACAGCGTATACGCCGGGTCGCGGATACTGGATCAGTACCGCCCTCTTGAAAACGGTCCTCTCCTGCTTGAAGAATACTTCGCCCATCTGCTTGATCGCGATATAAACACGGCCGATCAGCGGAATCTTGAATACGAGCGACTCTGCCCATGAAATGACCGTGCTGCCCAAGAAGTTACCGGCAAATACGCCGGTCAGCAGGATTATGAAAAAGACACCGAGGAAACCGAGACCTGGAATGTCGAGAAACGGATATCTCTGAACGAGCGGATTGAGAAGGATACTGTCGACCGAAACAAAGAATCTATACATCACAAATCCTGTGATAACCGTCGGCAGCAATATCAACAGTCCCGTGAAAAACCTTCTTCTCAACCAGCCCATTATTTAACGTCCTTCGAACCGTGTGGTAATGTCACGCTCACATCCGCTATACGCTGGCCCTCGAGCCGGCTTACTCTGAAGAGAATGCCGTTATACTCTATCTCCTCCCCTTCGTCGGGCACCTTTCCGATCAAGTTATAGAGAAATCCTCCCAGAGTGTCAACCTCCTCCGTCGGCACACTGATGCCCAGACTCTCCTCGAGATCGTCCAGGCTAATCCTGCCTGCGATCATGTATTCGTTCAGGCCGAGCTCCTGGATCAACGGAAGCTCGTAGTCATGCTCGTCGCGGATCTCACCTACGATCTCTTCCAGAATATCTTCGAGTGTGACGATCCCCGAAGTCCCCCCGTACTCGTCAACGACTATTGCCATATGCTTTTTCGAAACCTGAAATTCCCTGAGCAGATCGTCTATCTTTTTTCCTTCAGGAACAAAATAGGCTTCCCTGGCAAGCTTGCCCAGCTCACCCTCCTGACCGGGGGATGCCTGGAGTAGATCCTTTACGAACAGAACCCCGACGATCTTGTCTATACTCCCATCATAGACCGGAACTCGTGAATGCCCCACATCCGACGCACTCTCACGCGCTTCGTCGACCGGCGTGCGTATATCGAACGCGAATACATCTATCCTCGGCACCATCACCTCCCGGACCTTCTTGACGCCGAATTCCACGATACTGTGCATCAACCTGTTTCCGTTCTCTTCGATGAACCCCTCTCCTCCCTCACCGGTTATATTGAATACAAAGAAGGACGAGGCAATCTCTCGCGGAAGATCGGGAAATACCCTGGATGTGAATCTGAAGAACATACCACTGAACGGCCTGGCGACAAGGTAGATTGGAAGAAACGGATAGGATACTATATAGGCGAAGGTCCTCGAGCTCTTGGTCGACACGCTTACGCCCGCGATCGATACTAGCAGTACGAGCGAAACTATTATCAGTATCGGGACGATGACTGACAGTAGAATTCCCGCTTCAGTTCCGGAAAAGCTCCGGGAAAGATAGCCGAAGAGGTCGATAGCGATGACGACGACCAGGGAGACTTCGAGAGTGATCAGGGCAAGGAACAGATGGAGACGGTTGCGGTGCAGGAGCCTGGGGCAGAACGAACCCCAACTGTCTCTCGGGAACAGCTTGTCCTCGTGAACGCGCGATATGACGGTAAAAGCAGCAATCCCCCCCGACAGGAGGGCCTGGATCATGAGAAGGAGTACCAAACGGATGATCTGAGTCACTTCTTGTCCCATTTCATCGAGGAATTCTCTACTCGAAGAGCCGGTCGATAACACCGTCCTTCAGAAGTCCGTGGAGCAGCCTCTTTTCCACCTCCTCCATTTTCCTCTCTTCCGTCTCATCATCATGACAGTAACCCTTCAGGTGACAGAGGCCGTGCGCGATGAGCCTGAGCATATACTCCTCGCTCTTGACCCTTCTCCTCTCGGCGCTACGGGTGATTCCTGGCCAGCATAGGTAGATCTCTCCCATTGTATCCTCATGGCTGCCTCCCTGGTGGGTGCCGTAGGAGAAACTCAATATCTCAGAGGGTCCTCGACGACGCCTGTATTTCCTGTTGAGCTCGGCCATTCTTCTCTCGCCTACAAGGTTGATCTCGACAAGTGCATGTTCCGGGAGTACCCTTGAAACAAGGGAATCGATCAGCGCCGAGGCCTCGTTAAACCTTTCCCTTCCTCTCACCCTTGGCCTGCAACTTAGAATTGCTTTCACGGTTGGATACCTGCTCTCCTTCTCCCTCTTCCTGATTTGGATAGGATATCCTCGGATGGAAAATACCGGTCAGGAGTTTGATATACTGTTCTCGTATGATCGCCACGTCGTTCAACGTCAGACCGCTCTGATCCAACTCGCCGTCGTTCATCCTCGCCTCGATAATCTTTCCTACGATAGCCCTGATCCTTGGAGCCGTAGGTTCGCGCAGCGAACGAACCGCCGCTTCGGATGAATCGGCCAGCATGATCAGGGCCGTCTCCTTCGATTGAGGCCTTGGACCCGGATAGCGAAAATCGTCGATATTCACGCTGTCATGAGAGTCGTACTCGAGCGCCTTCTGATAAAAATAGGCCATCACGGTTGTTCCGTGATGCTGTCTGATGGCCTCTACCACGACCCTGGGCAATTTTTCCTTTTTCGCGAGTTCGATGCCCTCCTTCACGTGCGAGGCGAGGATCAGTGCGCTCATTGTCGGAGTCAGTTTCTCGTGTTTGTTGATATTGTCGCCCTTGTTCTCGAAAAAGTACTCCGGCTTGGCCAGCTTGCCGATATCGTGATAATAAGCCCCCACCCTGGCGAGCAGATTATTCGCCTTCACGTCGCTCGCCACCGCTTCAACAAGGTTCCCCACTAGCAGAGAATGGTGATAGGTTCCCGGAGCCTCGAGAGTGAGACGCCGCAGCAGCGGCCTGTTGAGATCGCTGAGCTCCATGAGCGTAAAATTCGTCGTCACGTCGAATAGGGACTCGAATATCGGAAGCAGGAACATGACAAGAACCGTGCAGATGAAGCTGTTCGTGATGCCCCATAGGGATCCGAAAAGAAAATCACCGAGCGAGATGCCCGGAAGGCTCATGAATCCGGTGATGCCGACAATATAGGCCAGCGCAATGTATAGAAAAATCGTGTAGAAATTCCTGCGCTCCCTCAGCTGTGTGATACTTACGATAGCCGTCGTTCCAGCGAGAAGGGCTATAAAGGCGTAACTCCCCGGCAAATCGGTATGCGTGATTATCATCATCGCCGCAAAGAGTGTGAACATTACCGATGTCATCACACCGAAGAAAGCGGTCGAGACAAGCGAAACGAACGCGACCGGCACGAGATACGGATTTAGAACCGGCACCTTGATGACCAGAGCTGTAAGGAGCAGATAAAAAAGTACTATCATGAAAACGAGCGTCAATTTCCCCGTCTCGAGGATCAGGTCCGGACGAAGCCTGTACAGGGCGAGACCTAGCAGCAGTATCAAAGAGGTTATCCTGAGAGCCTTGCCGAAGAAAAGAAGGCTCCTTTTCCAGAACGAAGTGGCCAGCGCCAGGTCGACCCGCTTTTGTTCGAGAGCCTTGAGCATATCGATCTGAGCCTTGGTCACCTTATCGTGCTTGGCGATGATCCTCTCGTTCTCCGAGATGGTGAATTTCTCCGGCACAGATTTCTCCGCCTGGTCGCGCCTCTGCCTGTGCTCATCCATATCATAGATCAGGTTGGGCATGAGATGAGATCTGAGTATATCGTAAAATAGCTTGATCGTGCGTTCATCCCTGCCGAATGACTTCTTGGCCTCGCTCAGGATAATCGATTCGAGCTGGCCCTGCTCGACCAGGTAAATCGAGGGCACAAGTCTCTCACTATCTCCGTTCACTACGGTGATGTGGGGATAGTTATTCCGCCGGAGCGGGGCCGAATTATTGATAATACCCTTGTCCAGCAGACTCGCCTGGAGCTCAAGCGCGCTATTCAAGATCCTGTCGCGGAGCTGCTTTGCAAGGAGCAGCTTGGCCATCTCGTCCGTAATGCCCGGCAGCATCTTGAGCACGCTCGATACCCGATCTTTCTCACTCAGGGTATCCTGAGCCGATATATCTCCGATCCGTTCCATGAATACGCGGAGATCGCTCGGCAGATGCTTTGTGGCTTGATCGTTTGCCGAATAGACCGGCGATACATTGAGCGCGGCTTTTGATCTGTTGATCTCGATCTCCTGCTCGCTGTAATCGACATAGAAGGTAAAGGGAGCGATTATATCAACGTCCGCGATATCCCCCTCCCTGTACTGGATCTCGTCGAGCTTCTGCATCGGGGGGAAGAGAAAAAGAGATATAAAAACGAACAGGGCAACGAAGACGACCATCAAATGTCTCGGTTCCATAGCGAACCCGATGAATCGACGCAGATCGAATCGTTTGCCCAAAGACAGCGTTTCTCGCTTTTCCCTGCCGTTTACACCCTGATCAGCCATTGTCCTGCTCCGGTCTATCTTCCACGGGCCCACGAACAGGCCTATCCTGCTCCGATACTACGTTTTCAGATGTCTTCCGTTCTATTTCATCAAACGCCTTGATGATTTTCTTCACGAGCCGGTGCCTTACGACATCCTCCTCCCCGAAGGTTATGAACCTGATACCTTCGACTCCGTCGAGGATATTTCGCACGGCCACGAGGCCCGATCCACCAGGATCGCTCAGATCTATCTGTGTTATGTCACCGGTGATGACCGCCTTCGCGTTGGCGCCGAGCCGTGTCAGAAACATCTTCATCTGCCCGATCGTGCTGTTCTGCGCTTCGTCCAGAACGGCAAAGCAATCATTCAGTGTCCTCCCGCGCATGTAAGCGAGTGGCGTTATCTCGACGACTCCTGTTTCAATCATCTTTTGCATGCTCGTTCTTCCCACCATAGCCCTCATGGCATCGAATATCGGCCGAAGGTAGGGATCGATCTTTTCCTGCAGATCACCCGGTAGAAATCCCAGATTCTCTCCCGCTTCGACAACCGGCCTGGAGATGAAGATCCGTTCCACCTCCTTGCGTTTTAGCGCCGCCAGGGCCATTGCCATAGCGAGATAGGTCTTGCCCGTGCCGGCGGGTCCTATTGCGAATACTACGTCGAACTTGCGCATCGTTTCGACATATTCTTTCTGCTTTACACTACGGGGAACGACGCCTCTCCGCTTCGTTCTCGAGTAGAAGACGACATCCTCGTCGAGGGTCTCGATCGCTTCCATCTCCCTCTCGCCGCCCTTGATGACCGAGAGCACATCTCTCTCAGTCACCGTCCTTCCCGCCTTCGCGATATGTATCAGGCGCTCGAGGACATTCGTGATCTCCTCTACGTTCTTGGACGATCCCTTCACGGTAATCTGATCGCCGCGCACAACAAGCTCCTCACCATAGTGCTTCTCGATAGCCCTTATATTCCTGTCACTTACTCCGAGGAGCCTCATCGGATCGATACCGTCGATCGACAGCGTCCGTTTACGGTTATTTCGCTTCAAATCCTCTGTCCCTTGTAAAGCAAAACTCCTGGCTGAATAGAGATGAGCCAAGAGTTTTAATCGTAACCACTTATAAATGAGCCGGTTTCCACTAGGGTGCTTACCACCTTATCTGGGGACGACCAGCTCTTGCTCCGGGAATATCAGATCCGGATCCTGTATCCTGTCCTTATTGGCCTCGAAGAGAAGCGGCCATTCTTTGTAATTATCGTATACTTCCCAGTACCCGGCAATCTTGGCCAACCACTCGTCCTGCACAACCATATGCCTCTTCGGCCACGTTCTAGGAACCTTCAGCTCCCATCCGGCCAGGACCCAGTCGGGATCCTCGACGAGCATCTTGTTTCCTCTCCAGAGGCGGGGCCACTTGAGTGGATCGCCGTAGATCTCCTCGTAGCCGGCAACGATCCAGAGACATTCCCCGTACTGCAGCACCCATGATTTCGGCAGAGCCTCCAGCTCTTCCTTCTGTCTGGTCAGCTCGGTGATCTGTGTCGACAGGGTCGAATATTGACGCTCGGCATCACGGAGCTCTTTTGTGAAATTCTTGATGCCTTCCTTGTTCTCGGTCAGTTCGGTTTCCGCCTCTTCCGACCGAACCTTTAGATCCTCGAGCCCTTCTGCCAGGGCGATACAGTGCGCTTCCCGGTCCTTCTTGGACAGTTTCTGGTATTCCTCGTCTTCGTAATATTCACCCTGCGAGATCTCTATCGGCCTCGCCTTGTGCCTGCTGCAGCCGGCGCCCAGCATAAGGACCAGCGGGATAACGATCAGTAACAAAACAATGTTTTTTCTGTACATTCGTCTCTCCTTATCCCTGTATCACGTTATTCCCTGCCGCTGCCCTTTTTAAGCTCATGGACCTTCTCCGCGAGCCTTTCCGGTTCACCTTCGATTTCAGCTACTTCTTTCTGCTTGGCGGCTAGTTGTTCCTCGAGCTCGGCTACTTTCTTGGCCGTCTCGGCCGCTTCCTGCTCATATGTCTCCGCATCGAGTCTTGTCTCATCGAGCGTGATGAGACTAGTTTCACATGGAGGTGCAGGCCCGCAGCCGACAAAAGTGCTTACAACCAGACCGAGCAGGAGCATCATGAATAGCCCCGCGATTAATAGCCTCATAACTCGTATTCCTCCTTGTGCTTATTCTATATGTACGCTTTCAGTTACGTTAATATCGAATAATATGATTGTCAAGCAAAAAGCCCTCGACTCTATATCTTGATATCTTGCAAGAGCTGTGCCTGAAAATACCTTATCCTTCCTTATCGTTTCCGCGAACAACCCGGATATGAAGTTCCTCGAGCAGCTCGTCCTCGACCTGTGAGGGTGCGCCTTCCATAAGCGATGTCGCCCTCTGGGTTTTCGGAAACGCGATATACTCCCGTATAGATGAGCCGCCGCCGATCACCATTGCAATGCGGTCCAGCCCCAAGGCAACACCCCCATGAGGCGGCGCCCCATACTCGAACGCCTCGAGTAAAAAACCGAACTTCCGTTCCGCCTCCTCCTTTCCAATCCCGATGATCTTGAAGACTTTCTCCTGTAACTTTCTGTGATGAATACGAATACTACCGGAACCGAGTTCCATGCCATTGCAGACAAGATCGTATAGATGCCCCTGGACACGCCCAGGATCGGTCTCTAGAAACTTAAGATCATTCTCGAGCGGCATCGAGAATATGTGATGCGCCGGCTCCCACCCTCCGCCATCGGCCGGAAGAAAAAGCGGAAACTTATTTACCCACAGAAAGTTGAACGAGTTGCCCGATTCCTGCTCCAGTCCCTGGCGACCGAGATGATTCCTCAGTAGGCCGAGCGAGGTGAGAACCGTTGCGTCCGGTCCGGCGACGAGAAGGAGCAGTGTGGGAACCTTCGTCTCGAATATCCGCTTGAATTGCTCTATGTCACCATCCGACAAAAACTTGGATATCGGCGAGGTTACAACTCCTTCACCCAGTTTCACGGCGGCGAGTCCGGCCGCTCCAGCATTCTTCACGATCTCTTCCAGTTCGCTGATTCTCTTTCTCGAATAACCGGCCCCCTCCTCGAATGAAATACCTCTGACCGAGCCTCCCTCCTCCACAACCGACCGGAATACCTTGAAATCGCTCGACGCGAAGATCTCCGAACAGTCACGGATTTCGAGCCCGAATCTGAGGTCGGGTTTGTCGGTTCCGTACGAGTTCATCGATTCATCATAGCTGATACGGGGAAACGGGATCTTCAGATCGATGCCGGCCGCAGCGCTCCAGATCTCTGCGATGAGGCTTTCGACCGTCCTGTAAACCTCCTCCTCCGATACAAAGCTCATCTCGATATCGATCTGTGTATGCTCCGGTTGCCTGTCCGCCCGCAGATCCTCGTCCCTGAGGCAACGCGCCAGCTGAAAATACCGGTCGAATCCGGCGACCATGAGAATCTGTTTGTAGAGTTGTGGGCTCTGGGGAAGAGCGAAAAACCTGCCCGGTTGAAGTCTGCTCGGAACGAGGTAGTCACGGGCACCCTCCGGCGTTCTCCGAACCAGCATAGGCGTCTCGATCTCGAGAAATCCCTCGCCCGAGAGGTAATCACGGACCTTGAGTGCCAGCCTATGCCTCAGCTCGATATTTCGCTGAAGGGGATCTCTCCTGAGATCGAGGTAGCGGTACCGGAGCCTGAGATCCTCATTCGCCTGAACATCGCTGGTTACGGTGAAGGGAGGGACTTGAGCCTTGTTTAGTATGCGTATCTCACTGGCGACGACCTCGATTTCGCCGGTCTTCATGTCAGGATTGATCATGTCGTCCGGGCGGCGGCGCACTTTGCCCCTGCATACAATCACATCCTCGGCGCGAAGAGAGCGAAAGAGCTCGTGAAGCTCGTCCTGTTCCTTCTCGACCACCAGCTGAACTATACCGGTTCGGTCCCAGAGGTCGAGAAAGGTGAGGTAGCCAAGCTCACGCACCCGCTTGACCCAACCGGCGAGAATGACCTCCTGATCCACCTGACCGCTTCCTACCTCGCCACACCTGTGGGTCCTGGCCCATTCATCGCTTACATGAAAGTATATCTGATCGCTCACCGACTCTACTCCTTTGCTCCCTCGACAAGATAGGACTGCAACTTATCGAGGGATATCGATTCCTGTTCTCCGGACTGAAGATCCTTGACCGTCGCTTCCTGCCTGCCGATCTCTTCCGGACCGACGATGACTGCGTATTTGAAAGAACCATCCGATGCAGCCCTCATCTGTTTCTTGATGTTCCGCCCGGAGAGATCGATGACCGCCGAGACTCCCTCGAGGCGCATTTCCCGGGCGATGAGCATTATCTCGGCGATCATGGAATCGTCGAGTATGGCGAAATATGCGACCTTGGCCGCCGCGGCCAGGTTAGACATGTACTCTTCCGGCAGTGTTTCTATAAGGCGTTCCATTCCGGCAGAAAAACCAATCGCCGGAACGAAACCTCCGCCGCAATCATCGGCCAGCCCGTCGTACCGGCCGCCGCCGCAGAGCGCATTCTGGGCTCCGAGCTCGGGATGCAGTATCTCGAACGCTGTCTTCGTATAATAGTCTAGTCCGCGGACAAGCAGGGGATCGAGCGAATAGTCTATTTTCATTCCGTCGAGTATCTCCTGTAGTTTTCCGAAATGATCCCGGCACTCGCCGCAAAGATGATCTGTGATCACGGGGAGTTTGTGTTTCACGTCATCGCAGCTCTTGCAATCGAATATTCTCAGTGGATTGATCATCGCCCGATCCTGGCAATTGCCGCAGAGCTCCTCCTTAAGTCCCTCGAGCTCACCCTTCAGGACCTCTTTGAACGAAGGAAGGCACTTGGGACATCCCACGCTATTGAGCCTTACATCGAGTCGGGGATAACGGAAAAGCTTGTACATACTGAGGCTGACATCGATGATCTCCGCGTCAATGGAGGGATCCTCCGAACCGATCGCCTCGACACCGATCTGGTGAAACTGCCTGTACCGGCCCGCCTGGGGCCTGTCATAACGAAACATCGGACCGAGGTAGTAGAATCTTTTTATTCCACCGGTACGGTGCAGACTATTCTCGAGAAAGGCCCTCATCACGGGCGCCGTATTCTCGGGACGCAGTGTAAGGCTACGTCCCTTCTTGTCTTCGAAGGTATACATCTCTTTGGTGACGATATCGCTGCCCTCTCCCACCGCGCGCACGAAGAGGTCGGTCATCTCGAATATCGGAGTCCTGATCTCGGAGTACCCGTAATTCCGAATCAGCCCAGTGAGTTCGCTCTCGGCCTGCTGCCAGATCGACATCCGGTCCCCGAACAGGTCGTTCGTTCCTCTGGGCCTCTTGAATTTCATCTCTACTCAACCCTCCGAAGGGCATCGCCCACGTCTGTACAGAACGAGAATCGCTCCGGTAAAGATCCCTGCGAAATCGGCCGCTAGATCCATGATGCTCGAATCACGTCCGGGCACGAAATACTGATAGAGTTCGTCGAGGCAGGCCACGGCAAACCCGACCATCAGGATCGAGGCCAAAAGAAGCCACCTGTTACCTATCGCTTTATCCTTGATCCCCCTATAGAGGAATAGGGACAAAACGAAATACTCTATGAAGTGCACAACCTTGTCTGTGCCTTCAGGGAAATTGTTATAACCACCAGGCACATCGGGAATAGATGATGCCAGAAATATAAAAACGACCCATAGAACCAGTGGGCCCCAACGTTTAACCGCTCTTTTGATGCTCACGCAATGCCCTTTCAGAGAATCGGTGCAGAACTCCACCAGGCAGTTGAATCAATATAGCTACTCTAGGTCAAACGGTCAACCTGGTCCCTCAAAACTCCATCGTAATGTCAAGAAGGTCCACCGGGCCGCTCCATCGCCGCGCCGAACCTCGGCGGCATCACCTCCCACAATCCCCCTATGACCTCGATATCCTCGGGACGGGGCGGGACGAATCCCGATATTCCGAATGAACCGAGATCGGCTTTCAGTCCATCCGGCATCCTGTCCGCCAGTATAACGAACCTGTCCCTGAACCGTCTGTGTTTTCTCTCCTCCATTGACTTATCGACAGCCAGAACCATCTCCGGATACGGCTCGCCTTCGAGAAACACCTCCAGTTCACCCCTATGATAAACATCCATCTCACCGAGAACATTCAACCTCTCCAGGCTGATGCCCCCGAAAGTGTAGGCGCCGAATATCACACCATAGATCACACGCTCCTCGCTGCCAGCGAAATCGACGAGAATTCCTTCGTCCTGTGATTCGCCGAGGGTCTTTACCAGCGAGTTGTAGGGGGAGAGGAAATTCGCCGCGGAGAAACGTGAAGTGAAGACCGCGGTCATCTCTTCGCTTTCCATGTCCGGTCCACCAGCCTTTACTATGATTCCCCCTGTCGAATACCGCCGTCCCTCCTGTGCCGGTATGAGGAGAGAACAGTCGAGGCCGCCCCTGAGCAGATAGGGCGCAAATCTCAGCGAGGTCATGATATAAAAATCACAGCCGGTTGGTTCGTCCTGATCCTTCAGGAATCTCCATTGTATATCCCCCCCGCCTTTCTCCCGTATGTACCCGGCGAAATCGACGAAACGCTGGTGCACTTTGGCTGAATCGAGATCGAATACACCGATCTTGACCGGCATATGGGCAATGTCATCCTCTTTTAGAAACAGGGCCCCAACCGCTATGAGGATCGTCACCGCGAAAATGATCAGTGTCGCCCAGCGCCCCAGATAGGACGAAAGCATGCTGTAATCGAGCTTTTGAAATCCGTTTCTCGCCATACCCTAGAGCCTCATTCTCCGGAAGGTGAAAGAATCGTTATTTCGAAATACTCGATATCAAGCCAGTATGTCTCGATACCTTGAGGCAATTTCACTTCGGGCTGGATCTTGTAGGTGCCCGGTTTTCGAGTCGTGATATTGAGAAGAATCGACACCTCGTCCGAGGTGATCCCCTTGATTAGCTCTTCGGGACCCTCGATGGTGAGAGAGACCGTTTTGGGCGAGTATCTGACCAGGACATTCTCGGTATCCTGCAGTATGGTCGGCGGCATGTTCGCCAACGTCCTGACCCCTCTTTTGCTCAGGACTATCTCAACGAGCACCCTGTCTGGAGCGACAACTGCGTTATATCCGCTCATGTTGATTCCCAGCTCCTGGCTGAGCTTTCCTCGCTTACCCTTGATATCGATCTCCTCGGTGTTGAGAAGCTTAATCCCGTTGACTATGCTCATAGCGCCGATTACTCGGACCCGGTCGGGGATGATCGCGGGCTCGCCCCTGATGATGATGTCCCGCGGGATCTCCCCCTTGAATGCGACCTTTACCGGGACCAGGCGGGAGACGACGCGCTCGAAATTGAGCGTGAGGACTTTCGGCTCATCGATGATCACCTCTCTCGGATCGAATTCCTCCGATATGTTGAGAATGGCCGATGAGAGGGAGATATTGATCCTTCCAGGTTTGGCGACCGATACATCGACTGTCGCATTCAACTTCCCGAATAACCTCAGTTTCAGCAAATTGCTTCGCGAGCCGCGCACACTCACTTCGACGTACTCGGGCAAATCATGGATGATGGTCAGTGTATCCGGGATACCGGCAAGGGCAAGAGGGACCCTGAATGTCTGATTTTCGAGTTGCTGCGCCGTGACGTGCAACCAGAGAAAAACGGCGAAGAAAAGAGAGATTATCTTTGCTCCCAGATTGGCCGTCATCGCTTTCCTGATCCTGTCGAGACTCATTCCACCCCCGCCTGCTATCGGTATATTTTCAGTTTCTGTCCGGGTTTTATTACCGATCGGCTACCGAGATCATTATTTGAGCGTATCTGGCCGACCGTTACATTGTACTGCTTCGCTATTCCCCACAGCGTCTCGCCGCGCATCACTACGTGTATTATTCGTGTGCTCAGGGCAACCTGCTTTTCGGTCGGCGGGTATTTTTCGAAGAACCGGAAGATACCCTCCGATGTAGCATCGGCGAGACTTCTCAGAACACTCTCTTTCCTGATGAGCTTCTCGTCTTTTCGATTGGACAGAAAGGCGTACTCGATCAGAACCGATGGCATGGCTATCGATCTGAGGACGACGAAGTTCGCCTGCTTCACACCTCTGAAGGGCAGCTGCTTGTTATCGCGTACGTAGTCGGCCACTTCTTGGGCGAGAATGGAACTCCGGTGCAGCTTATCGGTCCGTTCTATATCGAACAGGATCGACCTGAGGTCGTTGCTGAACTCATCGCTCTGCTCTCCCATCTCCAAGAAGAGGTTCTCCCGTTCGGCGACCGCTTCGGCATTCTCGTCCGTCGCTCCCTCGAGGGATAGAAAATAGATCTCCGAGCCGCGCGGCCTCGAACTCCTGTGAGAATTCATGTGGAGGCTGACGAAGCAGTCTCCCTTGTGATCCCTTGCGATTGCGATCTGTTTGCCCAGCCGGACGAAATAGTCCCCCTCGCGCGTCAGGACGGCCCTGAATCCGGGGCGAGCGTTTATATCAGCCGCGATCATCTTGGCCAGCCTGAGAACCAGATCCTTTTCCTTTAAGCCGCTGCGCGAACAGGCCCCCGGATGGCTCCCGCCGTGCCCCGGATCGAGTATGACTATATAGTCTCCACTCTCGGCGATCCTTTTGGCTCGCTCGGTCTTTCGAGCCACTTCCGCCCTCGTGAACGCACGCTCCACATCTATGACGATCCGGTGCGATTTCTTTCCGGGTATTGGAACAAGGGCGAAATCCCGGTATTTAGATGCCGACGGCAGATCCAGGACGACCTGCACCCTCGTTCGGAGCTTGTTGATCCGTATCCGATCTATGACCCCGTCTCCAACATCCTTCGGCTTCACGCCGGGAGCAAACATGCCGGATATGATATCTATCGCGATCCGGTGCGGATCGGTCAGCACCTTGATCTCGTACCTGCATTCGCTGCTCATATCTAGCACGACCCTCGTGTGGTCGGGCGCGGTCCAGAACCTGACAGCCTTCACCTGATTCGCGGGCGCCGGTGACTCCGCAGACCATAGCGGGGCTGAATGGGCAATGACCGCTGAGGCCAGTATAGCAATACACATATTCGTGCGCATGGATCTTCTCCAGCTCTCCGGTTGATTTGCGACCGTCATGCTAGCACACTACTTCAGGATTAGTTTATGTACTTTGCTGCATAGTGACAAGAAAAAAGGATATATGGCGCAAGGGGAGCCGGGCGGGATCAATCGAAATATGTGCCGGTCGGGATGACATAGTGCAGCGGATTTCGGCGCGCTTTCTTGAACATGACTTCGTAGTGAAGGTGACTTCCGGTCGAACGTCCTGTATTACCGACAAGGCCGATAATCTCGCCGCGCTTAACCCGGCTGCCGCGCCTCAGGTTCATCTTCGAGAGATGCGCATATCGAGTCTTGAAACCGAAGCCGTGATTCACCTCTATCATCAATCCAAAACTGCCGTTCTTCTTTGCCATGGTCACGACGCCGTCCGCTGTGGCCATCACAGGCGTTCCGATTCTGGCACGGTAATCGACGCCTGTGTGCTGAGAGATACGTCCGGTGAAGGGATCCATTCTCCGACCGAAACGGCTCGAGAGGTACCCGCCCCTGACCGGCCGGATCGAAGGAGTGCAATCCCTGACCTTCTTTTCCTGTTCGAGAATGCCGACGATCTCGTCGTAGCTGTCGAGCTGCAGCTTCGACTGGCGGACCATCCGTTCCAGATCATCGTCGAGATCCGACATGATCCTCTCTGAATCGGTAATATGCGCTGATTCAAGTGCCAGAGGCTCTGGGCCGCCGATACCAACCTGCCAGACCTGCGAATCGATCGGATCAAGGCCGGCGAGCAAACGAGCCCTGTTCTGGAGCTCGAAATTGGTATCCATCCTCTTCTCGAGATCACCGATCTCGTACTGGAACGTCTGGATGCGTGCCCTCAGAACAGCGTTTTCGCTCTCGAATTTCGCGAGAAGGTGCGAATCCTCCATATGGCCCGAGTACTTGACGATCATGATGACCGATGTGGCTACGAGAGTGACGAATGCGGCGATGACGATCAGCGCGAAAGCGCTGCGTATACGCAGATTCTTCACCTCGGCATTATTGCCCGGGATATACATGAAGTTGTAGTACTTGTCCATTATCACTCTATCCGCTTGGGGCCTGGACCGACTTCGAGGGTCAACCTAGGGTCTAAGCCCCTCTCTGTCAAGAACATTTTACTCCGCTGAAATCCGTGCAAATGGCATACCATACTGGCTCGGTATAATAGAAAAGGGCGGGGAAGAATCCCCCGCCCTGGGAATTATCATACTGTAAATACAGGAGTTATCAATCCTCGACATACCCCTTGAGATATTTGCTTCGAGAACTGTGCCTAAGCCTCAGAATCGCCTTCTCCTTGATCTGACGGATGCGCTCACGCGTGAGCTTCATCTTCTTGCCGATCTCCTCGAGGGTCATCGGCTCGGAATCGCCCAGACCGAAATAGAGCGTCAGAATGGCACGCTCCCTCTCGGTCAACGTACTGAGCGCCCTGATCATATCATCGCTCAAAGCGTTGGAGAAAGTCATCTCGTCTGTAGGTTCCTGGTTCTCGTCCGCAAGATAATCTACGAGAGAGTTCTCTTCCTGATCGTTGTTGAAGGAAGCATCGAGCGAGAGATGGCTGTTGGCTATCTGCATCGTATTCCGAACTTCTTCGTTCGACAGGTTGAGCTTCTTCGCTATCTCCTCCACCTCGGGTTTCCTGCCCAGCTCCTGGTCGAGCTGACGCGCGACCTTACCGATCCTGTAAAGTGTACCGGCCCTGTTGAGGGGTAAGCGTACGATCCTGGACTGCTCGGCAAGCGACTGGAGCATCGCCTGTCGGATCCACCAGACCGCATAGGATATGAACTTGAAGCCACGCTTCTCGTCGAACCTGTGGGCAGCCTTTATAAGGCCAAGATTGCCCTCGTTGATGAGATCGGCCAGGGAAAGTCCCTGATTCACATACTGCTTAGCAACCGATACGACGAAACGCAGGTTCGCCTTCACCAACTTGTGAAGAGCATCCTCATCTTCCTTATGGATCTTCTCGGCGAGCTCTTTCTCCTGTGCTCTGGTGAGCAGAGACGTGTTGTTTATCTCCCTAAGATAGAGGTCGAGGCTCCTCTCTCCGAGATATTCCTTATTCTTTGCTTCCTGATACATCTTCCAAACTTCCCCCTATATTAAAGATAACCCGATTGTATCCTTTTGTAAAGATACAAATTACAGAAACCTAGCTGTTTTCCTGAGCTGTAAAACCTACCTTTTCACTGCAAATTCCCCCTGCACTTCCACCCTTCATACTCTTATACACCTAGAGCGTCAAAAAAGTTCAATTTTTCGGTGGGGTTTCTATGAAGGCATCTTAGTTGGCGAACTACAACAACCTTCGACGAAACACAGCTGAGCCTGACACTAAGCGGGGCCAAGTTTACGACAATTATTAAACCATGTCAAGGATTAAAATCATTCTTCATTAGATTCATCCTCAAGAGGAGGTCTCGTCCTGCTCCTTCTCGGCCTTTATCGCCTCTATCTCCAGCTCCTTAGCCTTGAGCTCCTCCTCGAGACCCCTGATCTCCTCGACAAGCCTCGCCACATCGGAATCCTTCGCGATCACGCCCCCCTTGCCCTGGACATCTATCAGGTCGTAGACCTTGCCCCCAAGCTCGGAGATCTGCTTTTCGATCGCCCTGTTCACGCCTGCCGCCTCGATCTTCTTCTTCCCTATGCGGGCAAGCTCGTCCGTCTTCTCATAGGCGGTTCCGTACCAATCGACGAGATTCTTCTTCACTTTGTCCCATAGAGTATCCATCGTCCCTCCAGAGCTTAAAGGTGATTTCCCTTGAATTTGGTCCCCCCCTCTGCCATAAATCGTTCGAATGACGGTCGCCCGTTCCGGTATCGAGGAGAGGATATAGTGAAAGATTCCATCATCTTTCTATCTGATACGCATTTTTCTTATCATACCGACGATGAGAAGGAAAGCAAAAAACGAGCTCTCTTCCTCGACTTCCTGAACCACATCGAGGGTGTCGGCAACCTTTACCTCCTCGGCGATATCTTCGACTTCTGGTTCGAGTACCGGAGTTTCGTCCCGAAATACTACCACGAGATCCTCGACGGCCTTCACCACCTCGTAAAAAGCGGGAGCCGTGTATCGATAATGGGCGGGAACCACGATTACTGGCTCGGCAGCTACATCTCCGAAACACTTGGGATGAAGTTGCTTCCGCAGCTTGTGACACATGATCTCCAGGGCAGGAGGATAACGATGACCCATGGAGATATGCTCCTGCCCGGCGATTACGCCTATAAGGCCTTGAAGGCGGTGATCCGCAACCCCCTTGTCATCTCGATCGCCCGCATTGTTCACCCCGATATCCTGTACGGATTCGCGCGCAATTTCTCACGGGCAAGCAAGGGTGTGACCCACAAAAAGACGAAACGGGTGGCAGAAAAGGTACTGGAGATCGCGAAGGAGAGGTTCTTTGAATGGGACAATGATACGTTCATGATGGGGCACGTTCATCTTCCCATGATGGAAAACTTCGGCGAGAAGACCTTCGTGATGCTCGGCGATTGGGAAGAGCACTTCTCCTATTGTCTACTAGAGGGAGGCAATCTGTCGCTGGAGTATTACGGGCCCGATGTCCCGACGCTGAGCGAGAGTCGGTGACTGTCACCGATACCGTACTCGATCGGCATGAATGCGTAATCGAACCGCAGGTTCTTGTACCTCAATCCCAGACCCATCGTCAGTCCCTGAACGTAATAGTTTCCCTTGTAACCTGCGCGGATCGACAGGTATCGATCGTAGTTGTATTCAGCGCCGACATGCATCTTCGTATCATTGTCGTTGGGAAATACTATGTCGGTCGCGGCTATCAGGTCGCCGTGCAGCCAACCGGCGGTATATAGGTATGCGGCCCCTATCCTGGCCTGGAAGGGTGGATAGAACTTCTCCTCGACGAACTTGGCCTGCGGTCCCAGGTTGAGAAGCGAAGCGGCCAGCGTGAGTCCCTCTATCATGCTCTTGTGCGTCACGCCGAGATCGACAGCCCAGCTCGTCGCCGATTCGAAATCGATCTTGGAATGGATGAGTTTCGCCGACGCTCCCGCCGCGAGATTCGGCAGGACATCCATCCCGTATCCGGCCGCCAGGGCGAAATCGTAGGGAGAAAAGGTCCCGTCCGGAGTAAGGCTCGGATAATCGCCGTACCGTTCCAGGTCGCCGTAGAAAAGACCCGTGAAACTGAGCCCCACCGCGCCACCCAACATCTCGTTCACGACAGAGATCTGTTCGAAGCGCGTATCTACGAGCCATTCTGTGTGAGAAAGATTGAGCTCCACATCGTCGACACTCGCCAGACCCGCCGGATTCCAGTATATGCTCGTCGCATCATCAGCCACGGCGGTGAAGGCCTCACCCATACCGCTCGCTCGCGCCCCGTTTCCGAGGCGAAGGAATACGAATCCGCTCGTTCCAGGCTCTCCCGCCCCGGCATCGGTGCATGCCAGGATGATGATAAGCGCTGCTGCCAGGGTTATGGTTCGACGTAACATCACTCCTCCTCAATCTGCGGACTGTGTTCTAATTGTAATGAATAACCGCCCGCCGGTCAACTTCCATATATCTCCATGCTTGTGCGTATTATTCATATATTCCAACGATCGCTCGGATTATAAACGATTTACTCTCCTCCGCCGATCCGTTGCTCTGTTCACTTGATCACCGCCACCTTCTTGACACCCTCCCAATCCTTGGGTCCCTTTACTACTAAACGGCAGATATAGATGCCCGCGGCAAGATTTTTCGTAGGAATCCTTTCCTCGAACGGAATGAGGCTGCCGGAGGCCGATTCGTGCCTGCTCTGCACCGAGTAGACGACCTCACCCTCCAGATTGAAAAGTGTTATCCCTACGACGCCGGCATAATCGTGAAGCATTACGCGCACCGTAAAGTAATCGCCCTTGGCAGGATTGGGATAGCAGATGAAGCTGCGCTCGTCGATGTGATCATATCGGATAAACTGTACCGGTATAGCCTGGTTGGAGCTCCCCAGGAAGTCGCGTCGGAAAAAGGGCCAGCTGGTATGCAGAAACTCCGCATCAGGGAGAATCTGGCGCCGGAGGGACGAGCTCGTAACCGCTCCCGTTTCACCGAGTCGATCGTAGGACCCGGCGACAAAGAGATAGAGCCCTTCATCCTCGGTTTCAACCAGCATTGGAGTCGACGGGCTTCTCCCCTCGCCGGGGATGGGCCAGCCGTCCAGAAGCGATCCGGCCAACGAAAAGGCGTAGAGATCTCCTCCCACTCTGAAGATCACATCGCTCTTAATGTCTCCGTCGAGGTCCGCTATAACAGGCGAGGCATGAGCCGATCCGTTCTCGAGGTCGAGAAGGGCCTGCGGTATATCCTTGGGCCATTCGTTAGCCAGCGCTCCGAATCCCTGAAAGATATAGAGCTTGTACCTGTTCCTCAGTACCGTCTCCATCGCCCCGTCCTGGTCGAGATCGGCAAATGCGGGGGGAGAGATGCTTGTGCCCCCCAGCTCGATCACATGAAAGTCTCCGAGGGGGTGGTAATATATCAGTCCCACTCCCTGAATGGTGAAGACTCCCACATCACCTGGATAATACGAATCATGGATGTTTCCCGCCGCTGGTGTGCAGAGCGATCGGGGAGCACTCCCCAGTGTTCCAACCAGTCGTGAGATCGGTTCGATGGACTGTTCGAAGGTGATGTATCTGGGAAGCAGAGGTATGTAGTTCACGAAGAGATCGCCCTCGTCCCTCAGCGTGGCGATGTAGAGCCCCTCGTAATCGATGGCGAGATCCAGATCCCTAACCCTCCCCCATGCAGGATGGGAGAGCAGCCTCCCCTCCATGAGGGACAGCCGAATGATATCGGTGCCGGCCGTCTCCCAATCCGATCCCTCCCAGGTTTCGGAGAACCCGACTATATAGAGGAAGGTGCTGTCGGCAGTCGAGCAGAGAAGAATGACCTCACTGTATATATCTCCGTCGAGTTCCGCAGCGATCGGCGCCGCAGAGAGATCGCCCTCAAGGCGCAGTGATCCCAGGGCGGACGGATCACCCACCGGATAGGGCGTGCCGTCTGTGTGGAAAGCGTAGAACATACCGTCCAATGTTGTGATAAAGATGCCGAGCATACCGTCCACACCCGCATTGCAGGCAATTGGCGGACCGGACCATACTGCGTCCGCTATCGATACGATTGTGTCGATCTCACCAGCCCAGTCGGCCGAGCTCACGTTGTAAGCGTAGAGTACCAGGCCGGTATCGACCGCTGTCACAAGGTCGTTTCTGCCTGAATAATAATTTATGGCAACAGGACTCAACTCTCTCACATAACCGGGCAAATCGACGCGGACCATCTCGCTGGAAGCATCAAAGGTCACGGCAAGATCCATGTATTCGCCGGGAGCCGAGATGCCGTCGACGAGGATCCCCGATTCCAGACCGGAATTGCCGCGGCTCCATGGATTGGTCCCGGGACCAAAGCTCGTATTGACCCCATCCCTGAAGGAATCGATATAGCTGCCGAAGGAATGGCTGCCGCCCGGCCTGTCGAGGTCCTGTACGCCGTCCGCCTCCTCGAGATCGACCCCCTTGAGCGATGCGTCGTCGTTCGGATACCCTCCAGCGGCGAGCTGACCGAGGATCACACCCTCGTCTATATGCCAGATAAGCAAACCGCTTCCCGTGTCGACTCCCCCTTCTGGCAGATCGGGATTTGTCGTCGCGGTGAGAAAGAAATCGAACTCGGCGCCGAGCAGCGTGTCCTTGTTTCCCGGAATACCGAGGACCGTATCCACATTGATGAAATCGAACAGTCCGTTCCAGTTGGTATCGTGGACCCTGTTGCCGATCAGAAAGTACTCCGAGGGACTCACCGAGAGCCTCACGAGCGACGTATCGGCAATATCAGCAGCATTTATATCCTTGAGGCGTATCCCTGCATCCGCCTCGACATCGACCACATCGACCCAACCCATCAGATACCTGTGAAAGGCGCACGGGAAGGCTGGTATGAAGCCTGCGGCGTTGTAGATTCCGTACCCCATCAGGCCGAAGCTCCCGATCCCCTGCGAATCGGGGAAGGAGCCGGGAGTCGTATCGAAGAGAGGGATCATGCCGACTCTCAGCCCGATCTGATAGGCGTATATTCCGAGGGAACCGAATATGTACTCGTCCTGTGACGCCTGTGCCGGACATACTATTACATTGTCGATATAATAGATCTCTCCCCCTATCAGATCGTCGGTCGGTATGCCCGGTGTGCCAAGAGTGTCGGCAATCGCCTCGGCCATCTCCTCCGGATCGAGAAACCCGGACCAGAGCTGATAGGGCGAATCACCCTCAAAATCTGTCTCCTGGCCGGAGCTCGAGTGTATGAAGGCTATTCCCCCGTACTGTGAGAAATCGACGATATCGTCGATCGCCTCGACGACCTCCATAACCATCTCCGAGATACGGATCTCCCACACTCCATCCTCGCCGTAGTAGCCCTCCTCCCTGCTCAGGGGAACCTCCTCGGGATAGAGCGGGACATCCAGTGTGAACCGGGAGAGGGACGCGCCGTCGTAGTACTCGCGCAGGTGCCTAAGTTCGTTCTCGAAGTAGAGGAAATCGTGAGGATTTCCGTCTGCTCCGATGCCGAAACCCTTGTCGGAGAACGATACCCTGATGACGAGCAGAGAAAGCGAATCGACGGGCGCTATGGATCCGGCCGAAAGGCGGATGAGTGACTCCCGCTGGAAGAGACCGATCTTCTCGCTGACCCTGGGTCTCGATAGAGGCATCGGGGGAATAGATTCTCCCCGCGAGTGATCGCTTCCCGCGAGTAACATCAATATTATCGCTAATATGCTTCTCTTCATGAGAGGTGGATAATAACGGAGCAGGTCTTTCATATCAAGCGGTTAGATATAAAAATCGAGGAGAATGAAGAATCTTTGCCGCCCCTGATCGACAAGCCTTTTCCCTCATTCTCCTCTTCCGGTCGACCTTCACGCGGGTAACAACACCTGGAAAGTCTGTGTCAGCTTTAAAGTGTCCAGTCGCTAGAGATGCTCCTCCTCGTAGGTGCTACCCTCTCTTAACGATGGGGGGTAAAGTCGACCAAGCTTTATTTCAAACTCTTTCGAGTTTTCATCCGGTTTCGAATCGTCATCTTCCGGGCGCGGGGCAAAATCCCTGTTTCCCGGATCGGTCTGGTAGGCCCAGTAGAATGTCACATAGTTAGGCGTCACTTCGATGACGGTGATCTTCGCGTAGTGTATCCCGTCACTCTCCAGTATCTGCATGACATAACAGTGCCCTACGATCGCTTCCGTCTTCCGGGTCGGAGCCCAGCCCATCTCGGGGGCGTAGTTGATGCCGTCGTAGGAACCCTGGCTCGTCCCAACAAATCCGTAATCCTGGATCTCGACGCCGGCCCGGGCCCCGACGATATGGGGGATATCCTGAGCCAGCTCGTTCCCAATGACATCGAAGAAGATATCTGTGCTCGCGAGTGTATAGTCCTGCGCCACGTTAGTGAGCCCGGCGAAATTGTATCCGCTCTGCAAGGGCAACTGATCGACTTCGTTCAGTGTCAGCGGTTCTCCCAGAGGATTCTCGTAACGGGCGGTGGCCGTCACATAATCGGGGCTGTAATCGCTTCTCAGTCCGCCCGTATCTACAGCCCTGACCGCATAGAAGTACTGTACGCCGTTATCAACATCATAATCGAAACGGTACTCATAGGGCTGGGGATATGTCGCATTGACATCACCGATCCATTCGAAGGGACCCTCCCACGCATAGGATCGGAATATCTCGTAGTAATCGATATCGTTCACATAGCTCGGATACCAGTAGATGAATATGTAGCCGTCCACGTTGGTCACAGAGACGCCTGTGGGCGAGGGCGGTGTACAGTTGACTGCAACAGGGACCTCGACGATCCTCTCCTCGCCGCTGCAGGAGAGCAGAAGCAGGAAAATCATCATGGTCGCTATCAGTGTTATCCTCATCATCTTGTCCTTTCTATCACTCTATACTCGCAACTGATGTGCCAGATATACTATTGAGCGTCCATTAGCTCGGTGCGGCCGAGAATTATTAGTATAACTGCTTGTAATTCCGTGAGATAAAAACCGGCGTCAGGTTGGATCGCCTTCCAAGGGTGTGGCTCCGGAGACGAGAGAACCGGCCTTGCCTGTCGTCAAGTGTCTACAAATTCGTCCTCTCAATGGGACAGGCACAGAGTGCTGCGGTAAAGGATCTTTCCTCTAGAAAAGTGTTGATGTCAATACTTGTGGAAAAAGAGCGGGAATAGGGCGCAGGGGCATAAGATGCGAGCACCGGAGGGGATGTCCATACTCGCACGCCTTATGAATCTCGCCATTCCTAAGGATACTCATACCCCTGCTTTTCTCTTCATCGAAGGATAAGACAGCCGAGGTATTTGGCTCAACCCTTTTTTAACAAAAAAATACCGGGGAAACACCTCATTTTCCCGTCCTAGAGACCCCACCGTTCCCCTGTAAAATTCCTTCAGGAGAGCTTAAGAACAGGACTACTCAGTATTTCCCCGGTTGCCGTTCCTCATTCGCCAACCGATACCCGATTTATATAACTGGCAAGCATCATACCATGATCACCGGCACAGGAGCAAACCGACTGCATTACATAACGATTTGTATTTCAATGGATTACGAGCGCGAATGGATACCGCGGCGTTTCAAATATAGCGGATGAATTATTCACCTGGAAATCGACATTCCACTCAGGGCAGTAATCCACATAACCACTTTACATACAATGAGTTGCGTTGTTAAAACTCTTTATAGGGGAAGGCAAGCAACATAATAGATGCGCTGCAGGTCGAATCGAGTAATCGAAATAGAGTGGTGATTTTATTGCGTTTCTTCGATCTCGTACTCGCGGATCTTCTTCAGAAGGGTGGGATAGCTTATGCCGATCTCGCGAGCCGCCGCGCTCCGGTTCCACTCGAAGCGTTTCAGCGTCTCGGTGATCGTGCGCTTCTCGAGAGCGCGGACGAGGTCGGGCAGGTTCGACGAGGCGGCCCTGGGCTCGCTCCGATCGGTGCCCATGTTGAACATCAGCAGGTCGGGTGTGATCAGCGTGTTATCATCTGCGAGTATTATGGCCCGCTTGACGATCTTCTCCAGCTCACGGACATTGCCGGGCCATCTGTAGGATTCAAGATGGCGGACGGCCTCGTTCGAGATGCCGAGGATCCTCCTCTTCATCTCCTTACTGATCAAGTCGATGTAGTGGCGCGCCAGGATCTCTATATCCTCGGTCCGATCCCTGAGCGGTGGGATCGTAAGCGGAAAATCGTTTATACGGTAGTAGAAATCCTCCAGCATCATCCCTTCGCCGCAAAGCGCGAGCAAATCGACCTTGGACGCGAAGATCAACCTGACATCGACGCCGGTCATCTCGTTGCCGCCCACCGGCCTGATCTTCCTCGAGTCGAGGAATTGAAGCAGCTTGCCCTGTAAAGGAAGAGGAGTCTTTCCGATCTCATCGAGGAACAGTGTGCCGCCGTCGGCCTCCTCGAGCAAACCCTTCTTGTTGGCATAGGCTCCTGTAAAGGAACCCTTTACGTGACCGAATAGCTCACTCTCGATGATGTTCTCCGGTAATGCGGCACAGTTGACATGGATAAACTTCTTGTCCCGCCTCGGGCTCAGCCGGTGGATCGTCTCCGCGATGAGCCCCTTGCCGGTTCCCGTCTCACCCATGAGCAGCACGGTCGAATAGGACGAGGCGACCCTCTCGGAGAGATTTAGGATGCGCAGCATCTGCTCGTCCCGCGTGATGATGCTGTGAAGCCCCCGGCGAACGAGCGTGGGATCGAGCTCATGCTTGTCGGATCCGCAGTCTGTAAAATTCTTGATCATAAATCCTATGAAATCCGCATATGTGGCAGCCACCTCTATCTTCGACCCAAGCTTGGGCGGCCCCCCGTTATCTCCCGGGTACTGGAAGAAGAGCAGGCAGTAGGGCTCGCCCTTCGCGCAGATCGGATGGAAGTAGACGGGCGCGTCACGGCCGGGAAGAATATCCCTGATACCGGCGAGCCGTTTGTCATGCTCAGTATCGGTCAGCAGCAGCCCGGAGTTCATGTCGATATCGTCTCTCTCGACGAACCACCGCGCGAGCCTTGCCGACACATCCTCATCTACACCGCTGCGCACGAGCGTATGGATCTTCCTGTGACCGTTACCGCGGCCGTACATCGCTACAAAACCGTGGCCGGCGGACATCTTCCGCATCAGATCCCCCAGGATCGTCTCGAGGTATGACCTGAGCTGCGGCTCTTTCGAGAAGAGTCCGGTGAATTCCTCGCTGAGCGAGAACTCCCTGGATTCGTTCGAGAGCGATTCTGTGACCTTGTCCTCGAGAGTTTTCCTCACCCTCTTGATGCGTCTCTGGAGCTTACGGTCCTGAAGATCCTCTGCTAGCCGCTGCGCCTCGTATACGTGGAGCAGGCATTCATCCCTGTTGCCGATCTCACGCTCGAGCCTGGCAAGGATGAAGTGACTCTCTGCGAGATCGTCGAAATCCTCGTTCTTTTCGAAGAAGGAGAGGGCGTCCTCGATAAGTTTCTTTGCGCGGAGCAGGGAATGACGATCGTTTTTCCTCTGTAGATAATCACCGAGCAGATAGCATGAGCGGTTTGCCTGGTAGGGATTGTTCATTCCGAGAAATGTCGAGACGCTCGCTTCTATATGCCTCTCCGCCTCTTCCCTCTTTCTCAGGAGGACATAGGCGAGCCCGATAGTCCGCTGCGCGAATCCGAGCTCGTGTTTCTCCCCGCATTTGTCGGCTATTTCGGCAGACCGCTTCCCCGTCCTTACAGCGTCCTCGGGCTTGCGCTGCAGGAGGTAGAGGTGAGCCATGCGGCGGAGGACTTCGGCCACGATATCGCCGGTCGGATTGAGCTTCTTTCCCGCTGCGAACGCTATGGAATAGTTCTCCTCTGCGCCTTCTAAGTCTCCGCGCTCGAGCATCAGGTCGCCGAGGAACTCGTCCGAGAGCGCGATCTCGCGTTTGTAGCTCCTCCGCTCGGACAGCACGCGCGCCTCGAGCAAATGCTTCTCGGCCGCTGTGAGGTTGCCCGTATGAGTCTCCGCGACACCGAGCATCAGAGTAGCCCTTGTGTATTTGAGATCGTCACCCGCCTGGCGCGCCATCTTTCTGGCGTTCGTCAGAGTGCTTACCGCTTCGGGGAACTCGCGCTTTTTAAGGTGAACGACCCCCAGGTTCAGAGTCACACGGATACGAACATGGGTAAGGCCAAACTCATCGCAGAGCCCGAGGGCCCGCTGAAGGAAATCGAGCGACCTTCCCCAGCGGCATGCGTTCTTGTGAAACAGTCCGAGGTTGTTCAGTATGTTCGCTTCGCCTACGGGATCGTTTATCCTGCGGAAGCTCGAGAGGGAATCGAGAAAACACTGTTCCGCCTCGTCATGCTTGCCTAGCCTGAAATAGCAGTTCGCCATCAGCACCTGTGTGTCGGCGACCTCCTTGTGCTCGTCTGTGAGACGGAGCGTTCTGTATGCGGCGAGACCCTCGCGGAGTGCCTTATCCGACTCTCCATGCTCTAAGAGTATAAAGCCCCGCCTGCAGGCGATAGACGCCTTTGCGATCTCGTCATCATCCTGGCAGTGGGAGGCTGCGCTCTGAAGGAATGCCATCGCTTCTCGCAGCATGCCCTTCTTAAAATAGCAGTTGCTGATCTTGCGGTAGAACCTTACGAGATCGGAGGGTGTGGCTGTGATATGGGATTTCTGAACTGCCTTCTCGTAATACTCGAGCGCCACGGAGTAGTGCTCGGTCGAAAAGTGCATATCCCCGAGCTCTTCCTCGGTGGTTAGGGGCTTATATTTGTGCTTCGGCGGTCTCTTCTCGTACTCGAAACCTTCATTTCCGCCTTGGTTATCGGGCATCGGTCACTCCACGTGGCGAATGGTCGGCAAAGAGCATAAAGCTCTAATGGGTCAGGCCGAATTTCAGATTAGCGACGGTATCGGTATCCATTCCAGCAGTGAGATCATTCAACCCATCATCCCCCATCCGATCATTCGACTTTCCGCCTCCCAAGTCATCCGCATCCCCCTGTAGCTTGGGCTCTCCCGAATCATCGATGATGATCCGAACGAAATCCCTGCCATTGTAGGCGGACACTCCCAGACCGAAGATCTGATGGTATACCATCCTCATGATAACCAGGGTCCGGGATTCGTATGAACGCGGGGCGGCCAGAACCGGAGGGGAAGAGAGATGTACGATCACCAGAACGGCAGTCAACAGCAGCATTATCTTTTTCATGCTACCATCCCCTTCCAATCGGAGCCCTAGGCTCCAAAGAAAAAACCCATCAAACCCTAAACACCCATCACAGTAGTAAAATAATAACCGACCCGCGTAAGGTCAAACGCTTCTTGAAAAAAAGTCTATGAAAAATACCAACTTAGCCGGTTTAGCTTAAATTTTTCAATTTAGGTGTTTTCACCTATCAGACATAGAACAAAAATTCTATTAATCAGTATCTTCGGCCGATTCCTTCCTCACATCGATCCCGTACTTCTCGATCTTCTTGTATAGATTGCTTCGCTGCATTCCGAGCTGCCGGGCCGTCTTCGAGACATTCTCGTTGTTCTCGTGCAGTTTTTTTACCAGAAACTCCCTCTCGGTAAAATCCTTGAAATCCTGATAGGTCCTGAAACCGAACGGATCCTTTCTCATATCCACTTTTCGGGCAAGCACGAGCGGGGGCAGATCCTCCACTCCTATCTCCTCTTTCGGTACCAGTATGCATAGACGCTCGATCAGGTTCCCCAGCTCGCGGACATTGCCGGGCCACGAGTAATCGAGCAGCATGTCGCGAGCGCTTCGCTTCAGCTTCTTGGGCGGCAGGCCGAGATCCTCGGCTACCTGGAGCAGGAAATGATCGACAAGCAGCTCGATGTCCGATTTGCGCTCACGAAGAGGAGGTATCTTTATTGGAACGACATTCAAACGGTAGTAGAGATCCTCTCTGAAATCACCCCCGCCAGCCGCTTCTAGAAGATCCTTGTTCGTCGCTGCTATTACGCGGACATCGACTCTCTTCGTCTCGGTCCCTCCGACACGCTCGAATGTCGATTCCTGCAGGACCCGCAGCACCTTGGCCTGCGCGGACAGACTCATATCGCCGACCTCGTCTAGAAAGAGGGACCCCCCATCGGCGACCTCGAATTTTCCTATGCGCTGGGAGATGGCGCCTGTGAACGAACCCTTCTCGTGACCGAACAGGGCGCTTTCTATCAGATCCTCAGGTATAGCGGCGCAGTTGACCTCGATGAATGGTTCGGCGGCCCTCTTGCTCATCTCGTGCAGCTTTCTGGCGATCAGTTCCTTGCCTGTCCCGTTCTCTCCCATGATGAGCACCCGGGCGTTGGTCGGAGCGACCCGTTCGACCGTCTCGAGAATCGAGAGGATATCCGGATGCTCTCCGACGATCTCGGTCCGCATCTTCACCTGTTCCCTCAGCTGAACGTTCTGCTGGGAGAGTCTTCCCTGCTTGATGCCGTTCCGTACGGTCAGGAGCAGCCGGTCCAGATCAATCGGCTTTTCGAGGAAATCGAAGGCTCCGAGCTTCGTCGCCTCGACGGCCGTCGCTATATTCCCGTGACCGGATATGATGACAATCGGGAGATCGGTCTGGATATCCTTCATCTTCTGAAGCACTTCGAGCCCGTCCATTCCAGGCATCTTGATATCGAGGAGTACGAGATCGACCAACTCGCTACCCACGACTTCGAGCGCGGACTCTCCGTCAGCCGCAGTGAATGTAGCGTATTTCTCATAGGCGAGAAGCTTCTCGAGCGATTTTCTGATGCTCTCCTCATCATCGACTATCAACACTCGCTTACTCATCAATGTAATCCCCCGTTATCGAATATTTTATCAAGCTCTCTTCGGCCGTCACCACTCCCCATCGCAGATCCCTCCCTGTTACGAAGAACCCGGAAACACGCATCGCGCGAAGGAGCGATGCCATAAACGCGAGACCGGGAAGCAGCAGCCGGACCCGTTCCGGTTCGAGAGGGAGCCTCCTCTCGAACCCGGCTTGGAAGAGCCCACGCAATCTCCGAATAACAAATTCGAGCATACCGGCCGGGACGGCCGTGGGTTCTGCGAAGGCCGGCTCCCGCTCTTTCATATAGCGTAATATCACGGCAAGGCTCACGGCCGTGCCGCCAGTAGCAAGGATTGTAGGCCTTTGACCCTTATTCGGCAAGGTATAATGCAGCCCGATCGAATCCTCCAGCGCTCGTACAGCCGAATAACATGGAACCGTGAGGATGTTGCGGTATCCCCTCGATATCATCGCCCCTGCAATGTGGGCGCCCAAGGGGAGTCCCTCGAACCCATCCATGATCCCTCCGCTTCCCCATGCGATCTCTGTGCTCGTCCCCCCCACGTCGACGAGTAGAACGGGCCCGTTACCCCTGACAACAGAGCTGGCCCCCAAGAATCCGAGAGCGGCCTCACCCCTCTGCGACAGAACCGTGATCGGCCGGCCGGCGAGCCTCTCGAGTAATGAATGCGCCGCATCCCCGTTCAGGGCGGATCTCATCGTGTTGGTGGCCGCCAGGATCGGGTGCTCGCAGCCGGACCGTTCCGCCGCCCGGAGTAGCCTCTCGAGGGCATGAGCCGCGCGCGCTATACCGCTTTCCCCGATCACTCCTCCCCTGGCAACCGAATCTCCCCACCCGACATATTCCTTATCGTCGCAGAGCACCTCGGCCTCGCCCGACGGCCCGGGGCAGACTACCAGGAGCCTGAAATAGCTGCTCCCCAGGTCGATACATCCTCTGATCGTCCTTTTTTTATTGGGCATCATCATCACTTTTCGTATTATTCAATCTAGTGACTGGATCAGCCTATGAGAAAAACTAATATCAAGAACCTGTCGATCGAAGAACTCTCCAGCGAGCTCCAGAAACTGGGAGAGCAGCGCTATCGCGCCCCCCAGCTCCTCAAGTGGCTATACCAGAAGGCCACTTCGAGTTTCGTCGAGATGACCAATATCCCCATGGAGCTAAGAACGCTACTCGATGAAAGATATACCATTACATCCCTGCAGCGGGTCGAGAGTGTACGCTCTTCGATTGATGGGAGCCAGAAGTTTCTACTCGAGACCGGCGACGGTTCACTCATCGAAGCGGTGCTGATGAAGGCCAGAGGCGTCCAGACGATCTGCATCTCGAGCCAGGTCGGCTGCCCTCTCGGATGCCGATTTTGCAGGACGGGTGACGGAGGCTTCAAACGGAACCTTGAGAGCGATGAGATACTCAATCAGGTCCTCTTCTTCAAGTCGAGACACCTCGAGCGTAACAGACGTTTCAACATAGTTTTCATGGGCATGGGGGAACCGTTCCTCAATCTTGGCAATATCGAAAAATCTATCGAGATACTGAACGCCATCGATGGATTCGCTCTTGGGCAGAAGAGGATCACGATCAGCACGATCGGTATTCCCGAGGCAATACTCGCCCTATCCGAGACCGACCTGAAGTTCAGCCTGGCCATATCATTAAACGCAACGACTGATAGGGTCCGCAGGGAGATCATGCCCGAGGCGGATGACATCGTTCCGACGCTCGCGGCGGCGGAGGAGTTCGCACGCGCCAGAAAGACAATCGTGACCCTCGAGTACGTGCTGATATCCGGAGTGAACGAAGATCCGGCCGATGCCCAAAGACTCGCCGGGATCACCAGGGGCAGGCCTTTCAAGATAAATATCATACCGTTCAACGAATGGGACGGGTGCCCCTACAAGTCTCCCACCGAGGAGAATCTCGAACGATTCTTACAGGTCCTTCTCCCCAAGGCCCCAACCGTTACGGTGAGACGAAGCCAGGGCGGCGACATCAATGCGGCCTGCGGCCAGTTGAGCCTCCGCCGTGCAAGCGAGCGGAAACGGGATCTCAGCTAGAAAACGAGCATATCGGGTGTTTTGCCTGGAGTCGAATGCAGGAGGGCGGCGGAATCAGCGCAGGAGCAGCATCTTGCCATTCATGACATTACCGCCGGATGTGACACGGTAGAAATAGAGACCGCTCGATACCGAGATTCCGCGATCATCCGTGCCGTCCCATGAAACCCAGAAGCTGTCGCCGGAGACGGCGCCCGAGTAGAGATCCTTTACCAGCCGTCCATCGACGCCGTAGACACTGATATCCACCGGACGCGTGCCGTAGGGATCATTCCCGCCGAAACGCAGCGTGATAACTGTCGACGGGTTGAAGGGGTTGGGATAGTTCGAGACGGCCAGGGGACCCTCCGGGACCGGGCCGTTATCTACCACGTACTCGCCGCTGACGAGCGAGACCATGAATGGCTCGAGGCCCTGGACCAGTGTCGGGAGGAGCAGATCCGGATTCTCGATCGTGCCCGAGTATGTGGAGTATTCGCCGCCGAATAGATACCTGAAGTCTTCGGCGAAAACCTCCTTGGGCCTGTACATGTGTTCGGCCGCGCTGGTATAGGCCGGGTCTCCGTAGATTCCTCTCAGCGTGAGATAGGTGCACCATCCGTCGATATCGTCGTCGGGCATATAAACATGCTGAAAGACGTGACCGAATTCGTGGACCACGGTATGAGCGACCATATAGGGAATGACCTCGTAGACGCCCGGAGAGAGGAATATCCTCTTTCCGCAAGAAGTGCTCGTAAGCGGATAGTATCTAGGGTATGGCAGAATAAAGACCTCCACCCTCTGATCGATCGTGATCCCCGCCAGATCGATCCCTTCGAGGGCCTGTATGACCCATTCATGATTCATAGGATGGAAGATACCATCCCCCTTGTTCATGATCACCTCTTCACTGATATCCTCCACGAGGCGGTAGCGTAGCAATTCACCCGGCAGCCGTAAATAGAGCGAGCCGTTCTCGTCACGTTCGGTCATGTTCTCGAGTATCGTTTCCGGAGTGTAGAGATCGATGGAGATCCCGTTCTGGAGTGTAAGCGTATGGGATACTTCCGATTGCACGTTCGAAGGCATTAACTGTGCCAATGCGATCAACGACACGATCAGAGAAAAGCGCAACCTTTTCCTTATCAATCCATTAGCAATCATATCCACAATACCTTTTCCAGCCCTATCTCCGCAGGAGATATAGTTTTACACCCTATATAGTGAGCAACCAGTATTCCCCGGAGGTGCGGTAGTGGAAAAACCAGCCCCAATAAATCAAAACGACCGAATGCCATTATGGCAGAAGTTGTCTTGGAAATCTTTACAACCAGTTGTCATATTAATATATACAAAGATGACATTCTGGTGTTTTCTGGAGAATACTATGGTGAGATATAAATAATAAAATGATACATAACTAACGGATCAGTTAAAATCTTTTACATAATTCTGGGATATATTCCCCAGCCTTCTGCTGGCAAATGGCTCAAGCTCTGTGCTATCTCGCTGCGAACAAAAGCAATATGGAATTCACGCCCTACGTGAGGGACAATCCCCATTTTTCGATTGTCTGGAGGAAAGTCTAGAAGCGTACTCCGGAGGTAAAGTAGAAGGCAAAATAACCCTCGCCGTCACCGGCAAGCTCGAAGCGGACGATGTCCTGAATAGGCGAGATCACCTCGACGCCGAAGCCGCCGGTCACCTCGTATTTCGAATCGTTTATCTCGCTGATACAATCCATCAGAGCGCCCGTGTCGACAAAGGCTACGCCATTGAGCGCGAGATCGAATTTCCCCACCCATGGGATGTTGAATACCCTGGGGCCGTAGAGAGGACGCCTGAGCTGCACCGCTCCGAGCACCTTCGCCCTTCCCCTTCTGTCGTTGTCGGGATAGCCGCGGAGATCACCAGCCCCGCCGATCCCCATCTCGAAAAAGGTTGGAAGATCCCCCTCGCGAACATCGCCCTGCAGGGAGAATATGAGTGTCCCGAGTGATCTGACCGGCAGGTAGTAGTTATGCACCGTGTAATAGAATATATAATGATGATCGAGTCCATAGATCGATGTGAAACGGACCGTGCGGAGCCTGCTGAAGAATCCGCTCCAGGGGGATATCCTGTTGTCCCTGCTGTCGTACATGAGCTCGAGCCCGAGAGCCATCAGGTTCTGCCGGTACAACTCGCTCGTAATAGTGCCGTTCCTGGCGCAGGTGAGTCTCGAGTCCCTGGCTTCGATCGAGAAGGTTGTTCCCAGCCACAACTGCTTGAGCAGACTCGATGAGAGCGGCATGCCGAAATAGGCGCTCGTACCGGTACGCTCCTTTATGTAATCATCCGATTCCGGCTCCTCGAGCCGCCGGTAGGTGAAGAGATTGAGATTCATCTGCAGTCTTTTACCCATCAACCATGGAACCTTCCAGGCGATGTCGCCGCCATGCTCCTTTTCGCGCCTCTTCAGTGCGATCAGACGGAGTTCCTCCCCCAATCCCCTGAAGTTCTTTATCCGCCATCTGACTCCGTAGCTGATACCCTTCTCGAAATCATAGTTCACGACTGGATATGGAAACCTCATGAACAGGCCGGGACGTTCTATAATATTGACTGTTATCCTGCAATGGCCGGCCGAGACACGCTCGATGGAGAAATCCGTATCGGAGAAGTATCCCATTCCCCTGATAAATGACATATCGCGCTTGATCAGATGTTCCTCGAGGGGCTCACCCTGACGCGTGGTCATCTCTCTGACTATGGTGATGCGCTCGGTGTGGGTGTTGCCCTTGACGATGATCGAATCTACGATCTCGCCGAAATGGGGCCTGAACCTATCGCCTATCTTCTGCCACGGAGCCTCGGCATCGGCTGCTGCATTCCCTCCCAGGGATATACCTGGACTGGACCTGCCGCCCTCGGGCGACTCCCCGATAGCCTCGGCGGCCATAGTGGCGACTGAGCCCGATGCTGAAGAAAAGCCCCGGACAGGGGCGCAGACAAAGAGCGGAATGGATAGGAACAAGAAAACTATTCTAATATGCACAGGTCATACCTTACAGCTGCTACGATCCTTCAATCCGACCATAGTGAAAAATAATCAGATGAAGCTCCGCTGTAAAGCAAAACACTTCCGTTATGCCGGTAATTCGGGCTTGGTCTCTTTCGACACGCTTCCAGCCTTCGTCAGGACGAAGGCCCCGACTCCGGTGATGACGGCGAGGAAATTGGCGAAGTTACCCAGGTTCCACAGCAAGACCCGCACCGGTGACAGGAATGGATTAATGAACATAATGCTCGCGACCAGACCGAACAGGGCCAGGGCGAAGAGCCCGATCAAACCCTGGATCACGGGGGAATCGACATCGAGATTGAACTTGGATGTGACAAACTCTCCGAGCGCAAGGGCGCTGACGAAGTATCCCATCACTACCAACGCAACAAACGAAAGTATTATCAAAATGGAGACCGGGATCCCCACAATAGTAATGGCAAGGATAACCGCCAGTATTACCGCCATGATCGATCCGACGAAAACGACGAGAAACCCGACTCCGAGGGATTTGAGGAACGAGCCGAATACGAGCGTGGACGATCTCTTCATCCTGTCGCTCAGGAAATAGACGACCAAGAAAAGCAGAAGTGCAGCTAACATAAAGCCCACGATCCTGCCGATCACCTTGATCAAGCCGTGTCCCAGTGGCATCATGGGCCACATGGACATACCGAACCCCTCCCCGCCGACGATGATCGTCTCGCCGCCCACCGTCGCGTCGCCAGCCTTGGAGAGATCACCCATGACGGTAACTACTTCTCCGTTGACGACAGAGCTAGAGCTTAAGGTCGTCTTTCCAAAAATATTGACCACATCGCCCATCACCTTGCCGTCTATCCTTAAATCGCCGCCTATCACGACAACATTTCCACGAACCAGCTCGAAGTAGGGGATATGAACATCCTCTCCAAATCTAACCAGATCCTTTCCCCTGATACCGATGAACCTGCGCTCATCCTCATCCCCCATATATGCGATAATGGAATCGGGGATTTCCAGTCTGCGCAACTTCTCGTCTATCGCCTCATCGATACCCTCCAGATCCACCGTGAACTCGACCTCTCCACCCTCATCGGAATCGACCCTGAGCCCCTTGTCGGTGATCGAGATCTTCAGGGCCCTCGATTCTTTTTTTGCCTTCTTCTTCTCGGCCTCTAACTCTTCTTCAACCTTCTTTTCCTCGGTCGCGGTCGTATCTGTATTATATACGACCAGAATGTTCCGGATAGTTGTAGGGCCGCTGCATTTCGTTGTTTCGGCGCTCTGGTTGCCGCCCGGAGTTCCGATGACCGTTGCACCCAGTATAAAGAGTATCAGTTTGACGACTATCACGCTAAATAACGCTTGCATGGGTCTCTCCTTTTCCGCTGGCGACACGTGCCATTCTGATGAGAAATAGCAATACCGCTACGGCCAGAGCGGCTGCGAGTATATAATTGATGTTCAGCTCGGACACTATACCCTGAAATGCATTTATGATCGTCTTGAGCGCGACTTCGTAGTTCTTGAAGGAATTCAACTGCTCCAGGAGATGGTCCATCAGGCGGGGCAGCTCCCTCGTCAGAACAATGACCGAGCCGAAAAGCGCGGCTGTCGCCTGCAAGGCGCCAAGCAATATGTCGAGTAATGGCCTATAGGCACTGACGAACAGGGCGAAAACGGCGGTGATCGTACCGGTGATACGGACTGGCGCGGGCAGACGCCCCCACATCCCGCCGAATACGCCGACCGCTTTCCTGGCGGGGCTCTTGCGGTATCTCGCAACATCGACCCGGGCCATCACACTGCTGTTGAAATCAACGGACGGCGCGAACCTGGGGATGCCCTCCAGCGCGGCAAAGACGCTGGCGTA